>NZ_JADDUM010000053.1 GCF_015163715.1 Pseudomonas cyclaminis
CCGCCCCTCCCACATTTAGATCACACCAGCCTTCAAGGTCGCCACGTCTGCACATCCTTGGCATCCACCGCCCTGGGCAACAACCCCGCCTTGAAGAACGCATCGGCAATCTTCTGCTGCTCACCCAACTGGTCCACCGTCACCGGCTGCACCTGATAACTGCGGTGCGCGTTCGCCGCTTCAACCGTGGCCACGTCCAAATTGCCCCACAGCGGTCCCAGCACCTTCGCCGCGTCCTGCGGATGGGCTTTCACCCACTTTCCGGTTTTTTCCAATTCCCCATACACCACCTTCAGCACGTCAGGATGCGCCTTGGCGTACGGCGTGCCCGTCAGGTAATAACGCTTGTAGCTGGCCAGCCCCGTGCCATCGGCCAGGGTGTGCGTCGGCAGTTGCCGCTGCACGCTGGTGAGGAAGGGTTCCCAGGTGACCCAGGCGTCGACTTTGTTGTTTTCGAACGCGGCGCGACCGTCGGCGGGCGACAGGTAGGCAGGTTCAATATCCGAGAAGGCCAACCCGGCTTTATTCAGCGCAGCGATGAGCAAATAGTGGGTGCCGGCGGCTTTAGTGACCGCAATTTTCTTGCCCTTCAAATCGGCCAACTGTTGGATCGGCGAGTCCTTGCGCACCACGATGGCCTGGGCCGACGGCGAGGGCGCTTCCTGGGCGAAGTAGGTGAGCTTGGCCTGCGCCGCCTGGGCGAAGATCGGCACCGTGTCGGCCACGTCGCGCTGATATCCACGTTGCCCACGTTCAGCGCCTCCAGCAGCGGCAGGCCGCTGGGGAACTCGTGCCAGCTCACATCGATGTTGTCAGCCTTGAGGGCTTTCTCCAGGGTGCCTTGGGTTTTCAGCAGGGTGATCAAGGTAGAGGATTTTTGATAGCCGATGCGCAGGGTTTCCTGGGCCTGCGCGCTTAGGGCGACAGACAAGGCCAGTAACCCCAATACAGCGGCGATGGGACGACGTATGGACATAAGGCGCGCTCGATGCTCAGCGAAATTTGATCAAGCATAAAGTTCTAAAAACCATTCGATAAATAATCTTTAGACCTGAGCTTAGGTCGCTTTTCGCCCATCCCGATGGGCAGGAGATGCCCGCTGCTCTGGGCAGTCGCGCTGAACACCGCGGCCCGATCCGCCAGATAGCGAGCCGGCGGCTGGCCTACGGTCTTGCGGAACATGGTGATAAAGCCGCTGGCGTTTTCATAACCCAGGTCCAGGGCCACCCGCTGCACACTCTCGCCCGTGGCCAGACGTTGCAACGACAGGATCACATGCAACTGTCGACGCCAGCGGCCAAAACTCAGGCCCAGTTCCTCCAGTAACAGGCGGGTCATGCTGCGCTCGCTCATGCCGATACGCACGGCCCATTGGCCGAGGGTGGCTTTGTCGGCCGGGTCGGCCAGCAGGCTATTGGCCAGGCGGCGCAAGCGTGCGTCCTGGGGGATGGGCAGGTGCAGGGCTTCTATCGGCGCGGCGGCCAGTTCGTCCAGCAATGTGTGGATCAAGCGCCCCTGGGCCCCGGCCTCGTCATACAACTGCGGGAAATTCACCGCCTTGCTGATCAATTCATGCAGCAGGCCCGACACCGCCAGCGTGCAGCAGTGTGGTGCCAAGGCGTGGGTGGCGTCGGGCTCGATCAGCAGGCAATACACTTGCGCCTCGCCGGACCCGCGTGCCGAATGGGGTATGCCGCCGGGAATCCACAGTGCGCACTGGGGCGGCACGATCCAGATCCCCGCCTCGATTTCACAGTGGATCACCCCACGCAGGGTGTACATCAACTGGCATTTGCGGTGGGTGTGCGGGGTGTGCTCCCAGGTGTCCGACGCGCTGCTGGCACCCACGGCCACCACGGCGCGGGGGACTACATCGGCATCCTTGGCCGTGAGCGGGTCGAGCAGATCAAGGCGGTGGTGCTTCATGGCGGGGATCGCAGGTTGGCCGGATTGCGAAACAGTCTGGCTATTCTGTGCAATGCCGTCCAGTGGTTCGAGCTTTATATTGAGATCCACTCTCATTAAGGAGCTTTGCCATGCGACTCGACAGTACAACATTCCCTGTGGTCAAAATCGTCTTCGATGCCCCGAACCAAGGCGGGCCGGAGGACGCCTTCCGGGTCTTTGAAGACCTGTTGGCACGGCAGCAATCCTTCCTGCTGCTGCACGAAAAAGCCGTGGACGAAAACGACTACGAACACTCCCATGAACAGCGCAAGCAAGCCTCGATCTGGATGAAGAAACACCGACAGGCGCTGCACACGTTCGTCAAAGGCATGATCCAGGTAGAACCCAGCGCGGCCAAACGCCTGGCACTCAAACCGTTTGCGCTGATGTTCGGCAAGGCCTGGGGCTATCCGTTGCTGGTGGTGGAGTCCAAGGACCAGGCCTGGGCGCTGGCGCGGGATGTGCTGGATGAGCGGGTGTCGGATGTGGCGCATTTTTAAAGGCGCGCAACACCTATCTGTGGCGAGGAGGCAGGCTTTCTCGCCGGTCGGCGAGCGGTGCAGGGTCAATTGAACTACTTTGACTGACGAGCGATCCCTACCCGGTACTGATCCATGCGCATGTTTTTGAAAAGATATATGGCCCTGTTGGACAACGACCTGAGTACGCAGATTTTCGACAATGTGAAAAACCTGCTGGTCTGCGCACTGTTGTTTGCGGCGGGCACCAACGCGCTTCTCGGTCAGCAGGCCCTTTTTATCGGCGTGTTTGCGTCAAACGTGGCGGGCTGGGGGTTGATCATCCTGTCCACGGTGTTGATGTTCCTGAACGTCAGCGATGGCATTCGCAGGCTGGCCAAGCTGCGTTATCACCTGGCGTTGCAGCTGTTGCTGATCCTGGTTTATCTGGTGGTGGCCGAGCGGGTGGTAGAGATTGTGTGGGGCTTCCGCGCGCATTGAAAATCGAGGTATTAACGCGTTCACGCTAGAATCGCCGCACGCGGACCCAGGATGCGCACCATGCCCACGCTTTATTGTTACGTCGATGGTTCTGACAACCAAGCAGTCGAATCGGTATTGGTCGACGCCTTTCGCGCGTTTGTCAGCGATTGGGCGCAATATTGCGCCGTGTTTGTGAATCACCAGCACGAGCGTACACCCGACATGGCGCCTGATGATCTGAATGATTGGTTTATCGGGCTCAACCTTCCTTTGCCTCCCGTTAGCCAATCTCAAATTGACCAATTGGTCCTGTTTGCAAAATCCTTGGCGGGCGCAACAGGACGAGATTTTGTGGTGGGTATTTCGTTGCCGTCCGGGCTTTGCGAGGATCTGGTGTTTCTCGATGCAAACGCTGACGAGACTGAGGGGTTACGCCTGTACACACAGTTGGAGGCTGCGCTCCATGGGGCTTGATATTCATCTTGAGGCTGATAAGCGAATGTCCCTGGCACATCTGGCTGACGCTGTGAACGCGGTGGGTGGTGCTGAACTGGAACAGCATGAACAGTCGGTGCAGGCGCATTTTTATTCAGGTCTTTTTCTGAGCGGCTGCTATGAAGTGGATGATCCTGATATTCGTGCGCAAGACACGAATGATCTGGCATTTGCGGTGGCCATTCGTTGTTATCTGCGTATCAAAGGGCCTGCGCCGGAGGGTGCTGATCCATTGGCTGACGTCAGGGAAGTGGCGCAGCAACTGGCTACGAGGTGTGACGCCTGTTTCTTGATGTCGTTTCAGTACGAGTCCCTCATGTATTACCGGGACGAGGCGGGGTTTCACGTTCTGTAGTACCTCACTTGACCTGCGTGTTTCAGGTATCCTCCGCGCCCCGCTTATCACTGATTCAAACCACGATGACAGGACAAGACATGCAGGTGCTGCTGGAGTCGATCCTCGACGAAGTGCGCCCACTGATCGGCCTCGGCAAAGTCGCCGACTACATTCCCGCCCTGGCCGATGTGCCGGCCAACCAACTGGGCATCGCTGTGTACGGCAACGACGGCTCGGCCTACCGCGCCGGCGACGCCGATACGCTGTTCTCGGTGCAAAGCATTTCCAAGGTGTTCAGCCTGGTGCAGGCCATCGACCATGGCGGCGAAAGCATCTGGGAACGCCTGGGCCATGAGCCGTCCGGGCAGCCGTTCAACTCCCTGGTGCAGCTGGAATTCGAACGCGGCCGCCCGCGTAATCCGTTCATCAACGCTGGCGCACTGGTGATCTGCGACATCAACCAGTCACGCTTCGCCGTGCCGATTCTGTCGATGCGCGACTTTGTGCGGCGCCTGTCGGGCAACCCGCAGATCCTGGTCAACAAAGTTGTCGCCGACTCCGAAGCCCAGCACGGTGCGCGCAATGCGGCGATGGCTTACCTGATGAAGTCCTTCGGCAACTTCCATAACGACGTGGACGCGGTGCTGCACAGCTACTTCAACTACTGCGCCTTGCAGATGAGCTGCCTGGACCTGGCCAAGGCCTTCAGCTTCCTCGCCAATGAAGGCACCAGCGCCCACAGTGGCGAGCAGATCCTCACGGCGCGCCAGACCAAGCAAGTCAACTCGATCATGGCCACCAGCGGGCTGTATGACGAGGCGGGCAACTTTGCCTATCGCGTGGGGTTGCCCGGTAAGAGCGGGGTCGGCGGCGGGATTGTCGCAGTCGTGCCGGGGCAGTTCACCGTGTGCGTGTGGTCGCCGGAGTTGAACGCGGCGGGGAACTCGCTGGCGGGGATCAAGGCGTTGGAATTGTTGAGTGAGCGGATTGGGTGGTCGGTGTTTTGAGTGCGAAAGCGCTTAGAGGGTGTTGGGCCGCCCGCAGCAGGACATGGGACACACATTGAGGTAAAGTCGAGCCAGCGTTCGACGCCTGAGGTGATCTACGCTCATTGCCATTGATCATCCCTTGTCCTGAGCCGGAGACCAGCATGTCACGTAAAAAAGTTAAGCCCCAAATTACCGAAGCACAGATTCTTGCCCAGGAATCGAGCATTCCCTCCATTGCGGCGAAAGCATTCAGGGATGCCTACGAGGTTGCCCTTTCCAAGGGTGAGTCCGTGCTTGTGGTTCGCGCTGGTCAGTTGGTTAAAGTTTCCAATACGGAGACTTTGGTTATCCGTCCTGTGGAAACCTACGGCACTCTCAAGGCAGGCACTCGCTTGAAAACCAAAAAATCCTTGTTGGACCGTCGGTCTGCCCAGGCGCAGATTCAGGCTTGAGTACCACCCCCCGTGTCCGTATGTTCGCCGGCCCGAACGGGAGTGGAAAGAGCACATTCAACTCGAAAGTCCCGGCGCACTTGCTGGTCAACTACATCAATCCTGATGCGATTGAGTTGGGCATTCGTGAAACGGGTATTTTTGACTTTGCCGTCTTCGGGTTATACCGCTACGCCGAGCGTGCCATCGCGTTTTTGCGCTGTCATTCACTGCTTTCAAAATTTCCCGATTCCCTCGCCAAACTGGATGATCTGGTCGCCAAGGGTGAGCGGATCATTTTTGCTTCACGCAACATCGACTCTTATATAGCTTCTGCTCTTTCTGACTTTATTCGGGTGTCTCTGATTGAAGAACGCTTGAGTTTTACATTCGAGACAGTCATGTCGGACGGCAGCAAGATTGAGCTGTTAAGGCAGGCGAAAGCTGCCGGCTATCGGGTATACGTTTATTACGTTGCTACCGCAGATGCTGATATTAACGTTGCCCGGGTTGCCTACCGGGCCTCTATAGGTGGTCATGATGTACCACCGGACAAGATTCGATCACGTTATAAGCGCTCTTTGGAAAACTTGTCAGAGGCGATTCTCTTATCCAATCGGGCCTATATCTTTGACAATTCGCAAGACGGCGAGCCCCGCTTTGCGCAACTTGCCGAGATTACAGAAGGCGAGGATATCGATATTGTGGCGGACACTCAGCCTGCGTGGTTTCAGCAGTATGTCATCGACAAGTTGACGTAGACGTCGAAGGGCAAAAAAACGCTGAAGGGAGTATTAGGCTGCCTTCGCCCTTCAAGAATCTTTCCCTTTTCTCTGATGGATATTCTTATGACCTATGAACTCCATATCGCCCGTGCCGAAAGCAATGCAATAGCACCTGAAGAGTGGAATGCCTTGTGTGCCAGTGACCCAACCATCGTGTTGCAGGACGAAGTGACTGCCGTTAATCCCACGACAGGAGCGACGATCTCCATTGGCGGTAACCAAACGGCTTACTGGACCTCTCCCACCACGCAGCAGGATTATTATTTCGATTATCGCCGTGGCCGAATTTCGTTTGTATACAGCGACGAGAGCATCGTGAAAGCCAAGGCGATCGCCCAAGCCCTCGCCGCTGAAATTCGAGGCGATGAGGGCGAGCAATACTGATACGCCTAGGCTTTACGCGGCTTCACGAACAGGTCGATCAGCAGGTACAACGCACCGACGGTAATCGCGATATCCGCAATATTGAACACCCCGGTATGCGCTGGCCCGACGTTCAGGACCATGTAGTCAACCACATGACCGTCGCGAAACACCCGGTCGATCAGGTTGGCGATGCCACCCAAGGCGATGGCGTACAGCGGCAAGACTTTACGCAGCGGCTGGTTCCAGTTGGCGAGGGACCACCCCATCGCCCAGGCCACCACAACGGCTACGCCGACGATAAAGATCAGTTGTTTGACTTGTGGCGGCAAAGCGGCGCCCAGGCTCAGGAATGCGCCGGGGTTAAGGCTTAGCTCCAACGCAAGATTGATCGGGTTTGAGCCGATTTTGAAGCTGTTGGCCGCCAGTGAAACCAGGGCCAAGAGTTTTACAAGCTGATCCATGGCAATGAAGGCGGTGCCGGCGAGGAGGGCGAAGGTTCGGCTTCGCAATAGGGGGGAGGTGCTCAAGCGGTAACTTCCTGTTCCGGTTCTGTCGAGAGGAGCGCCCGAAGATAGCTCAGGCGCCTGGTGCCGTCTACGTTCAGGCCGCCGGATGAGCCTCGTCCAGCGCCTTGTCCACCAGCAGTTGTACGCCTTCGAGCATGCGGCAGATGCCCAGTGCCACATTGCGTTGGGTGCCGTCGATTTCAAAGGCGAGGTGGGTGGCGATGTCGGTGATTGAGGATAGATCCTGGGAGGCGTTGACCAGCAGCGTTTCGGTGCCCAGGTTGGGGCGTACGGTGAAGAGTTTTTCTGGGGGATTTGGGGTGTCTTTGATCATGGTGGAACTCCAAGGGGAATGGAGCCGCCACGGTTCGCGGTCAAACGAATTAGGGTGGCAGCTATACGCGGGTTGACCGACCGGTCCCAAGGAGCCCGGCATACCCTAAGGTATCCCGCGTACAGCTGCCGCGACACGATACAGCAGGCGTCAAGAAAACGCCTGATTCGATGTGGCACAGATGCAGTTGGGAGTCGGACGGTCAAATCCGGTCGCTGAATTGGCAGCGACGGCGGAGAGGTTAGTCAGCCGCGTTCCGAGCGACAACCTGAAACAGTCGTGGGAAAACTCTGAGAGTCTGGGGCGAAGTGCTATCCCTGTGGGAGGGGTCTTGCCCCTGATAGCAGTGTGTCAGCCAAGATGCATCAACTGACACGGCCTCATCGGGCATGAGTATCTACACAACTCTTAAAGGCTTATTCATAACTCCGTGGTGAGCGGGCTTGCCCCGCGCTGGGCTGCGCAGCAGCC
>NZ_JADDUM010000054.1 GCF_015163715.1 Pseudomonas cyclaminis
CTAACGCAAACAGGGGTTTTGTTTTGGGCGCTCGGAAAAGGCTGAAGCGGTCATCTCGGCCATCTTCAGTGCTAAAGTCCATGCCTCGATTTTGTTTTTCCCAAGGAAGCCGTTATGCCGGATGCGACGTCCCTCAGTGCTGGATTCATGGTGGTTCACGGCAATCGGCTGGACGAACTGCGCAGCCTGGTGGTGAGCTGGATGCGCCGTTATCCTTTGGCGCCCCTGGAAAACGAAATCGCCTTGGTACAAAGCAACGGGATTGCCCAGTGGCTCAAACTGGCCCTGGCTGAAGACCCGGAAGACGACGATATGGGCGGCTGCGGAATCGCCGCCGCCATCGATGTTCAGCTCCCCGGCAGCTTCATGTGGCAGCTCTATCGCATGGTCCTGGGACGTGACGAAATCCCCCCCCAAGTCCCTGCTCGATAAAGCTCCGCTCACCTGGCGCTTGATGCGCCTGCTCCCTGAACTGATCGGTCAGCCGCACTTCGAGCCATTGCAGCGCTTTCTGACTAACGACACAGACCTGCGTAAACGCTACCAGCTAGCGGAACGCCTGGCCGATCTGTTCGACCAATATCAGGTCTACCGTGCCGACTGGCTGGAAGACTGGGCAGCCGGCCGCCACCAATTGCGCAATGGTCGAGGGGAATCCAAGCCGCTCAATCCTGCCAACTGCTGGCAAGCCGAGCTATGGCGCGCGCTGCTCCTGGACGTCGGTGAAGAGGGCATGGCCGAAAGCCGCGCTGGCGTTCACCAGCGTTTCATCGAACGTATCAATACCCTTGAAGAGGCGCCTAAGGGCTTGCCTTCGCGGGTGATTGTCTTCGGGATTTCTTCTTTGCCCGCCCAGGCACTCGAAGCACTGGCCGGCCTGGCCCGTTTCAGCCAAGTCTTGCTGTGCGTGCACAACCCTTGCCGCCACCATTGGTCCGACATCGTCGCTGATAAAGATCTACTGCGTAACGAATACAAACGCCAAGCGCGCAAAGCCGGCATGCCGGTCACCATCGACCCGCAGACCCTGCACCAACACGCCCACCCGTTACTCGCCGCCTGGGGCAAACAAGGCCGCGACTACATCAGCCTGCTGGACAGTTACGACGATCCCAACAGTTACCGCGCTGCCTTCCGTGATGGACGCATCGATCTGTTCAGCGAAAGCGAACCCACCACGCTGCTCAACCAACTCCAGGACGATATCCTCGAACTGCGTCCACTCAATGAAACTCGCGACCTATGGCCCGCAGTCGACCTGGCGCGTGACACCTCAATTCGCTTCCACATCGCCCACAGTGCCCAGCGCGAAGTGGAAATTCTCCACGACCAATTGCTCCAACGTTTCAGCGCCGACTCCACACTTCGCCCAAGGGACATCATCGTCATGGTCCCCGACGTAGACAGCTACGCACCGCATATCCGTGCGGTATTCGGCCAGTTGGAAAGAAACGATCCACGCTTCATCCCCTTCACCCTGACCGACCAAGGCCAACGTGGCCGCGATCCTCTGCTGATCGCCGTCGAACACTTGTTAAAACTCCCCGACAGCCGCTTCCCCGTCAGCGAAGTTCTTGACCTGCTCGACGTCCCGGCCTTGCGCGAACGCTTTGCCATCAAGGAACGCGACCTGCCCACGTTGCACCGCTGGATCGAAGGTGCTGGTATCCGTTGGGGCCTCAACGCCGAACAACGCGCCGGCCTCGGCTTGCCAAGCGAGCTGGAGCAGAACAGCTGGCGTTTCGGTCTTCGCCGTATGCTGCTGGGTTATGCCGTCGGCACCGGCGCTGCCTGCGAAGGTATCGAACCTTACGACGAAATCGGCGGGCTCGATGCGGCCTTGATCGGACCGCTAGTGGCGTTGCTCGACGCGCTCAGCGATGCCCATCAGGCCCTGTCACAACCAGCGGCTCCCCACGAATGGGGCGAACGTCTGCAACGCCTGATGCAACTGTTCTTTCTGCCCAGCAGCGAGCACGACGATTTCCTGTTGGGTCAGCTTGAGCAGCTCAGAGAAACCTGGCTGGAAACCTGCGAGTCAGTTGGCCTACAGGACGAGTTACCGCTCACCGTAGTCCGCGAAGCCTGGCTCGCCGGCCTGGACCAAGGCCGTCTATCCCAGCGTTTCCTCGCCGGTGCTGTCAATTTTTGCACCTTGATGCCGATGCGTGCGATCCCGTTCAAGCTGGTTTGCCTGCTCGGTATGAACGACGGCGATTACCCACGTGCCCAACCCCCGCTGGATTTCGACCTGATGGGCAGCGACTACCGTCCCGGCGATCGTTCGCGCCGCGAAGACGACCGTTATCTGCTCCTCGAAGCCCTCCTGTCGGCCCGCGACCAGCTCTACATCAGTTGGGTCGGCCGCAGCATCCGCGATAACAGCGAGCGCCCGGCCTCCGTCCTGATCGGCCAACTGCGCGACCATATCGCCAGCGGCTGGCATAACGCACGAGCAGAACAACCACTGCTCGAAGCGATGACCCAGGAACACCCACTCCAACCCTTCAGCGCCCGCTACTTCCACGCAGGCGATCCGCTGTTCAGCTACGCCCGCGAATGGCAGTTACTTCATGAGATGCAGGTCGCCACGCCTGAACAAGACGATTTGGCACCACACCATCAGGAAGAACCCCTGAGCCTCGGCCAGTTGCAGGATTTCCTACGCAACCCGGTCAAGCACTTCTTCAGCCAGCGACTGAAAGTGTTCTTCGAAGCCGCCGAAGTACCCCTGGCCGATGAAGAACCGTTCGTCCTTGATGCGCTGCAACGCTACAGCCTGAGCGACAGCCTGTTGAATGCGGCGCTGTCCCAACCCGATCACCTCGACCTGGCCCTCAACGCCCAGGCCTTGCGTCTGCAAGGGAGTGGCTTGCTGCCCATGGTCGGTTTCGGCGAATGCTTGCGCAACGAACTGATCGAGCCCTTGCCCGGCCTGCTGCAACGCTACCAACAGTTGCTGGCCCTCTGGCCCACCCCGCACTCCGGCGCTGAGCCGATCAGTTTTGAGCATCAAGGTATTGCGCTCGAAGGCTGGATCAGCGGCCTGCATCGACGCAGTGATGGTGGATTGCTGAGTGTCACCACCATCCCCAATAGCATCGGGTCGACCAAGACACGCAAGTGGCATCGACTGATCCGTCCTTGGGTCAACCATGTCGTGGCGTGTGCCTGTGGCCTGCCGCTGAGCACCGGTTTGGTGGCCAGTGACGACACGTTGCTACTGGCGCCGCTGGATAAACCCGCCGCCCAGGAAATCCTCCGCAACCTGCTGCTGGCCTGGCACAGCGCAATGAGAAAACCGCTGCCGGTCGCCGTCAAAACCGCCTTCGCCTGGCTCAGCCAAACCGACCCGGCCAAAGCCCATGCCGCAGCGAGCAAAGCCTATGAAGGCGACGGCCTGACCACCGACGGCGAACGCCGCGAAACCCCGGCGCTCACCCGGCAATTCCCTGATTACGCTGCCTTGATTGCCAGCGAAGAATTCGAAGGCTGGTGCGAAACCCTGTATCGACCCCTGATCAACGCCCCATGGCGATCACTCACAGGCGAGGAGGCCGGCGCATGAGCAGCAAACCCTTGGCCCTGGCCTTCCCGCTGCGTGGCAGCCAACTCATCGAAGCCAGCGCCGGCACCGGCAAGACCTTCACTATTTCCGCCCTGTACCTGCGCCTGGTGCTGGGTCATGGTGGTCAGGAATCCGGGTTCGGTCGCGAGTTGCTGCCACCGCAAATCCTCGTCGTCACCTTTACCGATGCCGCCACCAAAGAACTGCGCGAGCGTATCCGCATTCGGCTGGCCGAAGCCGCACGCTTCTTCCGCGATGAGATTGAACAACCTGACGCGTTGATCGCCGACCTGCGCGCGCAATACCTGCCCGAACAATGGTCCGCCTGCGCCAACCGCCTGGACATCGCCGCTCAGTGGATGGACGAAGCGGCGGTTTCCACGATCCACAGTTGGTGCCAGCGCATGCTGCGCGAACACGCATTCGACAGCGGCAGCCTGTTCACCCAAACCCTGGAAACCGACCACAGCGACCTGCTTGGCGAAGTGCTGCGCGACTACTGGCGGCTGTTTTGTTACCCGATGCATGACGATGCGCTCAACTGGGTGCGCAACAACTGGGGCGGACCCGCCGCCCTGATGCCTCGGGTGCGCGCACTGTTTGGCAGCGAACGGCCTGCTGATGAAACCCGTGAGCCAGCGGAACTGATCAACGCCTGTCTGCAAGAGCGCCGAGAAGCCCTGATACAACTCAAGGCACCGTGGCAGCATTGGGCAGCAGAGCTGCGCGATATCTGCCTGCAAGCCGTGGCCGCCAAAACCGTCGACGCCGCAAGATGCAGCGCGTTACTTTGAGCCCTGGTTCGAAAAAATCAGTGCCTGGGCTGCCGATGAAACCCTTGAGCAACTGGACATCGGCACCGGCTTCACCCGCCTGACCCCCGACGGTATGGCCGAAGCCTGGAAGGGCGACCCGCCGCAGCACCCCGGTATCGAGGCCATGGCCGGCCTCAAAGCCGCTCTCGACGCCCTGCCAACCCCCGACGCCGCCGTGTTGCAACACGCCGCCGGCTGGGTGGGCAAACGCTTCGAAGAAGAAAAACGCCGTCGCGCCGAAATGGGTTTCGACGACATGCTGATCCGCCTCAACGCTGCCCTGCAAGCAGAGGGCGGCGAGCGTCTGGCCAACGTGATCCGCGAGCAATTCCCGGTGGCCCTGATCGACGAATTCCAGGACACGGACCCGGTGCAATACAGCATCTTCGACAGCATTTACCGCATCGAAGAAAATCATCTCGACAGTGGCCTGTTCCTGATCGGCGACCCCAAGCAAGCGATCTACGCGTTCCGTGGCGCCGACATCTACACCTACCTGCGCGCCCGCCAGTCCACCACTGGGCGTCACCACACCCTGGGCACCAACTTCCGTTCCAGCCATGCGATGGTCGAGGCGGTGAACCATGTGTTCCAGCGCGCAGAAACGGGCCGGGGCGCGTTCCTGTTCCGCGAACCGACAGGCGAAAACCCGGTGCCGTTCCACCCGGTGCTATCCCAAGGCCGTAAGGAAAAGCTGCAGGTCGATGGTCAAACATTGCCAGCGATGAACCTCTGGCACCTGCCCACCGACCAGCCTGTTTCCAATGCTGTGTACCGTCAGCAATTGGCCGCCGCGTGTGCCACGCAGATCGTCGAATTGCTCAACGGTGGCCAGCAGGGTACGGCCGGTTTCTTACAACCGGACGACCGCTTCGACGGCGTACTGCCGTCAGACATTGCCATTCTGTTGCGCGACGGCAAGGAAGCCCAAGCCGTGCGCGCCGAGCTGGCCGCCCGCGGTGTGCGCAGCGTGTACCTGTCCGATAAGGATTCAGTGTTCGCCGCCCAGGAGGCCCACGACCTGCTGGCCTGGCTCAAGGCCTGCGCCGAGCCGGACGTTGAGCGCCCACTGCGCGCCGCTCTGGCATGCGTCACCCTGAACCTGTCACTGCCGGAACTGGAGCGTCTGAACCAGGACGAGCTGGCGTGGGAAGCCCGCGTGATGCAGTTCCGTGGCTACCGTATGATCTGGCGCACCCAAGGCGTGCTGCCGATGCTGCGCCGTCTGCTGCACGACTTCAAACTGCCGCAAGCCCTGATCGCCCGCAGCGACGGCGAACGGGTGCTGACCAACCTGCTGCACCTCAGCGAACTGCTGCAACAGGCCGCGTCCGAGTTGGACGGCGAACAGGCACTGATCCGCCACTTGGCCGAACAGCTCGCGTTATCGGGCCAGGCCGGCGAAGAGCAGATCCTGCGCCTGGAAAGCGATGAGCAACTGGTCAAGGTCGTGACCATCCACAAGTCCAAGGGCCTGGAGTACGACCTGGTCTTCCTGCCCTTCATCTGCTCGGCCAAGCCGGTGGACGGCAGTCGCCTGCCGCTGCATTACCATGACGAACACGGCAAGTCCCATGTCAGCCTGCGCCCTACGCCTGAGTTGATCGCCCAGGCTGATGACGAGCGTCTGGCCGAAGACCTGCGTTTGTTCTACGTGGCCCTGACCCGCGCCAAACACGCCTGCTGGCTTGGCGTTGGCGACCTCAAGCGCGGTAACAGCAGCAGCTCGGTATTGCACCTGTCGGCGCTGGGCTACCTGCTCGGCGCCGGTGCTGCATTGGGTGAGTCAGCCGGCCTGGCGCGCTGGCTGCTGGACCTGCAGGAAGGCTGCCCGGCCATCCACTATGCACACGTGCCCGAGTCCCAGGACATCGTGTTCCACCCGCCGCGCAACCAAGCGACCTTGCTCGCGCCGCTGCTGCCCAAACGCAAGGCTGCCGAAAACTGGTGGATCGCCTCCTACAGCGCCTTGCGTATTGGTGAAAGCATGAGTGTTGCCAGCCTCGAAGCGCCCGAAAGCCCACAAGCGCAAAAGCTGTTTGATGACGAACGCCTCGACCCTGACGCGCCGCGTGAAGTAGCGGCGTCCGGCGGCGATATTCACCGTTTCCCACGCGGTCCTAACCCTGGGACCTTTCTTCACGGCCTGCTGGAATGGGCGGGTGAAGAAAGCTTCAATGTGACGCCGGACGCCATCGAAAACGCCGTCGGCGCGCGCTGCAATCGCCGCAACTGGGAAGGCTGGATCATCACCCTCAGCGATTGGCTGGGGCACTTGCTGCAAACGCCGCTGCCGGTGGATAACGACCACGTCACCCTGAGCAGCCTGCAGCAGTACCAGATCGAAATGGAGTTCTGGTTCGCCAGCCATAAAGTCGACGTGCTCGCCCTCGACAAACTGGTGTGCCAGCACACCCATAACGGCGTCTCCCGCGTGGCTGCCGAACCGGTGCTGCTCAACGGCATGTTCAAAGGCTTTATCGACCTGACCTTCGAACACGACGGCCGCTACTACGTGGCTGACTACAAATCCAACTGGCTCGGCCCTGACGATTTGGCCTACACGCAAGCGGCCATGGAACAGTCGATCCTTGAGCATCGATACGACCTGCAATATGTCCTTTACCTACTGGCCCTGCATCGCCAACTCAAGGCGCGTCTGCCGGACTACGACTACGACCGCCACGTCGGCGGCGCGCTGTATGTATTCCTGCGCGGCACCCAAGCCGTCAGCCGAGGCGCGTTTTTCACGCGGCCGCCGCGTGAGCTGATCGAAGGCCTGGACCTGTTGTTCCAGGGCAAGCCCATCCCGCCCAAGGTTGAGCCCGCCTGGGAACAAGGAGTGTTGTTATGAGCCTGTCGCCCTTACCGCTGGAGGCGCTGGAGCCTCTGAACCGCGCCGCTGACCTGCTCCACTTGCTGGACCGTTGGGTTGATCGCGGCTGGCTGCGGGCGTTGGACAAAGCCTTTGTCGGCTTCCTGCACGAACTCGACCCACACGCCGACCCGCTGGTGTTGTTGGCGGCCGCCCTGACCAGCCACCAACTGGGCCACGGCCATGTGTGTCTGGACCTGTTTGAAACCCTCAAGGCGCCGGACTTTGCCTTGTCCCTGCCGCCCGAAGGCGACCTGCAAACCGGCGCCATGCTGCTACCGTCGCAGTTGCTCGACGGCCTCGATGGCGCCCACTGGTGCCATGCGCTGGCCGCCAGCCCGTTGGTCGCCCTGGCGTTGGATGGCAGCGAGTCGGCGCACAGTCGTCCCTTGGTGCTGTCGGGCAAACGCCTGTACCTGCGCCGTTACTGGACCTACGAACGGCGCATCGACACCGCCCTGCGCCTGCGCCTGGCGACCCAGGAAACCGTCGCGGCCGACTTGCCCCAACGCTTGAACGGCCTGTTTGACCAGCCGGCGCCCGATGGCGTGATTGACTGGCAAAAACTTGCCTGCGCCCTGGCCACGCGCGGTGCTTTCAGCATCGTCACCGGCGGCCCCGGCACCGGCAAGACCACCACCGTGGTGCGCCTGCTCGCCCTGTTACAAGCACCCGCAGTGGAAACCGGCAGCCCGTTGCGTATCCGCTTGGCCGCGCCCACCGGTAAAGCTGCCGCACGTTTGACCGAATCCATCAGCCAGCAAGTGCTGTCGCTGAAAGTGCCGGAAAACGTGAAGGAAAAGATCCCGACCCAGGTCACCACTGTTCACCGCTTGCTGGGCAGTCGCCCCGGCACCCGACACTTCCGTCATCACCTTGGCAATCCGTTGCCCCTGGATGTGCTGGTGGTGGACGAAGCCTCGATGATCGACCTGGAAATGATGGCCAACCTGCTCGACGCGTTACCGCCCCATGCGCGCCTGGTGCTGCTGGGCGACAAAGACCAACTCGCCTCGGTGGAGGCCGGCGCCGTACTCGGTGATTTGTGCCGCGACGCCGAAGCCGGCTGGTACAGCCCCCAGACTCGCCAATGGCTGCAAGCCGTCAGCGGTGAAGACCTCGACGCCAGCGGCCTGCAAGAAGACCTCGACGGCAGCCATCCCCTGGCTCAGCAAGTGGTAATGCTGCGTTACTCGCGGCGTTTCGGCGAAGGCAGCGGCATCGGCCAACTGGCACGCTGGGTCAATCAGCAAAACGCCGAAGAGGCCCGCAAGCTGCTGGCCGCTCGCAGTCACAGCGACCTGTTCTGTGTCAGCCTCAAAGGTGAGCACGACCATGCCCTGGAACGCCTGGTGCTGGACGGGCAGGGCGATGGCGCTGAGGGTTATCGCTATTACCTCAACCTGCTGCACAGCGCACGTCCCGCCCTCGACACCCCACGCGACAACCTCGCCTGGACCCACTGGGCGCAACAACTGCTGCAAGCCTTCGATGCGTTCCAACTGCTCTGCGCCGTACGCAAAGGCCCTTGGGGCGTGGAAGGACTGAACCTGCGCATCACCGCAGCCTTGCGCAAAGTGCGGCTGATCGAGGGTGACGAACAATGGTACGAAGGCCGCCCGGTGCTGATGACGCGCAACGATTACGGCCTGGGGCTGATGAACGGCGACATCGGCATCGCCCTGAAGCTGCCCGAAAGTGACGGCGGCGACCCGGTGTTGCGTGTCGCTTTCCCACGTAACGACGGGCAAGGCGGCGTGCGATTTGTACTGCCCAGCCGTTTGAATGATGTGGAAACCGTGTACGCCATGACCGTGCACAAATCCCAAGGCTCGGAATTCACCCACACCGCGTTGATCCTGCCGGACGCCTTGAACCCGGTGTTGACCAAGGAACTGATCTACACCGGCATCACCCGCGCCAAGCGCTGGTTCAGCCTGATCGAACCCCGTGGCGGAGTGTTTGAAGAGGCCGTGCGACGCAAGGTCAAACGCTTGAGTGGGTTGATGCTGGAGTTGGGCCAGGAGTCAGAAATTTCTGAGGCTGTGCTATCGTTGCGGCATCACTCCGAAAACACCTGAGAGTATCGCTGCATGAACGTGGCCGTCTCGCCCACAGAGCGAAGTTTGAGCTGGAGACGCCTGCTGCTTGTGGCGGTTTTGTGGCTGCTGGCGCCCCGCGTATTTGCCGAGGCCCCAGGCCCGGCTGACCAACGCGCCCAGGCCGTCACCCAAGTGGTCCTCGGCATCCTCAGCTATGCCCGCTGGCCCGTGGAGCCTGCGCAGTTGCGCTTGTGCATCGTCGGCCCGACCCAATACACCGACGACCTGATCAAAGGCACCACCCAAGCCACCGGCCGTCCGGTGGTGGTGCGGCGACTGTTGGCCGACCATCCCGACATCGTCAGCGCCTGCGACGCCGTGTACATCGGCAAACTCAGCACGGATGAACGCAGCCGCCTGTTTGCCTCGCTGATCGGTCACCCGGTGCTCAGCATCAGCGAAGGCGGCGACCAGTGCACCGTCGGCAGCCTGTTCTGCCTGCGGGTGGGCGATGAGCAAGTGTCGTTCGAGGTCAACCTCGACTCGGTGGCGCGCAGCGGCGTGCGTATCCACCCCAGTGTGCTGCAACTGTCCCGTCGCCGGGCGCCGGCCTCATGACAGCCGTGATTGTGCGCCCCACCCTGCGCTCGGTCATTGGCCGAGGGCACCTGATCCTGGCGCTGGTTGCCGTGACCCTGGCCAGCGTGTCTCTGACCCTGCTCGGCGTGTTGGCGCTGCGGGTCTACGCCGAACACAACCTGCATCTGATCGCACGTTCCATCAATTACACCGTCGAAGCGGCGGTAGTGTTCAACGACCGCGCCGCGGCCACCGAGGCCCTTAGCCTGATTGCTTCTACGGAAGAAGTGGCCCAGGCCGATGTGTTCGATGCCAGCGGCAGGCTGCTGGCACATTGGGAACGCCCGGAAACCGGCATGCTCTCGCGGGTTGAACTGGCGCTGGCGCATACCCTGCTTGAACAGCCCATCAGCCAGCCGATCCTGCACCAGGGCCGCACCATCGGCAGCATCCACTTGACCGGCCACGGTGGCAGTTTGCTGCGTTTCCTGCTCAGCGGGCTGGCGGGCATCCTGATCTGTACCGTCCTCAGCGCCTGGGTTGCCCTGCACCTGGCGCGCCGCCTGCTGAAGGGCATCACCGGGCCGTTGCAAAGCCTCGCGGCCGTGGCCCACGCTGCGCGCAGCGAACGCGACTTCGACCGTCGCGTGCCGCCGGCGCGGATCGCCGAACTCGACAGCCTGGGCAGCGACTTCAATGCCTTGCTCGGCGAGATGGAAGCCTGGCAAAGCCATCTGCAAAGCGAAAACGAAACCCTCGCCCACCAGGCCAACCACGACAGCCTCACCGGCCTGCCCAACCGGGCGTTCTTCGAAGGCCGGCTGATCCGCGCACTGCGCAGCGCCGCCAAGGTCAACGAGCGCGTCGCCGTGTTGTTCCTCGACAGTGACCGCTTCAAAGACATCAACGACAACTTCGGCCATGCCGCTGGCGATGCCGTGCTGGTGGCCGTCGCCGACCGCGTGCGTGCGCAACTGCGTGACGATGACCTGGTGGCGCGCCTGGGCGGTGATGAGTTCGCCATCCTGCTGGCGCCGTTGCACAAAGTGGAGGATGCCCAGCGCATCGCCGACAAGATCATCGCCAGCATGGACCTGCCGATTGCCGTGCCGGGCAATACCCAGGTGTTGACCTCCCTCAGCATTGGCATCGCCATTTATCCCGATCATGGTGTCACCCCCGGCACCTTGCTCAATGCCGCTGACGCGGCGATGTACCAGGCCAAACGGTTTTCTCAGGGCGGCCAGCAAACGGCAGAGTCGGAGCACTCTACCGTCAACACTCAACACAGGAGTTGATCCCTTGTTCTCGACCGCGCGCGTTTTATTCATCTCATTGCTGGTGGCTTTCCTTGCCCTCGGCGGTTGCCAGACAGCCCCACCCAAAGGCCTGACCCCGGCGCAGATCGCGGTCCTTAAACAGCAAGGTTTTGAACTCACCGACGAAGGCTGGGCATTCGGCCTGTCGGGCAAAGTACTGTTCGGCAGCGATGTCGAAACCCTCAACCAGCCCAGCACCGACATCGTCCAACGCATCGGCAAAGCCCTGCTGGGCGTGGGCATCGAACGCGTCCGCGTCGACGGCCACACCGATGCCTCGGGCAAGGAAATCTATAACCAACAACTCTCCTTGCGCCGCGCCAAAAGCGTCGCCACGGTGCTGCAAGGCGTGGGCATGAAAGAAGAAAACATCCAACTGCGCGGGTTGGGCAGCGCCGAACCCGTGGCGTCCAACGCCACGGCGGCGGGGCGCACGGAGAATCGTCGGGTGTCGATTGTAGTGATCGCGGATTGAGTCGCCTCACCCCTCTCAACTTGAAGTGCAATCAAAGTGTGGGAGGGGGCTTGCTCCCTCCCACATTTAACTGAGGGCGTCATCGCCTGGCTCGAGTTATCCACCACCGCCTTGCTCATCTCACGTCGTTGCTGGCCTTTTAATCCGCAAACCTGATCTCCCGCGTCTCCCCCATCAACAACCCCTGATTCTGCTCCGTCACTTCCCGGATGTAATCCCACAACAACGTAATCCGCTTCAGCTTGCGCAAGTCCTCCCGGCAATACATCCAGAACTGCCGCGTAATCGCAATCTGCTCCCCCAAAACCGGCAACAACCGTGGATCCTGCGCCGCCAAAAAGCACGGCAGGATCGCCATCGACCGGCCTTGCTGCGCCGCGACGTACTGCGCTATCACGCTGGTACTGCGCAAGCTCGCGCTGGCGCCGGGCACTACGTTCGCGAGGTACAACAGCTCCGAGCTGAACGCCAGGTCATCCACATAACTGATAAACGGATGCTCGACCAAATCCGAAGGTTTGCGGATGGGCGGGTGTTGGTCGAGGTAGTCCTGGGTCGCGTACAGCTGCAATTTGTAGTCGCACAGTTTGCAGCACACATACGGCCCATGTTCCGGGCGTTCCAGGGCGATGACGATGTCGGCTTCGCGCTTGGACAGGCTGATGAAGTGAGGCAGGGGCAGGATGTCGACCGAGATGGCCGGGTAGGTGTCGACGAAGTGGCTCAACTGCGGGGTCACGAAGAAGCTGCCAAAGCCTTCGGTGCAGCCCATGCGCACGTGACCGGACAGCGCCACGCCGGAACCGGAGACTTGCTCGCAGGCCATGTGCAAGGTGCTTTCGATGGACTCGGCGTAACCCAATAGGCGCTGGCCTTCGGGGGTGAGGACAAAGCCGTTGGTCCGGGATTTTTCGAACAGCAACGTGCCGAGGGACACTTCCAATGAACTGATGCGCCGCGACACGGTGGTGTAGTCCACCGCCAGGCGTTTGGCAGCGACGCTGGCCTTGCGGGTGCGGGCCACTTCGAGGAAAAACTTCAGGTCGTCCCAGTTCAGGGAGCCCAACGATGTGATGTTTTTTTGCATATTGGACCGGCTTTTATGTGCGTTCTTATTAGAGATTTGCACATCTATACTCCAAAAACAGTCCGAACGCCTCATTCTTCAAGGCGATTCACGCGCCTTGTCTCTACATAAATATAAGAGTTGGAGACCACATGAACGCATCTGCCGATATTTCCGTTAAACAGGTCAAGTTGCTGATCAACGGCGAGTGGGTCGAGTCCAGGACCACCCAATGGCAAAACATCGTCAACCCGGCCACCCAAGAGGTGCTGGCCAAAGTCCCGTTTGCCACGGCCGATGAAGTCAACGCCGCCATCGACGCCGCCCATCGCGCCTTCCAGACCTGGAAGCTGACGCCGATCGGCGCGCGCATGCGCATCATGCTCAAGCTGCAAGCCCTGATCCGTGAGCATTCCAAGCGCATCGCCGTAGTCCTCAGCGCCGAGCAGGGTAAGACCATTGCCGACGCCGAGGGTGATATTTTCCGTGGCCTGGAAGTGGTCGAGCACGCGTGCTCCATCGGTACTTTGCAGATGGGCGAATTCGCTGAAAACGTCGCGGGCGGTGTGGACACCTACACCCTGCGCCAACCCATCGGCGTATGCGCCGGTATTACCCCCTTCAACTTCCCGGCGATGATCCCACTGTGGATGTTCCCGATGGCCATCGCCTGCGGTAACACCTTCGTACTCAAGCCTTCCGAGCAAGACCCGCTGTCGACCCTGCTGCTGGTAGAGCTGGCGCTGGAAGCCGGTGTGCCGCCAGGCGTGCTCAACGTGGTGCACGGCGGCAAGGATGTAGTGGATGCGCTGTGCACCCATAAAGACATCAAGGCCGTGTCCTTCGTGGGTTCCACCGCCGTCGGCACGCATGTCTACGACTTGGCCGGCAAGCATGGCAAACGCGTGCAATCGATGATGGGCGCCAAGAACCACGCCGTTGTGCTTCCGGATGCCAACCGTGAACACACCCTCAACGCCCTGGTCGGTGCCGGTTTCGGCGCAGCGGGCCAGCGTTGCATGGCCACCTCGGTGGTGGTGCTGGTGGGCGCGGCCAAGCAGTGGCTGCCGGATCTCAAGGCGCTGGCGCTGAAACTCAAGGTCAATGCCGGCAGCGAAGCCGGGACTGACGTGGGCCCGGTGATTTCCAAACGTGCCAAGGCCCGCATCCTGGAGTTGATCGAAAGCGGCGTGAAAGAAGGCGCCAAGCTGGAGCTGGACGGCCGTGACATCCAGGTGCCGGGCTTCGAGCACGGCAACTTTGTCGGCCCGACCCTGTTCTCCGGTGTGACCACCGATATGCAGATCTACACCCAGGAAATCTTCGGCCCGGTGCTGGTGGTGCTGGAAGTCGACACCCTCGACCAGGCCATCGCGCTGGTTAACGCCAACCCGTTCGGCAACGGCACTGGCCTGTTCACCCAAAGCGGTGCAGCGGCGCGTAAGTTCCAGAGTGAAATCGATGTAGGCCAAGTCGGCATCAACATCCCGATCCCGGTGCCGGTGCCGTTCTTCAGCTTCACCGGCTCCCGTGGCTCCAAGCTTGGCGACCTCGGTCCGTATGGCAAGCAAGTGGTGCAGTTCTACACCCAGACCAAAACCGTCACCAGCCGCTGGTTCGATGACGACACAGTCAACGATGGCGTGAACACCACCATCAACCTGCGCTGATTCCGGGAGACGACCATGAAGATTGCATTTATCGGCCTGGGCAACATGGGCGCGCCCATGGCCCGCAACCTGATCAAGGCTGGCCACGCGCTGAATCTGTTTGACCTGAACCAGACGGTACTCAAGGAACTCGCCGAGCTGGGCGGCAGCATCAGCGACTCGCCGCGTGATGCGGCCCAAGGCGCTGAACTGGTCATCACAATGCTACCCGCCGCCGCCCATGTGCGCAGCGTGTGGCTGAATGAAGACGGTGTATTGGCCGGGATCGGCAACGGCGTACCTGCCGTGGATTGCAGCACCATCGACCCGCAAACCGCCCGCGACGTGGCGGCAGCGGCGGCCAGGCAAGGCGTGGTGATGGCAGACGCGCCGGTTTCCGGTGGCACTGGCGGTGCGCAAGCCGGCACCCTGACGTTCATGGTCGGCGCCACCCCGGAACTGTTCGCCACCCTGCAACCGGTGCTGGCGCAGATGGGCCGCAACATCGTGCACTGTGGCGCTGTGGGCACCGGGCAAATCGCCAAGATCTGCAACAACCTGCTGCTGGGCATCAGCATGGTCGGCGTCAGCGAAGCCATGGCGCTGGGCGATGCGCTGGGCATCGACACCCAAGTGCTGGCCGGGATCATCAACAGCTCCACCGGGCGCTGCTGGAGTTCGGACACCTACAACCCATGGCCGGGCGTGATCGAAACCGCGCCGTCATCCCGGGGTTATACCGGCGGGTTTGGTGCCGACCTGATGCTCAAGGATTTGGGATTGGCCACCGAAGCGGCGCGCCAGGCGAAACAACCCGTGATCCTGGGCGCCGTGGCCCAGCAGTTGTACCAATCGATGAGCCAGCGTGGGGAAGGGGGCAAGGACTTCTCGGCGATCATCAACAGCTATCGCAAGCCCAAATAAGGCTTACCTGTAGTGAGCGGGCTTGTCCCGCGCTGGGTGGCGAAGCCGCCCCAACAAAAACGCCGCATTCTGTCTGAAGAAATGCGGCGTTTTGTTTTATTTTGGGGCGGCTTCACCACCCAGCGCGGGACAAGCCCGCTCACTACAAGAAGCAATCAGGCGAAGACGAAATACTTACGCACTGTCTCAACCACTTCCCACGTCCCCTTCATCCCTGGCTCCACTACGAAGATATCCCCAGCCCGCAAATGGATCGGCTCCATCCCTTCAGGGGTGATGATGCAGTAGCCTTCCTGGAAGTGGCAGTATTCCCATTTCACGTAGTCCACGTACCACTTGCCCGGGGTGCAGATCCAGGTGCCCATGATCTTGCTGCCGTCTTCGCTGGTGTAGGCGTTGAGGTTGACGGTGTGCGGGTCGCCTTCGAGTTTCTCCCATTTGCAGGCATCCAGGACCGGCAGGGGATGGGTGTCGCGCAGTACGGTGATGGGCGTGGACATGATGGCTCCGAGGCAGGGAATGGAAAGATGCACCCTAAGGCCTTGAGCGTTGTGCCAGTGGTCTGAACTCGACATCGGGATGCCCAGAAGCGCAGGCCGGTGGATTTGACATATCCATTCACGAATTAGCCATTTCCTCGCAGTAAGTGCGAAAGATTTCCCGCCTCGCGCCAGAATTCGCAAGAAAATTCACAGCTGGCCCTCGTATCATTCACTCCAGTAACCGCCGAGAGCCTTCAAATGAACCCAATAAAAACGTGGTGGGACATCAGCCCACCCTTGAGTACGGCGACCCCGACCTGGCCGGGTGATACGCCGTTCCAGGAAGAGCGCGTCTGGCAGTTTGGCCCGGAGTGCCCGGTGAACGTGGGGCGCGTTACCTTGTCGCCGCACACCGGCGCGCACGTGGATGCGCCGCTGCACTACAGCGCAGACGGCGCGCCGATCGGCGAGGTGTCGTTGGATGTGTACATGGGCCCCTGCCGGGTGCTGCATTGCCTCGGCAGTGGCGCGCTGGTGCAACCGCATCAACTGGAAGGCCGTGTGGATAACCTGCCGGAGCGGGTGTTGTTGCGCACTTATCCACAAGCGCCACTGACGCAGTGGGACCCGGACTTCACCGCCATTGCGCCGCAGACCATTGAGCTGCTCGCCAGCCTGGGCGTGCGCCTGATCGGTATCGACACGCCCTCGCTGGACCCGCAACAGTCCAAGACCATGGATTCCCATAACGCCGTGGCCCGGCATGGTATGGCGATTCTCGAAGGCATCGTGCTCGATGACGTCCCCGAGGGCGACTATGAACTGATCGCCCTGCCGCTACGCTTTGCCAACCTGGACGCCAGCCCGGTCCGCGCCATTCTGCGCCCGCTCAAGGAGCCCACGCGATGAGCCAATGTCCGTTTTCTGCTGATTACCAACCGCCGGAAGAATGGCATAACGCCGAACTGAATTTTTCCGAGTCCATGAGCTATGGCGACTACCTGGACCTGGGCAAAGTCCTCAGCGCCCAGCACCCGCTGTCGCCAGACCACAACGAAATGCTCTTCATCATCCAGCACCAGACCTCTGAGCTGTGGATGAAACTGATGCTCCACGAACTCAAGGCCGCCCGCGAACATGTGCGCCTGGGTGAGTTGCCGCCGGCGTTCAAGATGCTGGCGCGGGTGTCGCGGATCTTTGACCAACTGGTTCACGCGTGGGCCGTGCTGGCGACCATGACCCCGTCGGAATACAAGGCGATCCGCCCGTTCCTGGGGCAATCGTCAGGGTTCCAGTCGTTCCAGTACCGTGAGATCGAATTTATCCTCGGCAATAAAAGCGCGGCGCTGTTGCGGCCTCACGCCCATCGGCCGGAGCTGTTGAACGAGTTGAAAGTGGCGATTGCCACGCCGTCGCTGTATGACGAAGCGATCAACCTGATGATCAAGGCGGGCCTGGCGATTGATCCGAAACGTGCCGAGCGTGACCCGACCGCAGCGACCGTGCACGACGAGTCGGTGGAGGCGGCGTGGCGCGAGGTGTATCGCGATCCGAACCGGTATTGGGACTTGTACCAGTTGGCCGAGAAGTTTATCGACCTGGAGGATTCGTTCCGCCAGTGGCGCTTCCGGCATGTGACCACGGTGGAGCGGATTATCGGCTTCCAGCCGGGTACTGGCGGCACCGAAGGCGTGGGCTATTTGCGCAAGATGCTCGACACCGTGCTGTTCCCAGAACTGTGGCGAGTACGGTCAACCCTGTAAACAAAAAGCCCCGGAATTCCGGGGCTTTTTATTGGCTATCAGTCAGTAATCAGGCGACTGCCATCTTGGCCTTTCTGACCCGCAACCGGTAGGCAACATAGATAATCCCCACCCACACCGGCATCGCATACACCGACTCGCGAATCCCCGGGATCGCCAGCATCACGCTGATGATCATCAGCATGAACGCCAGGCACAGGTAGTTGCTGAACGGGAACCAGAAGGTCTTGAACGACGGCGTCACGCCTTGCTCGCCCATGGCCTTGCGGAACTTGATGTGGGTGATGCTGATCAGCGCCCAGTTGATCATCAGCGACGCAACCACCAGCGCAAACAGCAACTCCAGGGCGCTTTGCGGCGCCACGTAGTTGACCACCACGCACAGCATCGTCACCAATGCGGAAATCGCCAGGGCCCGCAGTGGCACGCCTTGCTTGTTGAGCTTCATCAGCGCCTTGGGCGCATCACCTTGCTCGGCCAGGCCGAACAACATGCGGCTGTTGCAGTACACACCGCTGTTGTACACCGACAGCGCCGCAGTCAGCACCACGAAGTTGAGGATGTGCGCAGCGGTGTCGTTACCGATCAGCGAGAAGATCTGCACAAACGGGCTGCCGCTGTACGCGTCGCCCGACGCGCCGAGGGTTTGCAGCAGTTGGTCCCATGGGTACAGCGACAGCAGTACGGTCAGGGCGCCGACGTAGAAAATCAGGATCCGGTAGACCACCTGGTTGATCGCTTTGGGGATCACCTTGCGCGGTTCGCTGGCTTCGGCGGCGGTGATGCCTACCAGCTCCAGGCCACCGAACGAGAACATGATGAACGCCATCGACATCAACAGCCCCATGCCGCCATTCGGGAAGAACCCGCCGTGGCTCCACAGGTTGCTGACGGACGCTTGCGGGCCGCCGGTGCCGCTGAACAGCAGGTAGCAGCCGAGCACGATCATGCCGACAATCGCCACCACCTTGATGATCGCGAACCAGAACTCGGTTTCACCGAAGAACTTCACGTTCAGGGTGTTGATCAGGTTCACCGCGACAAAGAACACCAGCGCGCTGACCCAGGTCGGGATCTCCGGCCACCAGAACTGGATGTACTTGCCCACGGCCGTCAGTTCGGCCATGCCCACCAGCACGTAGAGCACCCAGTAGTTCCAGCCGGCCAGGAAGCCCGCGTAGCCGCCCCAGTATTTGTGTGCGAAGTGGCTGAAGGAGCCAGCCACCGGCTCTTCGACGATCATTTCGCCGAGCTGGCGCATGATCAGGAAGGCAATGAAACCTGCAATCGCGTAGCCCAGGATCATCGACGGACCCGCCGACTTGAGCACCCCGGCCGAGCCGAGGAACAACCCCGTGCCAATCGCCCCTCCCAAGGCGATCAGCTGAATGTGCCGGTTCTTCAGGCCACGCTTGAGGCCTACCGGGTTAACCATGTCATCCGCCATTAACATTCCCTTCTACTTGTTTTCTTGGGGTTGATTGCACGCCGCACACGCCCCTCAGAAGTGCTGAGGAGTCAGATATTACTCTGCGTAAACTTTTCGTAATACAGCTGAACGCCATCAAGTGCCTGATCCGTCAGCCATTGTTGGATGGATTCGACCATCGGAGGGGGGCCGCACACATACATATCCGCCGATCTGTCCCGCAATTCGGCCAGGTCGAAATGTTGGGTGAGGTAGCCGCGCTTGCCGGGCCAGTCGGGCGAGGCGTCGCTGAGGACTTCGGTGTAGCGAAAACCCGGCAGTTTCGCTGCGTAGGCCGCGATGCGTGCGGCTTCGCACAAGTCTTCGGCGCCGCGCACGCCATAGTAGAGATGCACCGGCTGCTCGCAGCCCGTGGCGGCCAGTTGATCGAGCATGCCCAGCAGCGCCGACAACCCGGTGCCGCCGGCGACCAACACGAGCGCTTGAGTAACGTGCCGCAGGTAGAACGCACCCAGCGGTGCCTCCATCAGCAGTTCATCGCCGACTTGGCAGCGCTCGCGCAGATAGTTGCTCATCACCCCATCGGGCAGCAGGCGGATCAGGAACTGCAACTGATTGCCCGCCAGGTTGGCAAACGAGTAGGAGCGCCAACTGTCCGTGCCGGGCACCGCGAGGCGTGCATATTGGCCGGGCAGAAACTCCAGCGGCGCGTCCAATTGCACTTTAAGAATCGCTGTACTGGCCGACACCTGCTGCACTTTGCTGACCGTCCCGCGCACCTGCACCGGCCCCGGCGCATTGCACAGGCTTGAGTCAAAGTCGAAGTAAAAAGTGGCGTCGGACTTCACCCGCGTCTGGCAACTGAGCATCTTGCGCTGTTGCAGGTCGAGACTCGAAAGCGCTTCGTCGTCCACATAATCCTGGGTGTAATCGCCGGATTCGCAGCGACCCTGGCAGGTGCCGCACACCCCTTCGCGGCAATCCAAGGGGATCTTGATGCCGTTGCGCAGCGCTGCATCCAGCAGGATTTCATTCGCACCCACCGGGAAAAACAGGGTCTTGCCGTCGGCAAAACTGAAGGCCACTTTGTGATTCATGTGTAGTTCCCCACCTATTTATGACGTACGCACGGGCTGTGGTGGTGAGCGGGGCAAGCCCGCTCACCACCACAGCGAGGGCGCTTTAGAGGTGATAGAAATCCAGCACCGAGTTGATGGTGTCGTTGAGCAGCAGCGCGTGCTTTCGGGTGATCAACCAACTGTCGCCATCAGGCTTGAGGGTGTAAGTGGCGTGGCCGTAAAACTGCTCCGACGTGGCCAGGCGATAGAACAGCGTGTGCCAGTTCAGTTTCACCTCCAGCGTGCCATCCGCCTGCTCGGCGATGCGCACGTTGTTGATCAGGTGCAACGTGCGCGGCATCGGCGTGGCCGACGCCGCCTTGCCGGTGCGCAGGCGGAATACGCGGTCTTCCAGGCCCGAACGGTTGGCGTAATAGATCAGCGACATCTCGCGCTTGGGATCGCGGGTGTAGACGTGTTCCGAGTCCCACTGCGGCAGGTGGAATTCACTCTGCGGGTCGAACAGCTGTACATAGGCGTCCCAGTCCTGCGCATCGCACAGCTCGGACTTGCGGTAGAAGAACTGCTCGATCTGGTACTGCAATTGCGCATTCATCATTCCACCTCCCGCAATTTCAGCGCTTGGTTATCGAGGCCCTTGAGCAGGAACTGCTGCCAGTTGCGATGCTGGTTCACGTAGAGGCCTTCGTGGGTGAATTCGGTGCCGGTCATCGCCGGTTGGATGCCGATGGCTTCGCTGTTCGGTGTGGGCCCGGTTTCCCAGCGATGGCTGCCACGGGAGATATCGCTCCAGCGCTCCAGGCGCCCCTGGAAACCGCGCTGGGCTTCACGAAACTCCACCAAATCGTCTGGCGTGCCCATCCCCGATACGTTGAAGAAGTCCTCGAACTGGCGGATGCGGTTTTCGCGGTCGGCGTCGGACTCGTTTTTCACCCCCAGGCACTGGCTGATGATCTCGGTCTTGTTCCACGCCACCGGGCGGATGATGCGCAGCTGCGAGCTGATCTGGTCGAGGAAGAACAGGCTCGGGTAGATATTCAGGTTGCGCAGGCGGTGCATCATCCATTCGGCTTTTTGCTGGCCGTGCTCCTCCACCAGGCGCGGCATGATGGTGCTGTAGCCGGAACGTACGGAGGGGTTGGGCATGTCGCTGAACAACAGGCTGTGGCCATTGTTGAAGGCGAACCAGCCGTCATCGGTGTTCGCATCGCCGGCCCCGAGTTTGCTGTAGTCCAGTGTGGTGCCGGAGCCGGTGCCGTTCTCGGTATTGACCTGTTGGCGATGCTGCACGGTGGCCACGTAGTTGTAGTGCACGGTGCTCACGTGATAACCGTCCAGGCCGTTTTCGTTCTGCAGCTTCCAGTTGCCGTCGTAGGTGTAGGCGGATTTGCCCGGCAGCACTTCCAGTTCACCGGTGGCGGACTGCGCGACCATCATGTCGAAGAACACTTTGGCGTCGCCGAGGAAGTCTTCCAGGCTGTTGGTGCCGTTCACATCAAGGCTGATGAACACAAAGCCCTTGTAGCTTTCGATGCGCGCCTTTTTCAGGCCGCGGGTGGCTTTGTCGAAACCCTCCGGGTATTCCCCCGGCGCCTTGACCTTTACCAGCCGGCCATCGCTTTTGTAGCACCAGGCGTGAAACGGGCAGGTAAAGGTCGATTGGTTGCCCTTGCCGACGCGGGTGAGGGTGGTGCCGCGATGCTGGCAGGCGTTGATCAGCGCATTGAGCTGGCCTTCGCCGTCGCGGGTGATGATCATCGGCTGGCGCCCGGCGCGCAGGGTGACGAAGTCGTGGTTATTCGCCAGTTCGCTTTCGTGACAGGCGTAGATCCAGTTCTTTTCGAAGATCAGTTCCATCTCCAGGTCGAACAGTTCTGGCTCGGTGAACATGTCCCGGGCGATACGGAACACCTCGTCTGCCGGACGAAAATCCAGGCAGCTTTCGATAAAGCTTTTCCACTGCTCGACGCTTCTTGCACCACTCATGGGAGGCACCTTTTTGATAGGGGCTAGTCGGTGGTTTATTAGAGGCAGCGCGGCAGGGCGCGGGCTATCCGCTTAATGGGGGAAGATGGGCCGCAAAGTTGGGCGCGCAGTACCCAACACGGTGCGGCGGGGTAACGTCATGCGCTACTGTCAGAGGGCGCAAGGGACGTGAAATGCGGTGACTTATCCATATAGTCGGCCGTTGCTATCCACTCAGTGGCGATACCACCGGCGTGGCGCAGAATTTGCTGTTCAACAACGATAACGACGCGCCGCCAGAGCGCGCAAACGCCTAACCGCCGTGGGTGCACCCTGATGAGCAGCCAGACACGCGATATCCATATCCAACGCTTCGACCTTGAAGGCGCCCGCAGCTGGATGTCCGGCATCTGCGGGCCGCACCGCCTGGCGACGACGACCCCCGAGCGCCTGCGTTTCCACCACAGCGCCAATGTGTTCAAGTCCCGCGCCACGACGTTGGGTGTGATCGAGTACGGCACCGACGTGACCATCGACATCGAGGATGCCGAGCACTTCAGCAGCTACAGCCTCAGCCTGCCGCTGGTGGGTGAGCAGGAGTTGAGCAAGAACGGTGAGCGCCTGAGTTCCAACCGCGATCAAGGTGTGATCATCTCGCCCAACGAGCACCAGGTGCTGGCGATTTCCGGCGACTGCCGCAAGCTGCAAGTGGTGATTACGCGGGCGGCGATGGGTGAATCCCTGGAAGGTTTGCTGCAGCGGCCCATCGACGCGCCGCTGCGCTTTGAATCCGTGATGGACGCGGTGGACGGCGCCCCGGCGTCGTGGTGGCGCATGGCGCGCTACTTTATCGCCGAGTTGGAGCGCAGCAGCGAGCTGTACGAACAGGCCGCGTTTACCCGCGACCTGGAAAGCTCGCTGATCAAGGGTTTGATCCTGGCCCAGCCGAATAACTACTCCGAGGAACTGCGTGACGTACTCGGTGTGAAGCTGCCGCATTATTTGATCCGCGCGCGCCAGTACATTCACGACAACGCCCGCGAAGCGGTGCACCTGGAAGATTTGGAAGCCGCCGCGGGCGTGTCGCGCTTCAAGCTGTTCGACGCGTTCCGCAAGTACTTTGCCTTGTCGCCGATGGCCTACCTGAAGAAGTACCGACTGGGTGCGGTGCGCCAGGAAATTCTTGAACATGGCTCTATCCGCACCATCTCCGAGATCGCCCTGGGGTGGGGCTTTACCCACTTGGGACGGTTTTCGGCGGAGTACCGCAAGTTGTTTGATGAGTCGCCGAGCCAGACGTTGCAGCGCAATCGCCTGCGCAGTCTCTGACCCTTCAGATCAGCTCTTCAACCAACTGCAAACAATGCCTCAGCCCCGGCGACTGATCATTCACCCTTCGGCTGAGAATAATCGGCGAGGTCGCGGTGGTTTCCACAATCGGCGTGTAACCGATGTCCGCCCGATGCAGCACCTGCACCGAGGCGGGCACCAGCGTCACGCCCATGCCCGCGCCGACCAGGCCGATCGCGGTCTGCAGCTCGTTGGTCCACTGCGCCACCTTGAGGCTCAAACCGTGGGTATCGAACAAGGCGATCACATGGTCGGCATAACTGGGGCGCGGGTTGCCGGGGTACAGCACAAAGGGCTCGGCGGCCAGTTGGGCGAGAGTAGCGGGTGCGGTGAGCAGCGGATGCCCGGCAGGCAGCACCGCCACCAGCCGATCCTCCACCAGTACGCGCTGCTCAATGGCCGGATCGTCGATGCGGATACGCCCGAACCCCACATCGATGCGGCCGGCCTTGAGCGCTTCAACCTGCTGCAAGGTGGTCATCTCCGACAGGCCCAATTCCAGCTCCAGCGCCTCATGGCTGCGCAGGCGCCGGATCAGCTCGGGCAACACGCCATACAAGGTCGAGGGCGCAAAACCGATGCCCAGCCAGGTCTTTTCACCCTGGCCGATGCGCCGGGTGCTGTCGCAGACCTTGTTCAACTGTTCCAGCAACACATTGGCATGCTCATAGAAAAACCGCCCGGCCTCGGTCAGCCGCAGCGGCCGGCCGCGTTCCAGCAGAATGACGCCCAGCTCATCCTCCAATTGCTGGATCTGCCGGCTCAACGGCGGCTGTGCGATGTGCAGGCGTTCGGCGGCGCGGGTGAAGTTGAGGGTATCGCCCAGCACCTGGAAGTAGCGCAGATGACGCAGTTCCATGACGGCTCCTTTCATACCTTAAGAGTATTGTTCGAGACTAATTCTATATTGGCCCCTTGGAAAGAGCGGGCACAGAATCAGCGCAAACCTATAAAGAACCCAACGGGTATTGCCATGCCGATTTGCGCCATCGAGTCGATCGAGACCATCATCGTCGACCTCCCCACCATCCGCCCGCACAAACTGGCAATGCACACGATGCAAAACCAGACCCTGGTGATCATCCGCGTGCGTTGCGCCGACGGCATTGAAGGCATCGGAGAGTCCACCACCATCGGCGGCCTGAGCTACGGCAACGAAAGCCCCGACAGCATCAAGATCAACATCGACCGCCACTTTGCGCCGCTGTTGATCGGCCAGGACGCCAGCAACATCAACGCCGCCATGTTGCGCCTGGAGCGCAGTGTTCGCGGCAATACCTTTGCCAAATCCGGTATTGAAAGTGCGTTGCTCGATGCGCTGGGCAAGCGCCTGAACCTGCCGGTGAGCGAGCTGCTCGGCGGTCGCGTGCGTGATGCGCTGCCGGTGGCCTGGACCTTGGCCAGTGGCAACACCGAGCAGGACATTGTCGAGGCTGAAAAGATGCTCGACCTGCGCCGCCACCGTATCTTCAAACTGAAGATTGGCGCAGGCGAAGTAGGCCGCGACCTGGCCCATGTGATCGCAATCAAACAGGCTTTGGGCGAGCGCGCCAGTGTGCGCGTCGACGTCAATCAGGCCTGGGATGAAGCCGTCGCCCTGCGTGCCTGCAAGGTACTCGGCGACAACGGAATCGACCTGATCGAACAACCGATTTCGCGCAACAACCGTGGCGGTATGGCACGGCTGAATCTGTCGAGCCCGGCGCCGATCATGGCCGATGAGTCCATCGAGTGTGTCGAGGATGCCTTCAACCTGGCCCGTGAAGGCGCGGCGTCGGTATTCGCCCTCAAGATCGCCAAGAACGGCGGCCCACGCGCCGTGTTGCGCACGGCGGCGATTGCCGAAGCGGCGGGCATCGGCTTGTACGGCGGCACCATGCTGGAAGGCGGCATCGGCACCCTGGCCTCGGCCCATGCGTTCCTGACCCTCAACAAACTGGCGTGGGACACCGAACTGTTCGGCCCGCTGCTGCTCACCGAAGACATCCTCACCGAACCGCCGGTGTACCGCGATTTCCAGCTGCATGTCTCCCACGCGCCGGGCCTGGGCCTGGCCATCGATGAAGAGCGCCTGGCGTTCTTCCGCCGTGATAAACACTAAGAGGCGCCTGCCATGTTGTTCCACGTAAAAATGACCGTGAACCTGCCCGTCGACATGAACCCCGAGCGCGCCGCCAGCCTCAAGGCTGATGAAAAAGCCCTGGCTCAGCGCCTGCAGCAGGAGGGTAAATGGCGCCACCTGTGGCGCATCGCGGGGCTCTACGCCAACTACAGCGTGTTCGACGTCGACAGCGTGCAAGAACTGCACGACCTGCTGATGCAACTGCCGCTTTATCCCTACATGGCCATCGAAGTGAACGCCCTGTGCCGACACCCTTCGTCGATCCATGAGGACGACCGTTGAGCCTGCTCTACACCCAATAATTACAAGATGAGGATTGCACCATGTCCACCCGACTGTCCCAGACTGCCCACGCCCAACGGTTTCTCGAAGAAGCCAGCGGCAACCTCAATGACGGCGGTAACCCGCGCACCAAAGCGCTGATCTACCGGATTTTGCGCGACACCGTGAATATCATCGAAGACCTGGACGTGACCCCGGAAGAGTTCTGGAAGGCGGTCAACTACCTCAACGAGCTGGGCAAGCATCAGGAAGCCGGGTTGCTCGCCGCCGGGCTGGGCCTGGAGCACTACCTGGACCTGTTGATGGACGCCGCCGACGAAGAAGCCGGCAAATCCGGCGGCACCCCGCGCACCATCGAAGGCCCGCTGTATGTGGCCGGTGCGCCGCTGTCCAAGTACGAAGCGCGCCTGGATGACGGGACGGACGCGGCGGTGCCGCTGTTTATGCGCGGGCAGGTGCGTGACACCGACGGCAAGCCGTTGGCCGGGGCGATTGTAGATGTGTGGCAGGCCAACACCGGGGGCACTTACTCGTGGTTTGATCCCGCTCAATCGGAGTTCAACCTGCGCCGCCGCATCGAGACCGACGCCCAGGGTAACTACCGTTTTCGCAGCATCGTGCCGTCCGGCTACGGCTGCCCACCGACCGGGCCGACCCAGCAACTGCTCGATCAGCTCGGGCGGCATGGGCAGCGGCCGGCGCATATCCACTTCTTTATCTCGGCGCCGGGCCATCGGCACCTGACCACCCAGATCAACCTGTCGGACGACCCCTACCTGCACGATGACTTTGCCTACGCGACGCGGGATGAATTGATTGCTGAAATTCGCTTCAGTGACGATCAGCAACTGGCGCGGGAGTTTGGCGTGCAAGGGCGGTTTGCGCAGATTGACTTTGACTTTGAATTGCAGACTGCTGACGTGCCGTTAGAGCAGAAACGCATGCAGCGGGTTCGCGCCCTGGAGGATTGATCAACACGGTCAAAAATGTGGGAGGGGCTTGCCCCCGATGGCGGTGGTTCAGTTGGAGCATCTTTGACTGACACATCGCTATCGGGGGCAAGCCCTAATGCCGGCTCAGTTAAGAAGTCGCAAGGGTAAAAAGTAACCTGTGGTGAGCGGGCTTGCCCCGCTGCTGGGCTGCGCAG
>NZ_JADDUM010000055.1 GCF_015163715.1 Pseudomonas cyclaminis
TTGGCTTCGGGCAGTTGCTGCTCTTAAAGGTGTACACAAAACAAATGTGGAGGGGCAAGCCCGCTCACCACAGTTACAGTGTTCCTCCTTAACTGACTGGCATTTGGGGGCAAAGCTCCCCCTCCCACATTTTTTATCTTCATTTATCTGAAGATCACTGCATCCAAGGCGGCGGCGGTTCTTCTGCGGTCTTGGTGTTTGGCGCATCATCCGCTGCGCGGATCGCCTGCTTGCGCTCTTCATCCAGCCGCGCCGCTTCAATCTCGCGGATCACACCGCCCACATCCGCCAACTCTTCCGGCTCGTCGAACTCGCCGGTCAAGACGCTGGCCGGGTGCAAGGTGCCGGCTTCGTACAGCGCCCACATTTCCTTGGCGTACTTGGTCTTCTTCAACTCCGGGGCAAACCGCCCGAAGTAGGAAGCCATGTTGCCCACGTCCCGCTCCAGCATGTTGAACGCGTGGTTGTTGCCCGCCGCATCTACCGCCTGGGGCAGGTCGATGATCACCGGGCCGGTTGGCGTCAGCAGTACGTTGAACTCGGAAAGGTCACCGTGCACCAGGCCGGTACACAGCATCAGCACGATCTGGGAAATCAGGAAGGCGTGGTATTCGCGCGCCTGGTCCGGCTCCAGTGTCACGTCATTCAGACGCGGCGCCGCATCGCCGTATTCGTCGGCCACCAGTTCCATCAACAGCACGCCTTCAAGGAAGTCGTAGGGCTTGGGCACGCGAACGCCCGCACCGGCCAGGCGGAACAACGCCGCCACTTCGGCGTTCTGCCAGGCATCCTCGGTTTCTTTCTTACCGAACTTGGAGCCCTTGGCCATGGCCCGGGCCTGACGGCTGTTACGGACCTTTCGGCCTTCCTGGTATTCGGATGCCTGACGAAAGCTTCGTTTATTCGCCTCCTTGTAAACCTTGGCGCAACGCAATTCGTTGCCGCAGCGCACCACATAAACAGCTGCTTCTTTACCACTCATGAGAGGGCGCAGCACTTCGTCGACCAGACCGTCTTCGATCAGGGGTTCAATGCGTTTAGGAGTCTTCATCAGCTTTTATTGTGGGTCCTTTATTACCAAATACGCGTATGGCACTCGTTATACGGCAATCGGCTCGCCGGTGGGAGGGGCTACCGACCGTTGATTGCTTAAGAATGCATCCAATATGCCAGTTTCAACGCTCAATGATCGCCGTCACGCCTTGACCACCCGCGGCGCAGATCGAAATCAGCCCACGGCCCTTGCCCGCTGCATCCAACAATTTAGCCAGGTTGGCAACGATGCGCCCACCGGTGGCGGCAAACGGGTGTCCGGCGGCCAGGGAACTGCCCTTCACATTGAGCCGGCTGCGGTCGATGGCACCCAGCGGTGCGTCCAGCCCGAGGCGGGTCTTGCAGTAGTCCGCATCTTCCCAGGCCTTGAGCGTGCACAACACCTGTGCCGCGAAAGCTTCATGAATCTCGTAGTAATCGAAGTCCTGCAACGTCAGACCATTCCTCGCCAGCAGACGCGGCACTGCATACACCGGCGCCATCAACAGGCCTTCGGCGCCGTTGACGAAATCCACCGCCGCCGCTTCGCCATCGCGCAGGTACGCCAGGATCGGCAGGCCCCGCTCCTGCGCCCACGCCTCACTGCCCAGCAGCACCAGGGATGCACCATCGGTGAGCGGCGTGGAGTTGCCGGCGGTGAGCGTGCCCTTTTCGCTGCGCTCGAAGGCGGGCTTGAGGGCGGCGAGTTTTTCAAGGGTCAGGTCGGGGCGCAGGTTGTTGTCGCGGGTCAGGCCCAGAAACGGGGTAAGCAGGTCGTTGTGCCAGCCTTCGGCATAGGCGGCCGCCATTTTCTGATGGCTCTGCAGTGCAAGCTGGTCCTGCTCGGCGCGGGGGATCTGCCAGGTCTGCGCCATCAACTCACAGTGCTGGCCCATGGACAAACCAGTGCGCGGCTCGCCATTGCGCGGCAGTTCGGGCTTAAGGTGATGGGGACGAAGTTGTAACAGGACTTTTAATTTATCCGCCACGGATTTGCTGCGGTTGGCTTGCAGCAGAAGCTTGCGCAGCCCTTCATTCACCCCAATCGGCGCGTCGGACGTGGTGTCGACCCCGCCGGCGATGCCGCACTCGATCTGGCCCAGGGCAATCTTGTTGGCCACCAGCAACGCCGCCTCCAGCCCGGTGCCGCAGGCCTGCTGGATGTCATAGGCCGGGGTTTGCGGCGACAGGCGCGAGCCCAGCACGCATTCGCGGGTCAGGTTGAAGTCCCGCGAATGCTTGAGCACCGCACCGGCGGCCACTTCGCCCATGCGCAGGCCGTGCAGGTTGTAGCGTTCGATCAAGCCTTCCAGCGCGGCGGTCAGCATCGCCTGGTTGCTCGCGGTAGCGTACGGGCCATTGGAACGGGCGAACGGAATGCGGTTACCACCAATGATCGCTACACGGCGCAATTGAGTCATGGAAAGCTCCCTCTGTCTGTTATGGGCTTGATCACTGAGCCTAGTCGAACGACTGCTACCCTGGGATGGTCAACCCTTTGAACCCCAGCCTTCGGAGAGCGTTCCATGTCTGACCGTTATATCGACTTCGCCAACTCAAGCCTCGGCCATCGTCTGGTCGCCGCCCTTGGCCTGCCGTCACCGGTACGCCTGGAACGCTGGCAAGCCGGACGCCTGCGCCCGGTAGATGGTGCACTGCTGCTGGGCGGTGGTGCCCTGGCGAGCAAAGTGCAGGTATTTGCCAACAAACTCACCGACGCCATTTATACCTACGGCGCCGAGACATCCACGTGGATTCCCGGACACGGCCCCAAGCTCAAGGCCGTGGTGTTCGACGCCAGCGAGCTGCAACACACCGACCAGCTCAAGCAACTGCGCGAGTTCTTCCAGCCACTGCTGAAAAACCTGGATAACAGCGCTCACCTGGTGATCCTCGGCCGCGCCCCGGAAAGTCTCAGCGACCCGTTTGCCGCCAGTGCCCAACGCGCCTTGGAAGGCTTCAGCCGTTCACTGGCCAAGGAATTGCGCAACGGCGGCGTGTTGCAACTGCTGTACGTCGGCGCCGGTGCCGAGGACCAGTTGGAAGGCGCGCTGCGTTTCTTCCTTTCGCCGAAAAGCGCCTACATTTCCGGCCAGGTGATTCGCCTGCAGGCTTGCGCCACCCCCGTCGAGGACTGGACCCGCCCACTGGCCGGACGCAAGGCCCTGGTCACCGGTGCCGCCCGAGGCATCGGCGCATCCATCGCCGAAACCCTGGCCCGCGACGGCGCCGAGGTCATCCTGCTCGACGTCCCACAGGCCAAGGCCGACCTCGAAGCCCTGGCCGCGCGCCTGGGCGCCCGCACCGTGGTGCTGGATATCTGCGCCGAAGACGCCGCCGGCCAACTGATCGAGCACCTGCCCGATGGCCTCGACATCCTGGTGCACAACGCTGGCATCACCCGTGACAAAACCCTGGCCAACATGACTCCGGAATATTGGGACGCGGTGCTGGCGGTCAACCTCAATGCGCCGCAAGTGCTGACCCAGGCGCTGCTCGACAGCGGCCGCCTGCACGACAACGCTCGCGTGGTGGTGCTGGCGTCTATCAGTGGCATCGCCGGCAACCGCGGGCAAACCAACTACGCCGCAAGCAAGGCGGGTTTGATCGGACTGGTGCAGGCCTGGGCGCCGTTGCTCAGGGAGCGCGGGATCAGCATCAACGCCGTGGCGCCAGGGTTTATCGAAACCCAGATGACCGCGCATATCCCGTTCGCCCTGCGTGAAGCCGGGCGCCGCATGAGTTCCCTGGGCCAAGGCGGTTTGCCCCAGGACGTCGCCGAAGCAGTGGCCTGGCTCGGCCAGCCGGGGTCCGGCGCGGTCAGCGGGCAAGCATTGCGGGTGTGCGGGCAAAGTCTATTGGGAGCGTAAACATGGAATGGCAGACCTTAGGCAATACTCCGTTTCTGCCGCCGTTGTATTGGCGGGCGGCGCTCAAGCGCAAGATTACCGGCAGCACGCTGCCTGAGCAGGGCCTGCGCTGCCGGGTCAGCGTCAACCCCAGGGACGTGGCGGCGTATCGCAAGGTCTGCGGTTTTGCCGACAGCCCGATCCTGCCGGCGACCTATCCGCACATCCTGGCGTTTGGATTGCAGATGCAGCTGCTCACGGCCAAGGCATTTCCCTTCCCGTTGCTGGGGTTGATCCACCTGAGCAATCGCATCCGTATCCATCGGCCGCTGGGCGGCGTGAACGAGCTGTCCATCGCTGTGCACGCGCAAAACCTGCAACCTCACGCCAAGGGCGCAACCTTTGAGGTGGTGACCACTGTCGAAGATTCTCTCGGCGTGCTGTGGGAGGCCGAGAGCCGGATGCTCTGTCGAGGCGTGAAACTCGAAGGAGAGGCAGCCGACGACACCCCGCCCCAACCGGTACAGGTCAGCGAACTGACCCGCTGGAAAGCCCCCGCCGATATCGGCCGTCGTTACGCGAGGGTGTCCGGCGACTACAACCCGATTCACCTGAGTGCGCCGACCGCCAAATTGTTTGGCTTCCCCCAGGCCATCGCCCATGGACTCTGGAACAAGGCGCGCACACTCGCGGCCCTTGGTGAGCACCTGCCCGCTGCCAATGTGGAAATCGACGTGGTGTTCCAGAAGCCGGTACGCCTGCCCAGCGAAGTGATATTGCACAGCAGCGCCTCCGGTTCCAGCGGTGAATTACTCTTGAAAGGCGCCGCAGATATTGAACATATGCGGGGTAAGTGGCGGCCAATCGCATAAAAAAGCTGTTCAATTGTATATATACGACCTAAGTAATAGCAGACATTACCAATGTCCGCTATTTTTATTTAACCTATTGTTTTATATGTCATATACATTTTTATACATCCTCGCCTTATGCACTTGCGACTAGTCACTAAGTACACCTTCGCCCCCTCTATATAAATCGTTAATACCAAGTTGAGCATTGAGAGAATACGCATCTGCGTCTGATATGGATTCACGGACGAACGCATCGCTATCCCAAGAAATAACGAGCGTTTGCAGACAACCAAGGTTGTACAGGTGCAGGGAACTCAATCATGAAAACTCAAGCCGTGTTTTGGAAAGCAAGTACCGCGCTGGCCCTGGCAATAGCATTGACCCTCGGCGGCTGCAGCAGCGGTGGTGGCGGGCATCACAGTAGCGGGTCTTCTTCCTCGGATACCGCCGGTACCGGTGGTGGGACAGGCGGCGGCACCGATCCCGGAACCGATCCGGGCACTGATCCGGGCACTGACCCAGGCACCGGCACCGGCGGCGGCACGCCACTGGTCACCGCGACTGTAGTCGACACACTGGGCAACACAGTGACCGACCTGGGCGGCACCGTCAGCAGCCTCGGCACCACCCTGGGCAGCCTGCCGATTGTGGGCGAGACCGCCGAAGGCCTGGTGGTGGCCACCGGCACTGCGGTCGGCAGTATCGGCAACGGCCTGTCGGATGGGCTCGGCTCACTGGGTACTGACAGCAACGCAGTGGGCACCACCCTCGCCGGGGTCGGCCAAGGTGTTTCCGATCTGGGCGATGGCGTCAGCACTAGCGGGGCCAACCTTCGGACGCTGCTGGGTAAAGTGCCCGTGGTCAGAGCCGCCGCGCCCGTGGTGGGCAGCACGGTCGACAAAGTCGGCAACGTGGTGACCATGCTCGGCGACACCCTGAGCACCGCCAGCACCACCGGCCCACTGGGCACGGTGACCAATGCCGTGGGCGCCCGGGTGCTGGTGCCCGTCGTTTCGATGGTGGAAAAAACCACCGGCAAGGTCGGCAGCACAACAGGCCTGAGCAGCCCGGTCGGCGGTCTGTTGGATAAAGTCGGCAGTACTGTCGATGGCCTCGGCGATAAAGTCGCCGGCGCGGGCGGCACCGCTAACCCTGTGACGGGCGCCGTGGGCAGCCTGCTCAATGGCGTGGGCACCGTGGTCGGCACTGCGAGCGGCTATGTCGACCCAGCCACCGGCACCGGGAGCGGGACCGGTGCCAACCTCGGCCTGCCGGAGTTGGTCGGTGGCATCATCGCCGGCGCCAGCAACGGCCTCAACGCGGGCAATACCAATGGCGTGGTCAGCGCGACTGGCATCACTGGCGCCAACGCCGGCGGTACCGTGGCGTCCCTGGGCACCCTGCTGGGCGGCAGCGGCACACCCAACACCGCCGCGGGTGCTCCGATCATGGCAGTGACCACCCGCCTCGGCGGCGCGCTCAACCCGGTCACCAATGGCGTCACCAGCCTCACCCAAAACGTCGGCAACGCCACTGGCCTGGGTGCTCCAGTCAATGGCCTGGTGACGAATGTCGGCGGCGCCGTCAGCAGCCTGGGCGGTAAAATCAGCGGCACCAATGCCAACCCGGTCACCAATGCCCTGGGCGGCACCGTCAGCGCCGTCGGCGGCACCGTGGCGTCGGTGGGGGGGGCTGGTCACCGGGG
>NZ_JADDUM010000056.1 GCF_015163715.1 Pseudomonas cyclaminis
TCCTGGACCATTTCGTTGAGCAGCACGGCTCATGGTGGCCGGCGGCGTACCCAATCGTGGGCGGCGCGCGGCCTGGGTGGCGACGGCCAGCAGTTGCTGGTCACGCAGGCCTTCTTCACGGCGAATGGCGCGCAGTTCTTCCTGGCGACGCAGCTCTTCGGCCATGCGCGCGGCGAAGAATGTGATCACGGCGGCAGACAGCGCAAAACTCAGCCACATCCCGTAGATCTGCAGGTTTTCCCGGGCGATGGGGAAGGTTTGCAACGGGTAGAACTGCGCCAGCAGCAGGGTATACAGCGTCAGGGCGATGCCCGACAGCACCACCGAATAGCGCCACGGCAAGGTCACGGCGGCGATGGTCAGCGGCACCAGATAATAGGAAACAAACGGATTGGTGGAACCGCCGGAGAAATACAGCAACACACTGTGGATGAACAGGTCGCAGGCCAGTTGCAACGCATATTCGAGTTCGGTCACCGGCCACGTGGTACGCAAGCGAATGGCAGTGAACACGCACAGCACGGTGGAGAAGCCAAGGGTCACGCCCAGTTGCAGCCATGGCAGCGGCAGCAGGTCGAACCAATAGGCAAGCCCGACCGAACCGGCCTGTGCGGCCAGTACCAGGGTACGAATGAACGTCAGGCGCCAAAGGTTCTGGCGGGTGGCGGAAGTCAGTTTTACGGCGGCGAGCATGAGCTCTCCCGGTGAGCGCTGCAGGCGGATCGGCAGGAGTATAAACGAAGCCGACCTGCTGGCACGGCGCGTGTGGCTCTTTGCCGCAGGCCGGGCAAACGACCGTTCGTCGGTGCCACGAACATTTGTAGGTGATGTGTAAACCCGAAGAACCCGACGCATGCGTCTACAGTCATACCGATACGAACACCCCCCTAAGGAGCTTCCATGTCTCGTTTCACTCACAGTGCAGTCGTCTTCACCCTCAGCGCCGCGACCCTGGCCAGCCTTCCAGCCATGGCCGCCGACGCACTGAACTACAACCAGATTTCCTTGCGCGCCGAGGTCAGCCAGGAGGTGGCCCGCGACAAGATGATCGTCACCTTCTACACCGAATCCCAGAATGCCGACCCGGCCAAGCTCGCCGCCGAAATCACCACCACGATGAACAAGGCCCTGGGCCAGGCCCGTGAAGTGAAGGCCGTGACCCTGCGCCAGGGCAGTCGCAACAGCTACCCGATCTACGACAACAAGAACCAGAAAATCACCGGCTGGCGTGAACGCGCCGAACTGCGCCTGGAAAGCGCGGACTTCCCGGCCCTGTCCAAACTCACCGGCGAGTTGCTGAACACTCTGAAGATGGAAAACATGGACTTCGCCATCGCCGACACCACGCGCAAGACCAGCGAAGACGCCCTGCTCAAGGATGCGGTTGCCGCCTTTAAAGCCCGTGCACAACTGGCCACCGATGCGCTGGGCGGCAAGGGCTACAAGATCGTCAATCTGAATTTCAATACCAATGGTTATCCACAGCCCTACGCCCGTGGCGGAATGATGATGAAGGCCGCCATGATGGATTCGGCGCCGACGCCTGAAGTGGAAGCCGGTACCAGCCAGGTCAGCATGAGCGCCGACGGGGTGATCGAAGTCTTGCAATAACTCTCTTACCCAAAAGGAACACGCCGTCCGAGTAGTCGCCAAGTGGTACATCAATGACCTGCCTGGCGACGACCCGAACCTTCACGATCCGTGAGAGTAACGACGTCTTGGGAGAGCGCTTCACAATCGATGAGAACGCGCCAACGGTGATGCAGGCATCGCTGCCATCAGCCTTCCCCCCAACACCCGCACGGTAATTTTAGGGTGTGTAAGTGACAAGAACGGCGGTAACCTCGGTGACCGTCGTTTTCGTTCAGGCAGGTTTATAGATACCTGCCACTTCAGGGGTCTCCATGGAAAGAATCGCCTTCAAACCGCTGCTACTTGCTGCTGCCCTCCTGACTGCGATGCCGATGGCACAGGCCGCCAGCACCCTGGTCTACTGCTCCGAAGCCAGCCCCGCCGGCTTCGATCCCAGCCAGTACACCAGCGGCACCGATTTTGATGCGTCCGCCGAAACCGTGTTCAACCGCCTGACCCAGTTCAAGCGCGGCGGCACCGAAGTCGAGCCCGGCCTGGCGACGAGTTGGGAGGTCTCCAAAGACGGCCTGACGTATACCTTCCACCTGCGCGAAGGCGTCAAGTTCCACACCACCGACTTCTTCACGCCAACCCGCGACTTCAATGCGGACGACGTGCTGTTCACCTTCAACCGCCTGCTGGATGCCGAGAGTCCGTTTCGCAAGGCCTACCCTTCGGAGTCGCCGTACTTCACTGACATGGGCCTGAACACCACGATCAAAAGCGTCGATAAACTTGACGAACACACCGTGCGTTTCAACCTGAACAACGTCGATGCGTCCTTCGTGCAGAACCTGGCCATGAGCTTCGCCTCGGTGCAGTCCGCCGAGTATGCCGCGCAGTTGCTCAAGCAAGGCAGCGCCTCGGACATCAACCAGAAACCGGTGGGCACCGGGCCGTTTGTGTTCAAGCGCTACCAGAAAGATTCGCAGATTCGCTACGTGGCCAATAAACAATATTGGAAACCCGAGGACGTGAAGCTCGACAACCTGGTGTTCGCCATCACCCCAGACGCCGCGTCGCGCCTGCAAAAGCTCAAGGCCGGCGAATGCCAGGTCAGCGGCTACCCGCGCCCCGCTGACATCGACGTGATGAAGCAAGACCCGAACCTGCGCGTGCTGCAACAAGCCGGTTTCAATCTGGGCTTCCTCGCCTACAACGTGACGCATCCGCCGCTGGACCAGCTCAAGGTGCGCCAGGCCCTGGACATGGCCATCGACAAGCCAGCGATCATCAAGGCGGTGTACCAGAGCGCCGGACAATTGGCGCAGAACGCACTGCCACCGGCGCAGTGGTCTTATGACCCGACGATCAAGGATGCACCCTACGATCCCACCAAGGCGCGGGCGCTACTAAAAGAAGCAGGGGTTGCACCCGGTACCACCATTAACCTGTGGGCGATGACCGTACAACGTGCGTCCAACCCGAATGCGCGCATGTCGGCCCAAATGATTCAGCAGGATTGGGAAAAAGTCGGCATCAAGGCCAATATCGTCAGTTATGAATGGGGCGAGTACATCAAACGCGCCAAAAATGGCGAGCACGACGCGATGATTTATGGCTGGACCGGCGACAACGGCGACCCGGATAACTGGCTCGGCGTGCTCTACAGTTGTGCTGCGGTCAAAGGCAGCAACTACGCCAAGTGGTGTAACCCGGCCTACGACAAGCTGGTGCAACAGGCCAAGGTCAGCAGCGACCGTGAACAGCGCATCAAGTGGTATCAACAGGCGCAAAAAATACTTAAGGAACAAGTACCTATAACGCCTATTGCAAACTCGACGGTTTTCCAACCCCTGCGCAAGGACGTCAAAGACTTCAAGATCAGCCCGTTCGGCCTGACGCCCTTCTACGGCGTGAGTCTAGATAAGTAACAGCCATGCCCCAACCGAGTGCGCCAGACGCCTCGGCTGGGCGCTTTTGGTGCGCCATCCGCACCGAAAAAACCCCATAAATAGATACAAATATGTCGAAAGTTTCATAATTGCGACATTCCTGTACGTTCGTACCACTCTTTCCGGCCTCCGGTGGTTCAGCATCTTGCAATGGGTATGGCGCCTGCATAAGTATCCGCAGGCCGACTCACGAGGTCGCCCTCACCACCAAAAATGACAACAAATCATGAGGCCAACATGCTTAAACACGCAGTCCTTCCGTTATTAGTGAGCGCTGGCCTTATGGCCGCGGCCCCTTTCGCCCAAGCGGCGACTAACCTGGTGTTCTGCTCCGAAGGGAGCCCGGCCGGTTTCGATCCAGGCCAGTACACCACCGGAACAGACTTCGATGCTTCGGCCGAAACCATGTTCAACCGCCTGAGCCAGTTCGAACGTGGCGGCACCGCCGTGGTTCCTGGCCTGGCCACCAGCTGGGACGTGTCCCCGGATGGCCTGACCTACACCTTCCACCTGCGCGAAGGCGTCAAGTTCCACACCACCCCGTACTTCAAGCCGACTCGTGAATTCTCGGCTGACGACGTACTGTTCACCTTCAACCGGATGATCAATAAAGACGATCCTTTCCGTAAGGCCTACCCCACCGAGTTCCCGTACTTCACGGACATGGGGATGGACACCAACATCAAGAACATCGAGAAAGTCGATGCCCACACCGTCAAGTTCACCCTTGGCACCGTGGACGCCGCTTTCATCCAGAACCTGGCGATGAGCTTCGCGTCGATCCAGTCGGCCGAATATGCCGCCCAGTTGCTGAAAAACGGTACGCCCCAGGACATCAACCAGAAGCCGGTCGGCACTGGCCCGTTCGTGTTCAAGAGCTACCAGAAAGATTCGAACATTCGCTACACCGGCAACAAGGACTACTGGAAACCTGAAGACGTGAAGATCGACAACCTGATCTTCGCCATCACCACCGACCCGTCGGTACGTATCCAGAAGCTCAAGAAAAACGAATGCCAGATCACCCTGTTCCCACGTCCGGCCGACCTCAAGGCACTGGGCGAGGACAAGGACCTGAAACTGCCGAACCAGGCCGGTTTCAACCTGGGTTATGTGGCCTACAACGTCATGGACAAGGTCAAGGGCAGCGACCAGCCCAACCCGCTGGCTGACCTGCGCGTGCGCCAGGCGCTGGACATGTCGGTGAACAAGCAGCAGATCATCGACTCCGTTTACCAGGGTGCCGGCCAACTGGCCGTCAACGCCATGCCGCCGACCCAATGGTCCTACGACACCACCATCAAGGACGCCGCCTACAACCCCGAGAAAGCCAAGGCGCTGCTCAAGGAAGCGGGCGTCAAGGAAGGCACCGAGATCGTGCTGTGGGCCATGCCGGTTCAGCGTCCGTACAACCCGAACGCCAAACTGATGGCTGAAATGCTGCAGAACGACTGGTCCAAGATCGGCCTGAAGGTCAAGATCACCAGCTACGAGTGGGGCGAGTACATCAAGCGCTCCAAAGGCGGCGAGAACCAGGCCATGATCATTGGCTGGAGCGGCGACAATGGTGACCCGGACAACTGGCTGAACGTGCTGTTCGGCTGCGATTCCCTGTCCGGCAACAACTTCTCCAAGTGGTGCGACAAGAAATTCGACGGCGTCGTGAAAGAAGCCAAGGCCACATCGGATGTCGCCAAACGCACCGAGCTGTATAAGCAGGCGCAACATATCCTCAAAGATGCAGTCCCGATGACACCTATCGCGCACTCGACGGTGTATCAACCCATGCGCAACACCGTGCAGGACTTCAAGATCAGCCCGTTTGGCTTGAACTCCTTCTACGGCGTGAGCGTCAGCGGCAAGTAAGGATCATTGACGCGACGTTTCATAACGTCGCCGTTATTGCATCCGCCTGGCCCTTAGGAAAATGATCACGCTCGCAGTCGATGCTTCCTACAGCAACGAACTGCGACACGGGACTCCGTTGCCTACAGGGTCAATCCGTTTTGGCGCATTTACTCTGAAGTCCGCGACTCATAACGTCGTAGGACAGCAGAGGCTCCAACTTGGGAAAGGCACTTGCTGTGTGTGGGATCAGTGTTGTCCCCCAGGCCTTGCGCCTGGTGATTGTTCGCTGATGACAACTACAAACAAGGATCGGGATCGTCATGCGCCATACCACTGTTCTATCCGCCATTTTTGGCACCAGCCTGCTGGCCATGGCCACCATGGGCCACGCCGCCGACAAGAAGAGCCTGGTGTTCTGCTCCGAAGGCAGCCCGGCAGGTTTTGACACCGCGCAATACACCACGGCCACCGACAACGACGTGGCCGAGCCGCTGTACAACCGACTGGTCGAGTTTGAAAAAGGCGCAACCAACGTAGTGCCTGGCTTGGCCACCAAGTGGGATATTTCCGAAGACGGCCTGACCTACACCTTCCACCTGCGTGAAGGGGTGAAATTCCACAGCAACAAGGAGTTCAAGCCGACACGCGACTTCAACGCCGACGACGTGCTGTTCACCTTCAACCGCATGCTGGACGCCGATCACCCGTTCCGTAAGGCCTACCCCACCGAGTTTCCGTACTTCAACGGGATGAGCCTGAACAAGAACATCGCCAAGGTCGAGAAAACCGACGAACACACCGTGGTGATGACCCTGAACACGGTCGACGCCGCGTTCGTGCAAAACATCGCCATGAGCTTCGCCGCGATCCTGTCGGCCGAATACGCCGAGCAGCTGCTCAAGAGCGGCAGGCCCAGCGACATCAACCAGAAGCCGATCGGCACCGGCCCTTTCGTGTTCCAGCGCTACCAGAAAGACTCGCAGATCCGTTACGTGGGCAACAAACAGTACTGGGACCCGAGCCGCGTTCAGCTCGATCAACTGATCTTCGCCATCAATACCGACGCCTCGGTGCGAGTGCAGAAGCTCAAGGCCGGCGAATGCCAGGTGACCCTGCATCCGCGCCCGGCTGACGTCGATGCGCTCAAGGCCGACCCGAACCTGCAGTTGCTGACCAAGCCCGGCTTCAATCTCGGCTACATCGCCTACAACGTGCGCCATAAGCCCTTCGATCAGCTCGAAGTGCGCCAGGCGCTGGACATGGCGGTGAACAAGCAGAGCATCCTGAATGCCGTGTACCAGGGCGCGGGGCAACTGGCGGTCAACGCCATGCCGCCGACCCAATGGTCCTACGACGACACCATCAAGGACGCCGCCTACAACCCGGAAAAAGCCAAGGAACTGCTCAAGGCTGCCGGCGTTAAGGAAGGCACCGAGATCACCCTGTGGGCGATGCCGGTCCAACGGCCGTACAACCCCAATGCCAAGCTGATGGCTGAAATGCTGCAGAGCGATTGGGCCAAGATCGGCCTGAAAGTGAAGATCGTCAGCTACGAATGGGGCGAGTACATCAAGCGCACCAAGAACGGTGAACACGATATCAGCCTGATCGGCTGGACCGGCGACAACGGTGACCCGGACAACTGGCTGGGCACTCTCTACAGCTGCGACGCCATCGGCGGGAACAACTACTCCATGTGGTGTGACCCGGCGTATGACAAGCTGATCAAGCAAGCCAAGGTCGTCACCGACCGCGAACAACGGACTGTTCTCTACAAACAGGCGCAGCAGTTGCTCAAGCAGCAAGTGCCGATCACGCCTGTCGCCCACTCGACGGTCAACCAGCCGTTAAGCACCAAAGTCGAAGGCTTCAAAGTGAGCCCCTTCGGCCGCAACGTGTTCTCGGGCGTCAGTATTACCCCATAAGAAAATAACCGGATTGCAGGAGAGCGAAGTCAGCTCTCCGGCAAACGTGCAGCCATTTATTGGGAAATTTCCTACGGCAAACGTTTGCAAGTGCCTGAACGAGTTACACACCAATAGTCGGTTCACCTAAAAAGACCGGCATAAAAAAGAGAACCAAAGGAGCTTCACCCATGAAACTGAGCAGCAAAGCGCTTCTGGCACTGGCCATCAGCAGCATCACGGCTACCGCCTATGCTGAGCCCGTAAGCCAGGACTTCGTTCCGACCACACTGGCCGGCGCCAGCGCCCAAAGCGAGGCCAAAGGTTTTATCGAAGATTTCAGCCTGGGCGGCACCACACGTAACTGGTACTCCCACGAAAGCAAATACCGTGGCGGCACCTTTTCCTACACAAAACACGGTAAGACTGAAACCGACCGTAACCGCACCAACTGGGTACAAGGCACAATCCTCAACGCCAGCTCGGGTTTCACCCAGGGCACCGTGGGCGTGAAGACCGAAGTGGCGCTGTACAACGCCCTCGTTTTGGATCGTAGCAAGCGTGACATCAAAGGCGGCTCCAACCGCACACTGGCCGACTCGGATGGCAACGCCGTAGACCAGTGGAGCAAACTGGGCCTGGCCAACATGCAGTTCCGCGTGTCCAACACCACCCTGACCGCCGGCCGCCAGAACTTCAGCAGCGGCATCGTCGACACCATCGGCAACCGTGCGCTGCCGTCCAGCTTCCAGGGTGTGAGCTTCAACAGCGAAGAGTTCAGCAACCTGTCGTTCCAGGGCGGTATCTTCGATCGCGTTTCGCCACGGACCGAGCAAAGTCTGACGAAATTCGTCTCCGAATACGGCAATGGCCAGAAAACCGACAAGGTCAAGACCCTGGGCTTCAACTACCAGCCGTTCAAGAGCCTGAAAACCAGCCTGTTCGCGGCTAACGTCGAAGACTTCTGGAACCAGTACTACTTCGGCGCCACCCACGAATTGGGTGACGCACAGACCCTGGCGCTGACCACCGGCCTGAACTACTACAAAACCACCGACACCGGCAGCAAGAAGATGGGCAACATCGACAACGATACCTACTCGTTGTCCCTGGGACTGACTCACCAGGCTCACACCCTGACCTTCGCGTATCAGGAAGTGAACGGTGACGAGTACTTCGACTACCTGCACGAAACCAACGGCATCTACCTGGCCAACTCCCTGACGTCCGACTTCAACAGCCCGAACGAGAAGTCCTTCCAGGTGGCCTACGCCATCAACATGGCCGAATACGGCGTGCCTGGCCTGAAGTTCAATGTCTACTCGGCACGCGGCTGGGGCATCGACGGTACCCACTACAACGGCACCGCCTATGGCGAATCTGCAAGTCACGTAGCGACTTGCGCTTGATGGATGGCGAGAAGCACCAGGAATACGGTGTAGGCGCGGCTTACGCCGTGCAGAGCGGGCCACTCAAGGCCACCGCGATTCGTGCGACTTACGTCGAACACCGTGGCAGCGCTCAACAGGCTGACGGCAACATCAAAGAATTCCGTCTGGTCACCACCATTCCATTCAACATTCTTTAACTAGCGCCAGGTAGACCGGCGGCTCAGGACGAGCCCGCCGTCTACGCTTGTCTGGTCCATCGATTGCAGAGGGCTCTGAATGAAAATGCTACCGCTACAAGCCGCCATGGCTGCCGCGCTGTTGAGCGTGGCCGTCGCATTTCAGCCAAACCGCTGGTGGTCTGCACCGAAGCCAGCCCGGAAGGTTTTTGACCCGGTCCTGTACACCAC
>NZ_JADDUM010000057.1 GCF_015163715.1 Pseudomonas cyclaminis
GGCCGGCGGCTCCACAAACGCCTGGAACATGCCGGTCAGTTTTCTCAGGGCATAGCCGCGGCGCATACCCCCCAACAGGCTCATGACCGTTCCTCGGTGCCGGAGATATTCGCCAGCAGCTCGGCGGTCTTGACCTGCATGAACTGGCTGTCGCCACGGCTTTCCACGCACAGGCACACCGACAGCGCAGTGCTGACCTGCAACTTGAAGCGCCAGTCGGCGAAGACCATCGACAAGCCGGCGCCGGACTCATCGCTGGCCAGGGAATGGCTGGCATACAACACCTGCATGCGCTCGACGACACGGGTCGAGTTATTCACCTCGACGTGAATATTTCCCGAAGAAGGAAATAGGCCAATACGCTCTACCAATAACTTTGACGTGTTCATGGCCGTCCCCTGGTTGGTGCATTAAAACGGCACTTTATTATGCAAGGGTGAAAAAGTACTGGAATGTTATTTTTAGTCGGATAGTGCCTGTTTTGTTATTTTTTGTCCTGCGCGATAGATAGTCTCTAGTTGCAGCCTGTGGTCATAATTGGTCGGTCGTTAGTTGTTTGTTATTTAAATAAGGTCGTCCCTTTTGCCGATAAACAAATGTGCGGTGCGTGGGAGGTTGCCTTGTTCAAAAACATATTGATTGTGTGTATTGGCAACATCTGCCGCAGCCCGACGGCAGAGCACTTGCTGGGCGCCGCGCTGGGTCCCTGCGGGATTCAGGTCCGTTCGGCCGGCCTGGCGGCGTTGCGTGACCATCCGCTGGAGCCTACCGCCGGGCAAGTGCTGTTGGAGCACGGGCATATTCCCCAAGCGCACAAGGCGCGGCAACTCAACGCTGAGGCCGTCAGCGAGGCCGACCTGATCCTGGTGATGGAACAGCGGCACATCGACGGGGTGCTCAACCTCGCTCCCGAGGCGCGGGGCAAGGTGTTCCTGCTGGGCAAGTGGCAGCAGGACCTTGAGATCACCGACCCCTATCGCCAGGGCAAGCCTGCCTTTGTTCAGGCCTATGCATTGATCGAACAGGCCGTGCAGGCCTGGGCCCGGCGCCTGGCGCGCTGACGCTCCCTCTTTAAAACGATTGCAAGGACGAAGACGCGATTTATGTATTCACCCCAGAACGCTTCCGCTGACAACCCCCACCGTGACGAGATCGATGTACTCGGCATGCTCGGCACCCTGCTTGATCACAAATGGCTGATCGCCGGGATCACCGGCACTTGCATGGTGATCGGCGCGACCTACGCGATTCTGGCGGCGCCGGTGTACCAGGCGAATGCGTTGATCCAGGTGGAGCCCAAGAAGAACGACATGCTCGGCTTCTCCGACGTCAGCAGCCTGCTGGGCAAGGAATCGCCGGCGGTGACCGAGATCGAACTGATCAAGTCGCGCACCATCATCGGCAAAACTGTCGACACCCTGGCGCTGGACATCACCGTCACGCCCCAGCGTTTCCCGCTGATCGGCGGTTTCCTTGCGCGACGGTATGCGCCGGAACACAAGGGTGATATTGCGCCGCCGCTGTTCGGCTTCAGTCGCTGGTCGGTGGGTGGCGAGCAACTGGCGCTGACCACGCTTAATCTGCCGGCCGCATTGCTCGGCACTTCTCTGGTGCTGGTGGCCGGTGAGGCCCAGCGCTACAGCCTGTTTGATGAGGATGACCGGGAGATCGCATCGGGCCGCGTCGGCGAGGCGTTTTCCGCCGGCGGCGTGGAGGTCCTGATCAAGGAACTGCGGGCCAACCCCGGTGCGCATTTCAAGATTGTGCGCAAGCCGCGCCTGGATGCGGTGGCCGATTACCAGGACTTGCTCACCGTGATCGAACGCGGCAAGGAGTCGGGCATCATCAGCCTGTCCCTGGAGAGCACGCGCCCGGCGCTGGCGATTCGCACCCTCACGGAAATCTCCAACCTCTATGTGAAGCAGAACGTCGACCGTACCTCGGCCGAGGCGGCGCAGAGCCTGTCGTTCCTCAACGATCAGTTGCCCCAGGTACGCCGTGACCTGGAGAAGGCCGAAAACGCGCTGAATCGCTTCCAGACTCGCAGCAAGTCCATCGACATCAGCCTGGAAGCCAAGGCGGTGCTCGACCAAGTGGTGGCCCTGGACACCGGCATCTCCGAACTCAAGTTGCAACAGGCCGAGATGGACCGCAAGTTCACGCCGCAGCACCCGGCCTATCGAGCCTTGATCGCCAAGTTGGCTGAACTCAACGCCAAGCAGGCGCAGATGACCAAGCGGGTCGAAGGCCTGCCCAGCACCCAGCAGGAATTGCTCAGCCTGACCCGCGACGTGCAGGTCGGCACCGAGATCTACACGCAGCTGCTCAATCGCTCCCAGGAACTGGACGTGATGCGCGCCGGCACCGTGGGCAACGTGCGCTTGATTGACAGCGCCGATGCCAATATCAGCAAGCCGGTGGAACCGCGCAAAGTGATCGTGGTGCTGCTGGCGATGCTGCTCGGCGGCATGCTTTCCATAGGCCTGGTGCTGGTGCGCAGCCTGCTCAACCGGGGGCTGGAAAGCCCGGATGACATCGAGAAACTCGGCTTGCCGGTGTACGCGTCGATTCCCTTCAGCCTGCTGCAAAAGGCAGAGGAAGCCAATGCGGCCAAGCGCCATTCAGACGCGCCGTCGTTGCTGGCGGT
>NZ_JADDUM010000058.1 GCF_015163715.1 Pseudomonas cyclaminis
GACTTGCCCCCTCCCACATTCAGACCTGTCTCGGCTTCAGATCGCGGCGAACCACCGGCCCCGAGCGTTGTTCAATCTGCTCCTTAAGGTCATGCCGTAACCCCACCAGAAAAGCCAACTCGGCCACCACAAACAACGGCCCTACGATCAACCCCGACACGTCATCCACAAACGCCGGTTTCTTGCCTTCGTAGTAGTGCCCGACAAACTGAATCACCCAGCCCACCACGAACATGCCGACTCCGCTGCTGAGCCACACCCACGTGCTCTGCGCCGCCAGCACATGCCCGGCCCATACCGACAGGCCCATCAACACCGTCATCAGCACGCCCAAGGCCAGTTCGAGGCGCAGGTAAAACCACGCCGAACACAGCGCGACGATCACGGCCGGTGAAATCCACAAGCCCCCAATCGTCCATTCGGGACGCGACAGCAGCACGGCCACCGCCACCACAATCAGCGGGATACCAATGAAGTGGCTGGCGATATTGCGTGGGTCGCGGTGGTAGGCGGCGTATTGACTGAGGTGGTCGACGAGGCTTTTCATTGTTGTTCCTCCTGTAGGATGTTTGATCATGCCCTGTCGGCCTGCGCCTGACTGTCAGCTGGGCGACAATCTTCGGAGTTCTCATGGACGCAGAGAAATGGCACGCCCGCCTGGCCAGCGGCCACTGGTTCAGCCACCTGCCTGTCGAGCTACAGCGTAGTCTGCTGGCGGCAGCGCGAGTGCGTTCGCTGACGGCGGGGCAATACCTGTTCAAGCGCGGCGACCCGCCTTGCGGCCTGTACGCGGTGCTCGAAGGCGCCGTGCGCATCAGCGCGGTGAATGCCCAAGGCAAGGAAGCGGTATTGAGCCTGGTGGAAACGCCTTACTGGTTCGGCGAAATCTGCCTGTTCGACAGCCTGCCGCGTACCCATGATGCCCTGGCCACCGCTCCGTGCACGCTGTTGCAAGTGCCCCAGGCGGCGATGCTCGGCATTCTCGAAGACCAGCCGGCGTATTGGCGCGACGTGGCCCTGTTGATGAGCCACAAACTGCGCTTGTCGTTGATCAATATCGAACAGATGAGCTTGATGCCCGCGTCGGCGCGCCTGGCCCATCGGTTGCTGATGATCGCCGAGGGCTACGGCGAAATAGACCAGGCGCGCCGCACATTGCAGCTGCCCCAGGAGGACTTGGCGGCAATGCTGGGCCTGTCGCGCCAGACCACCAACAGTCTGCTCAAGGCGCTGGAGCAACAGGGCATCATCGGCCTGGGTTACGGCGCGATTGAGATACTCGATCTCAAAGGCCTGCAGCAGGCTGCGGGCCTATGAACCGCGATACGTCGAGAAACCGTAAGGGCTGAGCAGCAGCGGGATGTGGTAATGCTGGTCGGCCTGTTTGACCTGGAAGATCACCGGCACTTCAGGGAAAAACGTCTCGCGGTTGGCCTTTTTGTAGTAGTCGCCGGTCTTGAACACCACGCGGTACTCACCCGGCATCATGCTGCGGTTGGCGGGGAACAGTTCGGCGATGCGCCCCTGTTGGTTGGTGACGCCTTCGGACAGTGACTGCCATTTGTCGCCCACCTGCTGCTCCAGGGTGACGCTGACGCCGGCACTCGGCAGGCCGTTTTCCAGGTTGAGCACGTGCACGCTCAGGGGGTTGCCGTCGGCCAGGGCCAGGGTGCACAGGCCGCTGAGGCTGAGGGCGGCGAGGGTCATGCTGAGGGTTTTCATCAAGCGATCCTTTAGAGGGGAATCAGAGGGAAGTTTTCAGGCCCAGTTGCCCGGCGGCCTGTACGGCACAGGCTTCGTCCTGCGCTGCGCCGCCGGCACCGGCGATGCCCAGCGCGCCGACCAGTTCAGACTCGGCAAACAGCGGCACGCCGCCGCCGAGCAACAGCAACTCGGGCAAGCTGTTAAGGTTGGCGGCCTCGGGGTTGTTGCGCGCACGCTCGGCAAACAGCCGCGTCGGGGTTTTGGTCGACAGCGCGGTGTACGCCTTGCGTTGGCTGGCGAGGCTGTTATGCGGGCCGACGCCGTCTGCGCGCAGGCTCAGCAACAGGTTGCCGCCACGGTCCAATACCGTCAGCGCGGCGCTGCAGTGGGCAAGGCTGGCATCGGCCAGTTGGCGCGCAGTGTGCAAATCGAGGTCGGCATGGCGTGGCAGCTGCGGCGCGGCCAGCGCGCCGGTACAGATGGCGAGGCTCAGGAACAAGGCATGGCGGGACATAAAGACGACTCCGGAAAACAGGCCGCCACCCTAGCCAGTCAACGGGGTCAGAAACCGCACAATTTGATGACAGGTTTGTAATCAAACCCAGAGGTAAGGCATGCAGGTGTTGTTAGTGGAAGACCAGCCGCAACTGGCGCAGCTCATGGCCCAAGGCTTGGGCGAGGCCGGCTTCGCCGTGGAAGTCGCGGCCAATGGCATGGCGGCGCAGCGCTTTGTGGAAAGCACCGAGTACGATCTGGTGATTCTCGACGTGATGCTGCCAGGGCTGAATGCCTGGAAATTGCAGCAGGCGATTCGGCACAAGGGCGATACGCCGGTGCTGTTCCTGACCACGCCAGGCGGGATCGAAGATCGCCTGCGTGGGTTGGAATTGCATGAGGATGACTACCTGCTCAAGCCGTTTGAAGCCAAGGCGTTGGTGGCGCGGGTGAGGAAGTTGCTGCGGCGTGATCGTGGGCGCTGACTGATCCAGAACTTGCAGTGCCTGGACCATTGCTATCGGGGCAAGCCCCTCCCACACTTGAATGTATTCACCGATCAAATGTGGGAGGGGCTTGCCCCCGATGAGGCCATTTCCCTCACCCTACATCTCCCTACTGCAACCCATCGCGAAACTGCCCCGGCGTCACCCCCGTCCACCGTTTGAACGCCCGATTGAAACTGCTGGTATCGGCAAACCCCAGCAAATGGCTGATCTCGGCCAACGAGCACTGCGGGTCCCGCAAGTGCTGCAACGCCAGGTTCTGGCGACACTCATTGAGCAGCGCATCAAACCGACATCCTTCATCCGCCAGGTGCCGCTGCAAGCTGCGCAAACTCAAGTGCAGCGCCTGGGCAATCCGCTCGGCGCTCGGCTCGCCGTCGGGCAATTGCGCCTCGATCGCGGCGCGTACCTTGCGCTCCCAGGTCAGCGGTTGCAGCTGGGCGAGGGTGCGCTTGAGCACGGTTTCGTTGTGCTCGGCCAGCTCCGGGTTGGCGTCGTCGAGGTGGCTGTCGAAGTCCTGCGCGGCGAACTCCAGGCAGTCATCGACGGCGCCAAAAAAGACCGGTGCGCGAAACACTGCGTGCCAGGGCTGAGGGTCAACCGGTTCCGGACGCCTTAGATAAACGGCCAAGGGCGCGTAATCCCGGCCCAGGCGATTGCGGCAGGTGCGCACATAGATCGCCGCAAACGCATCAATGGCTTCCAGTGCCGGCGCCGGGCTGCCTTGGGGTTGCAGCAGGCGAAAACGGTAGCGGTCGTCGTGTCGGGTCAGCTCCAGCGTCAACGCATCGCTGACCACCTGGTGGTAACGCACGATGCGCTCGAACACTTCCCGCAGACTGCCGCTGGCCACCAGCGCGTAGCCCAACGCATGAAACGTGGTGGGGCTGACAAACCGCGACACCCGCAACCCAATCGCCGGATCGCCGCTGGCCTGCACCGCCAGTTCCCACAGGCGCGTGGTCGCCGACAGCGGGTAGCGCGCATTGGGGTCGTCCATCTGCTGCGGGTCGAGCCCGGCCTGGATGCACAACGCGGCGCTGTCGAGGCCCAGGGCGTCGAGCTGCTTGCGCAGGGCGCGGGTCCAGCTGGCGAGGGACGTGGGTTCGGTCATGGCGATTGGCGCTTGCGGTCAACAGGTTGGCGTGCGGGGCTGCTGCCCTGACGTACCGCGTGAGTCAGGATGCATCCATCAATAAACAGAGGATGGAAGCATGGACGGTACTTCTGCAAGTCCCCAGCAGATGAACGCGCAACAGCGTTCCGCGCATATCCGTGAAGTGGTACTGGCCGAAGGCGTGCGCTTGCGCCGGCAGCACCCGTGGTTGCTGCATCAGGACGCCTTGGGCGCGGGCATCCTGGCCTTTGCGCTGCTGGGCATGATCGGCTCGGCGGCGCTCTACATCACCGGGCATATGGCCTGGTGGGTGTGCCTGTTGCTTAACGCTTTCCTCGCTTCGCTGACCCACGAGCTGGAACACGACCTGATCCACAGCATGTACTTTCGCAAACGGCGTGTGCCCCACAACCTGATGATGGGCCTGGTGTGGCTGGCGCGGCCCAGCACCATCAACCCGTGGATACGCCGCCACCTGCACCTTAACCATCACAAAGTCTCCGGCACCGAGACCGATATGGAAGAGCGCGCCATCACCAACGGCGAGCCTTGGGGCTTTGCGCGTTTGCTGATGGTGGGCGATAACGTGATGTCGGCGTTTATCCGCATGCTGCGCGCCAAGACCTGGGGCCACAAATTCAAGATCCTGAAACGCTCGCTGCTGGTCTACGCACCGCTGGCGCTGCTGCATTGGGGCGCGTGGTATATCTTCCTCGGGTTTCATGCAGCCAACGGCGTCGCCAGCCTGCTGGGCGCGCCGATCGAGTGGTCCGCCGGCACTTTGCAGATGATGCAGGTGATCGACATCGCCGCCGTGGTGATCATCGGCCCCAACGTGCTGCGCACCTTCTGCCTGCACTTTGTCAGCTCCAACATGCACTACTACGGCGATGTGGAGCTGGGCAATGTGATCCAGCAGACCCAAGTGTTGAACCCCTGGTGGATGTGGCCGTTGCAGGCGTTTTGCTTCAACTTCGGCAGCACCCACGGGATTCACCATTTTGTGGTGAAGGAGCCGTTCTACATCCGCCAGATGACCGCCAAAGTGGCACATAAGGTGATGGCCGAGATGGGCGTGCGGTTCAACGACTTCGGCACGTTTGCGCGGGCCAATCGGCTTGAACCCGCAGCAGCGCCCCAGGCCCGGCTCAATCCGGCTGAAACGGCGATGCGCTGAGCACCACGCCGGTTTCGTCGACGTACTGCTGCCAGTGGCCGATCAACGTGGCGAGTTTGTCTGGATGACTCAAGGCCAGGTCATGGATCTCGCCGGGGTCCTGGCCCAGGTCATACAGCTGCCAGGTCGCCGGCCCCACGGGGCCGGGGATGTACACGGCTTTCCACTGGCCTTGGCGAATCGCACGGCGGCCGAACAGCTCCCAGCCGGTCACCGTGTTTTCGTCATGCACCTCGGCGGTCTCGCCCGCCAGGAAGCCCAGCCACGACTTGCCCCGCAACGCGGCCACCGGTTTACCGCGCCACTGCGTGCCCGGATGACGCACGCCGGCCAGGTCCAGAATGGTCGGCGTAATGTCCATCACCGTGCCGAACCCATGGCTGATCCGTCCCTTGAGCGGCAACTGCGGATAATGCACCAGCGCCGGCACCCGAATCCCGCCCTCGGTGGTGAACGCCTTGAACAACCGCGACGGCGCCGTCGCCACCTGCGCCCACGACGGTCCATACCAGACGTAGGAGTTGGCGCGGCCGATATTGTCCAGGCTGTTGTCGTAATGCTGGTTGAGGTAGGTCAGCAACTGCGGCCCGAACTTGGGGAAGGCCTCCAGCAGCGCACCTTCGGCGCCGTTATCGGACATGAACACGATGAACGTATTGTCCAACTGCCCTTGCTGGCGCAGGTACTCCACCACTCGGCCGATGTTCCAGTCCATACGCTCGACCATCGCCGCATACACTTCCATGGCCCGCGCCGAGACCTGGCGTTGTTCGTCGGTCAGGGACGCCCACTGGGTGTTGAGTTCGATCAGTGGATGGGGCTCGACATCCGCATCAATCAATCCCAATGCCTTGAGTTTCTCCAGGCGTTCCAGACGCAGTACTTCAGGGCCGGCGTCGTAGCGGCCACGGTATTTTTCGACGATGTCCGCAGGCGCCTGCAATGGCCAGTGCGGCGCGGAAAACGGCAGGTACGCAAAGAACGGCCGCGCCTGGTCGCGTTCCTTGAGGTAGTGCAGCAGCTTGTCGCCAAACGCATCGGAGGAATAGAAATCCCCGGGCAGTTGCTCGACGAATTGATCGTCCTCGATATACAGCGCCGGGGTGGATTTGAGCAGGCCGGGTGTGTCGTCGTTATAGGTCGGCTCAAAGCCGTAGTGGTTGGCCGCCCCCGGAAGCAGCGAGAACGAACGCTCGAAGCCACGGGCATGGGGCGCCAGTTCGGCGGTCAGGCCCAGGTGCCATTTGCCGCTCATCAGCGTCTGGTAGCCGGCCTCGCGCAGCAGTTCGGGCAGTGCCACCACCTTGTCGTTCAGGTAGCCCTCGTAGCCGGGCTTGCCGATCAGTTCCGGGGTGAGCGCCTCGGCCATGGTGCCGATGCCGGCGATATGGTGGTCGGTGCCGGTGAGCAGCATCGAACGGGTCGGCGAGCAGGTGGGCGCGGTGTGGAAGTCGGTCAGGCGCAGGCCGTTGAGCGCCAGGGCGTCGAGGTGCGGCGTGGCAATCTCCCCACCGAACGCGCCAAGGTCGGAGAAGCCCATGTCATCGGCCAGTATGACTAGAAAATTGGGACGTTGCGGCATCAAGGCATACCTTCTTCAGCAGGCAATAAAGGCCAGGGGCAGGTCGCGGATCTGTTCGCGTACCGGCGGCTGGTAGTGGTCATCGCTGGTCAGTTCGTGCAGCAACTCTTCACGCAACTGGTGGAACTCAAAGCTGCTGCGCTGGCGCGGGTGGGGCAGGGCGATGTCGACGACCTGCTTGATTCGCCCCGGCCGGGGCTCCATCACCACCACGCGGTCGGCGAGAAAAATCGCCTCCTCAACATCGTGGGTCACCAGCACTGTGGTGATCCTGGCGCGGGCGCGGATCGCCAGGAGTTCGTCCTGCATCTGCTGGCGGGTCAGGGCGTCGAGGGCGCCGAAGGGTTCGTCCAGCAACAGGATGCGCGGGCTCGCCACCAGGCCTCGGGCAATCGCCACGCGCTGCGCCATGCCGCCGGACAGTTGATGGGGATAGGCGCGGGTGAAGTCGCTAAGCCCCACCAACTCGATAAAGTCGGCGATGCGCCGGTTGCGTTCAGCCTCGCTGAGGGGCTCGTTGACCAGCCCCAGGCCGATGTTTTGCGCCACGGTCAGCCAGGGAAACAGGCGGTGCTCCTGGAACACAATGCCGCGCTCGCCGCCGATGCCGCTGACCGCCTTGCCGTCGACGCGGATCTCGCCGCGAAACTGCGTATCGAGCCCCACCAGCAGGCGCAACAGCGTGGATTTGCCACAGCCGCTGGAACCGACAATGGCGACGAATTCGCCTTCGGCAATGTCCAGGTTGAATTCGCGGATGGCTTCCAGCTCGAAGCCGTCGACATCAAAGGTCTTGCCCACATGGTTGAAGCTGACGATAGGTGCGTTCATGCGTGTCTCCAGCGGGTGGCGCGGGTTTCGATGCGTTGGCCGAGCAGGTTGAGGGCCGCGCCAGTGAGGCCGACCAGGAGCATGCCGCTCATGATCAAGTCCATGCGCAGCAGTTGTTGGGCGCCGATCATCAGGCTGCCGATACCGCCGTTGGACGGCATGAAATATTCCGCGCCAATGGTGCCCAGCCAGGCGTAGATCAAGCTCAGGCGCAGGCCGGCGAAAATCCCGGCGGCGGCGCCTGGCAGCACCAGGCGGCGTAATCGTTGCAACAGGCTCAGGCGCAACACCTGCGCCGCCTCGTTGAGCTGTGGCGACAGGTTCAACACGCTGCGTTGGGTGGCGATAAACAACGGAAAGAAGGCGGCGAGGGCGATAAATACCCACTTGGCCAATTCACCCAGGCCGAACCACGCGGTAAGCAGCGGCACCCAGGCGAAAATCGCAATCTGGCGCAAGGCGGCCAGGGTCGGGCCGAGCACCCGTTCGCTGCGCCGCGACAGCCCCAGCCACAGCCCCATGAAAAAGCCCAGGCCGCCGCCGAGGAGCAAACCGCCGAGGGTTCGTCCCAGGCTGGTGGCCAGGGCGCCGCTGAGGCTCCCATCCACCACGCCGGCGACGGTGGCCTGCAGCACGAGCCACGGGCTGACCAGAATGTTCGGGTCGACCCAACCCTGCAGCGTTGCCACCTGCCACAGCGCCAGCAGCAAGAGCGGCAGTAGCCACGGTTGCAGGCGCTGCCAGCCTTGATAGCGCGGGCCGCGACGGATCTGCGCGGTGGCCGGGTGAGGCCAGTGCACCCACTGGCGGTCCAGCCAGCCGATGCCGCGGTCCATCGCCACGCCGAAGACTCCGATGACCACGATGCACACGAAGACGATATCGAGCATGAACAACTGGCGTGCCCACACCATCAGGTAGCCGATGCCTTCGCTGGACGCCAGCAACTCCACCGCCAGCAACGAGGTCCAGCCGGCCGCCAGGGCCAGGCGTACGCCGGCCATAAAGGCCGGCAGCGCGGCGGGCAGAATCAACCGGCGGATCAACAGGTGCGTCGGCAGGCGCAGCACGCGGGCGGCTTCACGCAGATGGGGTTGGGCATCGCGCACGCCCACCAGGGTATGCAGGGTCACGGGCACCACAATGGCCTTGACCAGCACCACCAGTTTCAGGGTTTCGCCAATCCCGAAAAACACCATGAACAGCGGGATCCAGGCCAGCGTGGGGACTTGCGACAAGGCGCTGAACGTCGGAAACACCAGGCGCTCGGCGCGGGCACTGAAGCCCAGCAGCGCGCCGAGCAGCGCACCACTGCCGATACCCGCCAGCAGCCCCCAGAACAGGCGTTGCAGGCTGATCGCCAAGTGGCTCCACAGCTCGCCGTTGGCCAACTCCACGGCGCTGCTCCACACCAGTGACGGCGGCGGCAGGATCTGCTCGCTCATCCAGTGATTGCGACTGGCCAGCCACCACAGGGCAAACAGCGCCAACGGCAGCACCCATGGCAGCAGACGTTCACTGAGTACCGGCCAGCGCGGTGGAGTGCCGGGGGCCGCGAGCGGTAGGCTCAAGAGTGAAATTCGGGCCATGGCAGACCTCCGCCGTTATGTGATTTTGATCTTATAAAAATGCAATCAAGATGATTGAGGGATAAGAAAAATCATTTAAAGCTTCTGCCCGGCACGCATCCAATGCATTCGAAGAATATTTTCGATGCTGTTCATGCATAGCCCTCTGGGGGCGGCGTTTTAAGCTGCATAGATCTAAAAGCTATTAAATTGTGAATTTATAGTATTTAAAGTTTTTACCCGGCTGTGCCTACTTTCTGCTCCCCAGGCGACCCTCGCCCACAAGGAGCTGCGCTTATGAAACTGCCGTTCAAACGTCTGATCACCCTGTTCGCCGGCACCGCGCTGGCCGGGCTGGTGCACGCCGCCGAGCTCAAGGAAATCCGCATCGCCGTGCCCGATCTCAGTGCCGGCAGCCAGCACAGCGGCGGCGGCATCACGGATGTGTTGCGCGAACAGCAGATCTTCGAGAAAGCCTTTGCCGACCAGGGCATCACGATCCAGTGGAATTTCTTCAAGGGCGCAGGTCCCGTCATCAACGAAGCCTTCGCCAATGGCCAGGTGGACCTGGCCTACCTCGGCGACCTGGCGGCGATCATCGGCCGCTCCAACGGCCTGGACACGCGCTTGCTCAGTGCCACGGCGCGGGACATCAAGCAGTACCTCGGCGTGGTGCCGGGCTCGGGCATCAAGACCTTGCAGGACCTCAAGGGCAAGCGCGTCGCGGTGTTTCGCGGCACGGCCAGCCAACTGTCGTTCGACGCCGCATTGGCCAGCCAGGGCTTGAGTGAAAAAGACCTGAAGGTCATCAACCTGGACTTCAACGCGGCCGGCGCCGCCCTGGCCGCCAAGCAGATTGACGCCACATGGGGCGGTTCGAACCTGACGGCGTTGCAAGCCAAGGGGCTGGCCGAAATACCGCTGACCACCAAGGACCTCGGCGGCGCCGGCAGCGTGCAGGCGGTGCTGGTGGGCAGCAAACAGTTTGTCGACGAGCGCCCCGACGCGGTGGCCAAGCTGCTCAAGGCCCAGCAGCAGGCGGTGCAATGGTTGACCGATGACAGCAACAAACAGGCCTACATCACGCTGGTGTCGGAGCGGGCCAGCTATCCGCCGTTGATCCTGACCAATGACTTGAAAGACCAGACCCTCAGCGAGATTTTCCCGTCGACCCTGGACCCGGTGTTCCTTGGCAAATTGCAGGCAGCGGTGGACTTGGCGTCCAAGGAGAAGCTGATTCGCCGGACGTTCCAGGTGAGTGACTGGGTGGCGCCGAAGCTGGTGGCGGCGGGGCTCTGAGGCTGGTGGTGTCTGGGCTGTCGTCATCGGGGGCAAGCCCCCTCCCACATTTTGATCTGTGAATACTTTCAAAAGGTGGGAGGGGGCTTGCCCCCGATAAGGCCCATCAAACCGCCACACTCACCTCCTGCCTGTCCACCTCCACCAACGTCTCGATCATCGCCTTCGCCGCCGGCGACAACCGCGAACCGGTGCGGCTGACGATGCCGCAGCGGGCGCTCATGGTGTCCATGTTCTGCGGCAGGTTGCGCCAGTGCAGCAGCACCAGCGCACCCTGGGCGATGTCCTCGGCAAACGCTTCTTCGGTGCCCACACCGATGGCATTGGACTGCAGCACGATCTTGACCAGCGCCGGGAAGTGTTCGGTCTGGATGCTCGGTGAAAAATCCATGCGCCCGCTGAGATTCGCCAGCAGTTTGCGAATGCCTTGGGAAATCAACGGCGCTGCCAGCGGGTAGTCGAACATGTCGTTGGTCGACAGGCTGTCCTTGGCCAGCAGCGGGTGCCCTGGCCGGCAGAAAAACACCCCGCGCTTGGGCGTCAGGGCGCGGGTCTGGAAATTCGGATCGGCTTCGAACTGACGAATATCGGCGATAAAAAATTCGATCTCTTCGCGGCTCAGGGCGCGGCTGAGTTTTTCCCAGTTATCCACTTGGAAGCTGGTGCGGATTTTCGGGTGGGCGGTGATAAAGCGCGCCACCGCGTCAGGCACCAGTTTGACCGCAGGTGCCGGGCCACAGCCAAAGCGCAGGTCGCCGGCGTCGAGCTTGGTCATGCGCGTCACTTCACTGCTGAGCAAGGCGGCGCCGTGCACCAGGGTCAGGGCGTGTTGCAGCACCACCTGGCCCTCCGGGGTGGGGCGCAGGTCCTTGTGGCCACGATCGACCAGCACGCAGCCAAACTCTTGCTCAAGCCCCTGGATACTGCGGCTGAACGCCGGTTGGGTGATGCCCATGGCGTCCGCGGCGCGCACAAAACTGCGGTGTTCGTTGAGCGCGATGAAGTAGCGCAGTTGGCGAAGATCCATATGCTTTCCCTGCATTTTAAAAATAGGTCGAAGGCATTTGCGACCACGGGAGCTGAGGTTTTAAATGCAAGCTCTTATTCCGTCAACGAAGCATTGGTTCATTTGCTAGACCTAAAATGCATATGAATAGAGCGTTGTCGGAAAGCATCCCCACCATCAGCAGGCACAAGAGGGTCACCCCAATGAGCAACGCCGCATTAGCTGTTCAACCCGTCACCCAGGCACTGGATATCCACCCCGTCGCCGGGCGTATTGGTGCCGAAATCCGAGGCATCTCCTTGTCCGGTGACTTGGATGCCGCCACCGTCGAAGCCATCCAGCAGGCGCTGGTGCAGTACAAGGTGATCTTCTTCCGCGAGCAGACCCACCTCGATGACCAGAGCCAGGAAGCCTTCGCTCATCTGCTCGGCGAGCCGATTGCCCACCCGACGGTGCCGGTGCGCGACGGCACGCGCTTCCTGATGGAGCTGGACGGCACCCGTGGCCAGCGCGCCAATTCGTGGCACACCGACGTGACCTTCGTCGACGCCTACCCGAAAGCCTCGGTGCTGCGTTCGGTGCTGGCGCCCGCGTCTGGGGGTGACACCGTCTGGGCCAACACGTCTACGGCCTACAACGACCTCAGCATCGAACTGCGCGCACTGGCGGATAACTTGTGGGCCGTGCACAGCAACGAATACGACTACGCCGCGATCAAGCCGGACGTGTCGGTAGAGCGGCTGGAGGAATACCGCAAGGTGTTCACCTCGACGGTGTACGAAACCGAGCACCCGGTGGTACGTGTGCACCCGGTCAGCGGCGAGAAAACCCTGTTGCTGGGGCACTTCGTCAAGCGCCTCAAAGGTTACTCCCAGGCCGATTCGACCCAGCTGTTCAACCTGCTGCAAAGCCACGTCACCCGCCTGGAAAACACCGTGCGCTGGCGCTGGAACACCGGCGACGTGGCGATCTGGGACAACCGCGCCACCCAGCATTACGCGGTGGACGACTACGGCACCCAAGAGCGCATCGTGCGCCGGGTGACGCTCAAGGGCGATGTGCCGGTGGGCGTGCAAGGGCAATCGAGCAAGACCACCAAAGGTCGTTAAGCGAACACAGAATCAAATGTGGGGGGGGGCGGTGCGACGATTCGGCCCTCCCACATTTATTTGCGTCGTTCACCAGACGCCGATTTGCACCACCTTTTCCGCCTCCGGTTCTCCATAGCGAAACCGTTGGCCACGCAGATCGATCTCTGTGTGGCTGATGGTGGTACGCCGCTTCAGCCCGCGCAGCCATTCGAACAGATAGCCCAAATGGGTTTCGCGCACGTCGGCGTACGCCGGGTCGCTGCCCAGGTCGTGCAGTTCCTGCGGGTCGTTTTGCAGATCGAACAGTTGTGGGCGAAAGCCGTCGTAGGCCAGGTATTTCCAGCGCTCGCTGCGCACCATGGTCATGCGGCAACGGTCGATGGGTTGCGCCAGGCGCTCGCGGGCCGGGGCCTGGAAGGCGTAGTCGTATTCGGCGATGGCGTAGCGGCGCCACGGGGTGTCTTGACCGTGCAACAGCGGGATCAGCGAGCGGCCCTCCAGGCGATGCTCGGCCGTGGGCAGGCCCAAGGCGTCGAGGAAGGTCGGCAGCGCGTCGATGGTTTCTGCCAGGCGCGTGTCCACCGTGCCACGGCTGCTATCGGCGGCGGCGCGTGGGTCACGCACGATCAGTGGAACGCCCACGGCGGGCTCCAGCAAAAACTCTTTCTCACCGAGATAATGATCGCCCAGGAAGTCGCCGTGGTCGCTGGTGAACACGATCAGCGTGTCGTCCCAGCGGCCGTTGCTTTGCAGAAAATCGAACAGCCGGCCGAGTTGATCGTCGACCTGCTTGATCAGGCCCATGTAGGTGGGGATCACCGTGAGCCGCACCTCGTCACGGGAAAAGTTCAGGCTCTCCTGGTGCTGGCGGAACGCTTGGTACACCGGGTGATCGCTGGTGTGCCCAGGTTGAATCGGTGCCTGGATATGCTCCGCGCCGTACAACGCGTGATAAGGCGCCGGTGCGATGTAGGGCCAGTGCGGCTTGATGTACGACAGGTGCAGGCACCACGGTTGCTCGGCCTGCTCGTTGATAAAGTCGATGGCGCGGTCGGTGGTGTAGACCGTTTCCGAATGCTCCTCAGCTACGCGCGCAGGCAACCCGGCGTTGCGCATGTGCCAGCCGCTGAGGACTTCGCCGTTTTCCCCCGCTGCGGCATTGGCCCATTCGTGCCACGGGTTGGTGCCGCTGTAGCCGTGCTCGCGCAGGTAATGGGTATAGGGCGCGGACTCGCGTTTGTCGTCGAACAGCGGGCTGTCGGGGTAGATGCCGTCGTGACGAAAGTAGGCGTCAAAACCGACCTCATTCAGCGGCTCGGCCTGCGAGCTGTCGGGGGCGATATTCAGGCGTTGCAAGGCGTCCAGGTTAGGCGTGGCGTGGGTCTTGCCGACCAGCGCCGTGCGTATCCCGTGAGGGCGCAAATAGTCGCCGATGGTCAGTTCTTCCAGGGGCAATGGCACGCCGTTCCAGGCCACCTGGTGGCTGCTGACATAACGCCCGGTATACGCCGACATGCGCGACGGGCCGCAAATGGTGCCCTGGGTATAGGCGCGGCTGAAACGCACGCCGGCGGCTGCCAGGCGGTCGATGTTCGGTGTGTGCAGATGGGCGTGGCCATAGCACGACAGGTAATCGCGGCGCAGTTGGTCGCACATGATGTAGAGCACGTTGCGCACGGGTTGGGGGGCAGACATGGGGCTTCACCAAACGGAGGACAGGTGGGTTTTTTCGCCGTTTGGACAGGGCACTGGCAAGTGCATTTGAGGACTGGTTTTCATGCAGTGGATGCATGGGGTCAGACCGCCAGGTTCTCCAGCGCACACACATCCTCATCCTGCTCATCGATCATCTTGATTTGCTCGATCATCGCCTCCGCCAACGGCGACAACCGATACCCTGCGCGACTGACGATGCCATAGCGGGTGTAGCGCTCCTCCAGGTCCTCAGCCAGCCCGTCGATCGTCAAGCACACCAACTCGCCCCGGGCCATGTGCAGCACATCGCTGTTGGCGCTGACGATGCCGATGGCGTCGGAACGCAACACCACGCCCATCAGGCTGTAGCCGTTCTCGCATTCGACATTGGGCAGGTAATCGGGGCGGCCGCTGAGGTCGACGATGACCTTGCGCAGGTTCGGCGGGCGAATGGTCACCGCCAGGGGGTAGCTCATCAATTGCGCGGCGGTGACGCTGGGCTGCTGCGCCAGCGGGTGGCCGGCGCGGCAGCAGAAATACCATTTGCGCGGGCGCAGGCGGTAGGTGTGGTAGTCCGGATTGGCTTCGAAGTGGCGGGTGTCGGCGACGAAGAATTCGAACTCTTCGCTGAGCAGGCGCTTGCCCAGGCTTTGCCAGTCATCCACCTGGAACTGCACGCGAGCCTTGGGGTAACGCCCGATAAAACTGCCGATGGCCCTCGGGATCAAGCCTGCCGCCGGTGCCGGGCCGCAACCGAAGCGCAATTCGCCCGCTTCGAGGCCGTTGAACTGGCTGATCTCGTTGGCCAATTGCTGCGCGCCGCTGACCAGTCGTCGGGCGTGCTCCAGCAATACCAGCCCTTGTTTGGTCGGTGCCAAGTCCTTGCGACCGCGATCCACCAGTTGGCAACCGGCGCTGTGTTCCAGGGCCTGGATGCTGCGACTGAACGCCGACTGCGACAGGTTCACCGTCAACGCGGCCGCGACAAAACTGCGGTGTTCGGCAAGGGCGATGAAGTGGCGGAGCTGGCGCAGGTCGATATGCATTTTTCACATCAAAAATATCCGGGAAATGCATTGGCTATGCATTAGGTCGACTCCTTATAAAGGCTATCTCTTATGCAGTAAATGTTCGTAAAAACATAAATAAATAACCTTTAGGAATATCCATTGATGGATATTTCCGGGTCCGGAGCCGCTTATGAGTCTGTTGAAGTCCTTGCCCATGGCCATGTTACTGGCCGGCAGCACCAGTTGGTCGCCGACCCAGGCTGCCGAAACACCCGCGCCAGCCAGCAAGGGCGAAAACGCCAGCGGCCAACTGGAAACCGTCACGGTGACCGCCCGGCGTCGTACCGAAAGTGCCCAGGCTGTGCCGACACCCATGAGCGTGATCGGCGGTCAGGCGCTGGAAAGCCAGCGGGTGTACCGGATTCAGGATTTGCAGCAACTGGTGCCCAGCGTCAACGTGGCCTACATGCATGCGCGCCAGTCCAGCGTGTCGATTCGCGGCCTGGGTAACAACCCGGCCAGTGACGGCCTGGAAGGCAGCGTGGGGCTGTATATCGACAACGTGTACCTCGGGCGGCCGGGGATGGCGGTGTTCGACCTGATGGACATCGAGCAGCTTGAAGTGTTGCGCGGTCCCCAGGGCACGTTGTTCGGCAAGAACACCACCGCCGGGGTGATCAATATCAGCACGCGCGCACCGAGCTTTACCCCCGAGCGCAGCATTGAAACCTCCCTGGGGGAGGACGGTTACTTCCAGACCAAGGGCACGATTTCCGGCCCGTTGACCGATGAGCTGGCGGGGCGTTTCTCGGCCTATCGCACCCGCAGCGATGGCGACATCAAGAACGAATACAACGGCCATGATCTCAACGGCGGCTCACGCCAGGGCTTTCGCGGGCAACTGCTGTACAAACCCAGCGACGCGTTCAACCTGCGCTGGATCGGCGACTACAACGAAGAGGATTCCAGCGCCGGCACACGCGTGCTGTACAGCACCGGACCGACCATCAATGGCACCAACGTTTACCAGTCGCGGGCCAACGCGGCGGGCGCGACCCTCGTCGACGGCACCCATCGCAAGGTCAACCTGGACAGCGACCAGCACGTCACCGTGTTCCAGGGCGGCACCTCCCTGGAAGCCAACTGGACGCTGCCGAGCGATTTCACCCTGACCTCGGTCAGCTCCTATCGCTTCTGGAACTTCACCCCGCGCAACGATGACGGCCTCAATGTGCCGGCGTCGTACAACGCGGGTGTATCGGTGGAGGACAAACAGTGGTCCCAGGAATTCCGCCTGGCCTCGCCCACCGGCGGCTTCTTCGATTACGTGCTCGGTGCCTACTACTTCGGTAACTCGCTGGATAACAAATCCTTCGCTTATTACGGGCCTCAGGCTGATATCTGGAACGGCACGCCAGCCGGGGCACTGGCCAATGTCAGCAGCGTGGGCAACGGGCATATCCGCACCGACAGTTTTGCGCTGTTTGCCCAGGGCACCTGGCACCTCACCGACCGCCTGGACTTCACCGCAGGCCTGCGCGGTACCTACGAAGAGAAAAGCGCCTGGGTCACGCGTAACGCCCCGCTGGGCGGTGCGGCCGTCACCGGCGCGGCTGCCACGGCTCGACGTAATCGCACCGGGGCCTATGACTCCGGCGACCTCACTCAATACAGCACCAGCCCCTCGGGCTTGCTCAACCTGAGTTACCGTTTCAACGAAAATCTACTGGGCTATGCCACCGTCTCCCATGGCGAAAAATCCGGCGGGGTCAACCTGGCGGTGGGTTCGGCACCGACTGCCGGGGCCGACTCGCTGCTGATCGGCACCGAGCGCGCCAACAACGCCGAGCTGGGTTTCAAAAGCACCTTGTGGGACCGCCGCCTGCAACTCAATGCCAACCTGTTCTGGACCCAGGTCAACGGTTACCAGACCAACGCCTACGACCAGGACAACCGCGTGCAGTACCTGACCAACGCCGGTTCGGTGCGCTCGCGGGGCGTCGAGGTGGAAAGCACCCTGGTGCCGATCAAGGGCCTGACGTTGAACCTCAACGGCTCGTTCAACGACGTCAGCTACCTGAGCTACAAAGATGCGCCGTGCCCGCCGGAAGTCAGCCTGCGCCCCGGTGCGCCAGCCTCCTGCGATTTGAGCGGGCACCAAGTGGTGGGGGCATCGAAGTGGATCGCCAACGCCAACGGCGAATACAAGTGGAACCTGGATAACGGCTTCGAACCCTACGTCACTGCCAGCTACGCGTTCCGCTCCAAGGCCGTGGGCACGGTGGAGGATTCCGACTACGGGCAGATCCCTGCCTATGCGGTGGTCAACCTGTCCACCGGCCTGCGCGGCAACTATGAGCAAGGGCAGTGGGACGTGTCGCTGTGGCTGAAAA
>NZ_JADDUM010000059.1 GCF_015163715.1 Pseudomonas cyclaminis
GGAGCCGGGCTTGCCCGCGATGGCCACAACTCGGTCTCAGGAAGGCCGCACCACCTCACCCGTCACCAAATCCCGAATCAAGCTCGGGTTCTTGCGCCCACCCAGGGCGCCACCCAACACCACGTCCACTTGGCCACGAAAGTATTGCTCCACGCGGATCCGCGTGCGCGCGGCTGGGCGACCCTGAGGGTTGGCCGACGTAGAAATCAACGGCCCTACCAACGAGCACAAGTCCCGCACCAGTGGATGGTCAGACACCCGCAGCGCCACGGTGTCATGCACACCCGTAACCCATTGCGGCAGTAAATCCTGATGCGGCACCAACCAGGTATTCGGCCCAGGCCAGGTGCTGGCCATGCGGTCGATCCAGGTATCCGGGAAGTCTTCGAACAGGAAGTCGAACTGACGGATATTGTCGGCAACCAGGATCAGGCCCTTGTCCACCGAGCGATTCTTGATCGCCAGCAGCCGGTCCACCGCCTCTTCGTTCCAAGGGTCGCAACCCAGGCCCCAGACCGCCTCGGTTGGATAGGCAATCACCGCGCCTGCGCGAATTTCCCGTGCGGCTTCCAGCACACGCCACCTGTTGACCATTGTTTACTCTCCGGACTAAAGCTCTGCGCAGTTTACCCATCTTCGTTACAAAACCTAGTTCCAAAAAACTTGCCGCTACGAAAGCTGGCAGCGCGCCAGCCAGCGCCCGCTTTCGCAGATGACCAAGCCTTCCAGTTCCAACTCGGTGAGGGTCGCCAACACCTGGGACAAAGGCCGACCGCTGGCAATCGCCAGGGCTTCGCTGGTGTGAGGTGCCGCGTGCAGCAACGCCACCAACGGATGGGTCACCGGCATCGGCGCCGGGCGCGACAATGCCTGCCAGCCCCGCAAGCCTTCAAGGATGTGTTCAATGGTTTCCACCAGCGTCGCACCCTCGCGGATCAACTGATGACAACCCTTGGCCCCAGGGTGATGGATTGAGCCAGGGATCGCGTACACCTCACGGCCCTGCTCGGCGGCCAGCTTCGCGGTGATCAGCGAGCCACTGGCCACGCTGGCCTCCACTACCAGTACGCCCAACGACAGACCACTGATGATGCGATTGCGCCGGGGAAAGTTGCTCGCCTGGGGCCCGGCGTCCAGCGGGAACTCGGACACCACGGCACTGCCTTGGGCAATCATCGCCTCGGCGAGCCGTCGGTGGCGCTGTGGATAAAAATTTTCCAGGCCCGTGCCAAGCACGCCGATGGTATGTCCACCCACATCCAATGCCGCTTGATGCGCGGCGCCGTCGATACCCAGCGCAAGGCCACTGGTGATGACAAAACCGGCACTGGCCAAACTGCGGGAAAACGCGGCGGCGGTGTCCATGCCAGGGCGCGATGCGCGCCGGCTGCCGACCATCGCCAGTTGCGGTTTTTCCAGGATTGAAGGGTCGCCAGCGACGAATAACAACGGCGGCGCATCGTCGATCTGGGCGAGCAAAGCGGGGTACTCCGGCTGGTCCCACATCAGCAAATGCTGGGCCGGGCGCCCTGACCAGGCCAATGCTTGACTGGCGCCATCACGGATTTCCGGACTGCGCCGGGCGTCGGCACTGATGGGGGGCAACCCCAGCGCACGCCAGGCACTGGCCGGCGCACTCATAGCCTTTGAAGCGCTGCCGAACGCTTCGATCAACAACCTGAAACGCTTCGGGCCTACTTCCGGCAGCCTGTGCAAGCGTAGCCGGGCTTCCAGCTCTGACGGGGAAATTTCACTGCTGTTTATCGGAAACATCTGATCATCCTTGACCGGAACAAGCTGTGGATAACTCTGTTGGTAACTTATTTAGCAGGCTATTTATTGCGTTTGCTCAGCAGTCTCGAAACGGTCCATAACGGCCAGTGGCCGCGAGGCATTGAGAACCAGGCCATAACTGAGTTTTTCGTAGGTGCGGAACACCAACAGCGTGCCGGCGCGCTCATCGGGTAACTTCGTCGGGGCGCCGGTGAGCGGGTCACGGACGGTGGCGCCGGTTTTGATAACGGCCAGCAATTGGCCCTCGACCAGCCCATCACGCCGGCCTTTGTTCAGGGTAACGGCGTCCAGCACGCCGATCTGGGTCACGCCCCTGGGGATATCGATGATTTTTCCTTCAATGAAAGGCGCTGATTTCTGAGGCTCCAGCGCCGTGGGCAATTGGGCGCGGAGCAGACGGTCCCCAGGACGCACCTCCTGGGTGACCCGTTGCACGGCGAGCGTGCTGAGGTCCCCCGCCATCACAAAGCGAGCAGTACCGATGTCATCGGCGTTGATACCCAGCAATTCATGGGTCTGGGGGTCGGTGTAGACCTTGCCTCGGCGAAAGATCCCATAGCTCGGCTGGGCCGGGTCCAGGTCGCCCTGGCGTGCACACGCTCGCCCTGAGAGCCCAGCACGCGCCCGGCCTCGGCCGCGACAATGTAAGGCGCTGTGTCCAGATCCCGGGGCGTATCAAGAATGCGGTTATGCAATAAAAAGCGCTGGATGGCCTGTTGCGTCGGTAGATCCAGACGCTGGCCGGGTGAAGGAACCAGCGCTGCGGCAAACGGAACCCACAGCAGCAAGACGAGTAGCGATTTCCTCATGGGGTGAATCTCCTTTATTATGTGCGTTCGCGTGAAATGCCAGAGCCCTCGCGGCTTTCGAAGCTTTCACACCGGCCGTATGGGTCCATCCCACCGCCGATTTGCCTTTACCTCACATGTGCAGCAATTACGCTTATGGCTATTTTGAACATCCTCGAATTCCCCGACTCGCGCCTGCGCACGATCGCCAAACCGGTGGCCGTAGTGGACGACAAGGTTCGTCAGTTGGTCGATGACATGTTTGAAACAATGTATGAAGCCCCGGGCATCGGCCTCGCCGCCACCCAGGTCAACGTGCATCAGCGCATCGTAGTCATGGACCTGTCGGAAGACCGCAGCGAACCGATGGTGTACATCAACCCTGAGTTCGAACCGCTGACCGAAGAGATGGGCGAATACCAGGAAGGCTGCCTGTCGGTGCCGGAGTTCTACGAGAACGTCGAGCGCCCGCTGCGCGTCAAGATCAAGGCCCTGGACCGCGACGGCAAGCCGTTCGAGCTGATTGCCGAAGGCCTGCTGGCGGTCTGCATCCAACACGAATGCGACCACCTCAACGGCAAGTTGTTTGTCGATTACCTGTCCACGCTCAAGCGTGATCGGATCAAGAAGAAGCTGGAAAAAAAGCATCGCCAGCAAGCTTGATGCCCTCCTTCCAAAGGCTTGCTGCGGCAAGCCTTTTTCTTTTGTGACTGCTTTTAACCGAGACCTTCCATGACCGAGCCACTGCGCATTGTTTTTGCCGGCACCCCCGAATTCGCCGCCGAACACCTCAAGGCGCTGCTTGCCAGCCCTTACGATGTCATTGCGGTGTATACCCAGCCGGATCGCCCGGCCGGTCGCGGGCAAAAACTGATGCCGAGCCCGGTCAAGCAGTTGGCTTTGGAGCACAACATTGCTGTGCTGCAGCCGCCGACCCTGCGCAACGCCGACGCCCAGGCCGAACTGGCCGCGCTCAAGCCCGACCTGTTGGTGGTGGTGGCCTACGGTTTGATCCTGCCGCAAGTGGTGCTGGATATTCCGCGCCTGGGCTGCATCAACAGCCACGCGTCGCTGCTGCCACGCTGGCGCGGTGCGGCGCCGATCCAGCGCGCGGTGCAAGCCGGTGATGCTGAAAGCGGTGTCACCGTGATGCGCATGGAGGCGGGCTTGGACACCGGCCCGATGCTGCTCAAAGTGGTGACGCCGATCACCGGCGCAGACACTGGCGGCAGCCTGCACGACCGCCTGGCCGAAATGGGCCCGCCTGCCGTGATCCAAGCGATCGATGGTCTCGCTGCCGGCACTCTGGAAGGCGAAGTGCAGGACGACAACCTGGCCACCTACGCCCACAAATTGAATAAAGACGAAGCGCGTATCGACTGGAGCCGCCCGGCGGTGGAACTGGAGCGCCTGGTGCGTGCCTTCAACCCGTGGCCGGTCTGCCACAGCACCCTCAATGGCGAAGCCTTGAAAGTGTTGGCCGCCTCCCTGGCGGACGGCAAAGGCGCCCCCGGTGAAATCATTGGCGCCAGCAAAGACGGCCTGTTGGTCGCCTGTGGCGAGCAGGCCCTGTGCCTGACCCGTCTGCAATTGCCCGGCGGCAAGGCGCTGAATTTCAGCGATTTGTTCAACAGCCGTCGTGAGAAATTTTCCCTGGGCACCGTACTTGGGGTGGCCGCGCAATGAACCCACGTCTGGCCGCCGCCAAGGCTCTCGCCGCCGTACTCAACGGCAAGGCTTCGCTGAACAGTTCACTGCCGACGCAGTTGGATAAGGTCGAGGACCGCGATCGCGGCTTTACCCAGGACCTGGCCTTTGGCACCGCCCGTTGGCAGCCGCGCTTGTCGGCGCTGGCGGCCAAGCTGCTGCAAAAGCCATTCAAGGCGGCCGATGCTGACGTCGAAGCGCTGCTGCTGGTGGGGCTTTATCAGTTGCTCTACACCCGCGTGCCGGCCCACGCCGCCATCGGTGAAACCGTCGGTTGCGCCGACAAGCTGAAAAAGCCCTGGGCCAAGGCCTTGCTCAATGCCGTACTGCGCCGCGCCCAGCGCGAAAGCGAAGCGCTGCTGGCCGAGCTGGAACATGACCCGGTGGTGCGCACCGCCCACCCGCGCTGGCTGCAAAAATCCCTGAAGGCGTTCTGGCCCGAGCAGTGGGAAGCCATCTGCGCGGCCAACAATGCGCATCCACCGATGATTTTGCGGGTCAACCGTCGTCATCACGCGCGTGACGCCTACCTGCAATTGCTCGCCGACGCGGGTATCAACGCCACGCCGTGCGTGTACAGCGTCGATGGCATTGTGCTGGAAGCCGCCACTGACGTGCGCAGCCTGCCGGGCTTTGCCGAGGGTTGGATCAGCGTGCAGGACGAAGCCGCGCAATTGGCTGCCGATTTGCTCGACCTGGCGCCCGGCCAACGCGTGCTCGACGCCTGCTGCGCCCCGGGCGGCAAGACCTGTCACATCCTGGAAGTCGAAAAAGACCTGGCCGGTGTCGTCGCCGTCGACCTGGAAGCCAAGCGCCTGGTGCGCGTACGGGAAAACCTCGCACGCCTTGGCCTGAGCGCGACCTGATCGCCGCCGATAGCCGCGACACCGCCACCTGGTGGGACGGCAAACCATTCCAGCGCATCCTGCTCGATGCGCCATGCTCGGCCACCGGCGTGATCCGCCGCCACCCGGACATCAAGCTCACCCGCCAACCCGACGACATTGTCGCCCTGGCCACCCTGCAAGGTGAACTGCTGGACGCCCTGTGGCCGACCCTGGAAGTCGGCGGCATCCTGCTCTACGCCACCTGCTCCACCTTGCCCACCGAAAACACCGAGGTGATCCAAGCCTTCCTCGCCCGCACCAGCGGCGCCCGGGAGCTGGACCTCGCCACGACGGCCGGCATCAAGCAGCCTCACGGTCGCCAATTGCTCGCGCAAGAAGGCGGACACGATGGCTTCTACTACGCCAAACTGATCAAGATCGCCGCCGCACGCGGCTGAATGGTTTAAGGGAGTGACCGGATGAAAATCATCATCCTTGGGGCAGGGCAGGTGGGCGGCACACTGGCGGAACATTTGGCCAGTGAAGCCAATGACATCACCGTGGTGGACACCGACGCTGAGCGTCTGCGCGACTTGGGCGACCGCCTGGACATCCGCACCGTACAAGGTCGTGCGTCGTTTCCTACGGTGCTGCGTCAGGCCGGTGCCGACGATGCCGACATGCTGGTGGCCGTGACCAACAGCGACGAGACCAACATGGTCGCGTGCCAGGTCGCCCACACCCTGTTCCACACCCCGACCAAGATCGCCCGTGTCCGCGAAGCCGCCTACCTGACCCGCGCCGGCCTGTTCGATAACGACGCCATCCCGGTCGACGTGCTGATCAGCCCGGAGCAGGTGGTGACCCACTACATCAAGCGCCTGATCGAAATTCCGGGCGCCCTGCAGGTGATCGACTTCGCGGGTGGCAAAGCGCAGTTGGTCGCAGTGAAGGCCTATTACGGCGGCCCACTGGTCGGCCAGCAACTGCGCCAGTTGCGCGAACACATGCCCAATGTGGAAACCCGCGTAGCAGCGATTTTTCGGCGTGACCGGCCGATCCTGCCCCAGGGCGATACGGTGATCGAGGCCGACGACGAGGTATTTTTCATCGCGGCCAAAGCGAATATTCGCGCCGTGATGAGCGAAATGCGCCGGCTCGACGAAAACTATAAACGCATCGTCATCGCCGGCGGCGGGCAGATCGGTGAGCGCCTGGCCGAGGCCATCGAAAGCCGCTATCAAGTGAAGATCATCGAGATGAATCCGGCGCGCTGCCGGCATTTGTCCGACACCCTCGACAGCACGGTCGTCCTGCAAGGCAGCGCCTCGGACCGCGACCTGCTGATGGAAGAAAACATTGCCGACGCCGACATCTTCCTGGCCCTGACCAACGATGACGAAGCCAACATCATGTCCTCGCTGCTGGCCAAGCGGCTGGGGGCGAAGAAGGTGATGACCATCATCAACAACCCGGCCTATGTCGACTTGATCCAGGGCGGCGACATCGACATCGCTATCAGCCCGCAACTGGCGACCATCGGCACCTTGCTGGCCCACGTACGCCGTGGCGATATCGTCAGCGTGCACTCACTGCGCCGGGGCGCGGCGGAAGCCATAGAAGCGATCGCACACGGCGATGCCAAGTCGAGCAAAGTGATCGGCAAGGCCATCCGCGATATCGGCCTGCCACCGGGCACCACCATTGGCGCGATTATTCGCGATGAAGAAGTGATCATTGCCCACGACGATACGGTGATCGCTACCGGCGACCACGTCATCCTGTTCCTTGTGGATAAAAAACACATCCGCGACGTGGAGAAGTTGTTCCACGTGGGGCTGAGCTTTTTTTGATCAAACGGAGTGGTTCAAATGCTCGAATCCCTGGAAAAAATGCTCGCCAAGGGTGTGGATAATTCGCTGCTGCGCTTTGGGCTGGGCAAGGGTTATCTGGATCTGAAGGACAATGCCAAGGCGACCGAGCATTTGCAGAAGTGCGTCGAGTTTGATCCGAAGTATTCGGCGGCGTGGAAGTTGTTGGGTAAGGCGCAGTTGGGGCAGGGTGACAATGCCGCAGCGCGACAGGCGTGGGAGAAGGGCATCGAAGCGGCCGACAAGCAGGCCGAGAAAGAGATGACGGTGTTCCTGAAGAAACTCGACCGCCAGGCCTAGGCGGAACTCAAATGTGGGAGGGGGCAAGCCCCCTCCACATTAGATGTGTGTTGTTCTTTAGATCAGCGATGAATCAATACCACCGTTCCTCACCCGGCGGGCGTTTCTTGAAGCGCTTCATGCTCCACATATACTGGCTCGGGTAAGCGCCGACATAGCGCTCCACCACCTTGCTCATCGCCGCGCAGGACGTGGCCGTGTCGGTGCTGTACATGTCTTCCGGCGCCGCTTCGAGGATGACTTTGTAGCCCGAACCGTCCGGCAGTCGCAGGGCGTGCAGGAACACACCAACAGCCTTGTGACCCGCGAGCATGTTGGGCACGAACTTGCTGGTCAGCGCCTGGGTGGCGAAGAACGGCACGAAGATCCCAGCCGATTCCGCCGGCTCCGGGTCAGCGGGAATACCCACCTGGCCACCTTTACGCACTTCCTTGATCACACTGAGAATGCCTTCCTTGGTGGAAGCCGCAACGCGGTTGCCCAACTGCACACGCTGTTTGCGCAGCAACTCATCCACCGCCTTGAGCTTGGGCGGGCGATAGAAAATGATCGGTTTGCACTGGTTGCAATAGAAGTGGTTCAACACCTCCCAATTACCCAGGTGGCTGGTGATGCCGACCACGCCTTTGCCCGAGGCCAATGCTTCGTGCAGCACTTCGAGGCCTTCGACTTCACGCACCAGGTCGATGGAACGTTGCGCCGGCCAGATCCAGGCACAGGCGCTTTCGGTCAGGGACTTGCCGATGTCCATCAGGCTCTGGCCGACCAGGCGCTCGCGGGCGGCCGGGTCCATGTCCGGGAAACACTTTGAGAGGTTGATCCGCACCGTCTCGCGAGAGCGGTTGGGGGTTTTCCACATGATCCAGCCAATCGCCGTGCCGACGGCCTGGACAGCACGCCAGGGCAGCAGGGCAAACAACCGAAGAGCGCCTACCAGCAAGGCGCCTTTAAACTTTTCCACAGGTCACTCCCATTCGTGTGTGGTGCGCAAAGCACGCATTCTAACCGGCGTTGACCAAGTCCGCGTAACGGTCGCAGTCCTGGGTGTGGTCCATGACCATGCCCGAGGCCTGCATGAACGCGTAGCAAATGGTCGGTCCGACAAAGGTGAAGCCGGCTTTTTTCAGGGCTTTGCTCATGGCTTCAGCCTCGGGCGTGATCGCCGGGACTTCGCTGCGATCCTTGAAGTGATTGACCTTGGGCACGCCGCCGACAAACGACCAGAGCAAGCCCACCGGATCTTCCAGCGCCAGCCAGGACGCGGCGTTGCGGCGAGTGGCGTTGAGCTTGAGGCGGTTGCGCACGATGCCAGGGTCGAGCATCAGCGCTTCGATCTCGTCGTCGCTCAATTGCGCCAGGCGCTGCGCATCAAAACCGAACAAGACCTTTCGATAATGCTCGCGTTTGCGTAAAACGGTGATCCAGGAAAGGCCCGCCTGGAACCCTTCGAGTAAAAGCAACTCGAACAAACCCTGCGCATCGCGCAGCGGCGTTCCCCACTCCTGATCGTGATAAGCCATGTACAGCGGATCTTCAGAACACCAAAAGCAGCGTGGCATAAGGCTCCAGGGGATGGTGGCGCGGCCGAATCGGGTATACTCCCGCTCTTTAAATCGCAGCCCAAGTAACAGGTGAATTTCGTGAGCCAGCCTACGCCAGCCGTGCGTACCTTCCAAGACTTGATCCTCGCCCTCCAGCAATACTGGGCCGAGCAAGGTTGTGTGGTACTTCAGCCCTACGATATGGAAGTAGCGCCGGCACTTTCCACACCGCTACCTTCCTGCGGGCCATTGGCCCGGAAACCTGGAACGCCGCTTATGTGCAGCCCAGTCGTCGCCCGACTGACGGCCGCTACGGCGAAAACCCGAACCGTCTGCAGCACTACTACCAATTCCAGGTGGTATTGAAGCCGAACCCGGACAACTTCCAGGAACTGTACTTGGGCTCGCTCAAGCATGTTGGCCTGGACCCGCTGGTCCACGATATCCGTTTCGTCGAAGACAACTGGGAATCGCCGACGCTGGGCGCCTGGGGACTGGGCTGGGAAGTCTGGCTCAACGGCATGGAAGTGACGCAGTTCACCTACTTCCAGCAGGCCGGTGGCATCGAGTGCTACCCGGTGACCGGCGAGATCACCTACGGCCTCGAGCGTCTGGCCATGTACCTGCAAGGCGTGGACTCGGTCTACGACCTGGTGTGGGCTGACGGCCCGTTCGGCAAGGTGACCTACGGCGACGTGTTCCACCAGAACGAGGTGGAGCAATCCACTTACAACTTCGAACACGCCAACGTCGAGAAGCTGTTCGAACTGTTCGACTTCTATGAAAGCGAGGCCAAGCGCCTGATCGAACTCGACCAGCCGCTGCCGTTGCCAAGCTATGAAATGGTGTTGAAGGCGTCCCATACCTTCAACCTGCTGGACGCCCGCCGTGCCATCTCGGTAACCGCGCGCCAGCAATACATCCTGCGTGTGCGCACCCTGGCGCGTTCCGTCGCCCAAGCCTACCTGTTGGCTCGCGCCAAGCTGGGCTTCCCGATGGCAACCCCGGACCTGCGTGATGAAGTGTTGGCTAAGCTGGAGGCTGCACAATGAGTGCTCAAGATTTCCTGGTTGAACTGGGCACCGAAGAGCTGCCACCCAAGGCACTCAACACCCTGGCCGATGCGTTCCTGGCCGGTATCGAAAAAGGCCTGCAAAGCGCTGGCCTGAAGTTTGAAGCCAAGAAAGTCTACGCCGCGCCACGTCGCCTGGCCGTGTTGCTGACCGCGCTGGAAACCCAGCAACCGGACCGCAGCATCAACCTCGACGGCCCGCCGCGCCAGGCGGCTTTCGATGCCGAAGGCAACCCGACCCAGGCCGCCCTTGGTTTTGCCAAGAAGTGTGGCGTGGAGCTGAGCGAGATCGATCAGAGCGGTCCGAAACTGCGCTTCAGCCAGGTCATCACCGGCAAGCCGACTGCCAGCCTGCTGCCAACCATCGTTGAAGACTCCCTGAACGACCTGCCGATCCCCAAGCGCATGCGCTGGGGTGCACGCAAAGAAGAATTCGTGCGCCCAACCCAATGGCTGGTGATGCTGCTCGGTGACCAGGTCATCGACTGCACCATCCTCGCCCAGAAGGCTGGCCGTGATTCCCGTGGTCACCGCTTCCATCATCCTGAAGCCGTACGCATCACCTCGCCGGCGAACTATGCCGCCGACCTGCGTGCCGCTTACGTGCTGGCCGATGCCAATGAGCGTCGCGAGCTGATCAGCAAGCGCACCGAAGAGCTGGCCCGCCTGCAGGAAGGCACCGCCATCGTGCCGCCAAGCCTGCTCGACGAAGTGACCGCGCTGGTTGAATGGCCAGTGCCGCTGGTGTGCTCCTTCGAAGAACGCTTCCTCGATGTGCCGCAAGAAGCCCTGATCACCACCATGCAGGACAACCAGAAGTACTTCTGCCTGCTGGACGTGGACGGCAAGTTGCTGCCGCGCTTCATTACCGTGGCCAACATCGAAAGCAAAGACCCGCAGCAGATCATCGCCGGCAACGAGAAAGTCGTTCGCCCGCGCCTGACCGACGCCGAGTTCTTCTTCAAGCAAGACAAGAAGTCGAAGCTCGAAGACTTCAACCTGCGCCTGCAAAACGTGGTGTTCCAGGAAAAACTCGGCAGCGTCTACGACAAGGCTGCGCGCGTTTCCAAACTCGCTGCCTACATTGCACCCCGCATTGGCGGCGATGCGGCCTCGGCCGCCCGTGCCGGCTTGCTGTCCAAGTGCGACCTGGCCACCGAGATGGTCGGCGAATTCCCTGAGATGCAAGGCGTTGCCGGTTACTACTACGCCCTCAATGATGGCGAGGCCGAAGACGTTGCGCTGGCACTGAACGAGCAGTACATGCCACGCGGTGCCGGTGCCGAGCTGCCGACCACCCTGACCGGTGCGGCCGTGGCCATCGCCGACAAGCTGGATACCCTGGTGGGTATCTTTGGTATCGGCATGCTGCCTACCGGTAGCAAAGACCCGTATGCCCTGCGCCGCGCAGCCCTGGGTGTACTGCGTATCCTGATCGACAAGAAGCTCGACCTCGACCTGACCCAGGCCGTGGTGTTCGCGGTTGGTCAGTTCGGAACCAAGGTCAAGCAAGCCGGCCTGGCCGAGCAAGTGCTGGAGTTTGTGTTCGACCGCCTGCGTGCGCGCTACGAAGACGAAGGCGTGGACGTCTCCGTCTACCTGTCCGTGCGTGCCCTGCAACCGGGTTCGGCGCTGGACTTCGATCAGCGCGTACAAGCCGTACAGGCCTTCCGCAAATTGCCGGAAGCCGATGCCCTGGCCGCTGTGAACAAGCGTGTGTCGAACCTGCTGAGCAAGGCCGAAGGCCTGGGCAACGGCGATGTCGACCCTGGCCTGTTTGCCGATGCCAAGGAGTTCTCGCTGAACTCGGCCATTGCCAAGGCAGAAAACGCCGTGAAGCCGCTGATCGCCGAGCGTAACTACGCCGAAGCACTGGCGCGCCTGGCCACATTGCGTGAGCCGGTGGATGCGTTCTTCGAAGCGGTGATGATCAATGCCGAAGATGCCGGCGTGCGGAAAAACCGCTATGCCATGCTGGCGCGTCTGCGCGGCCTGTTCGTCAACATTGCCGACATTTCGACCCTGAGCTGACCATGGTGAAACTGCTGATTCTCGATCGGGACGGGGTGATCAACTACGACTCCGACGCTTACATCAAGTCGGTGGCGGAGTGGATACCACTGCCCGGCTCGATCGAGGCCATCGCGCAGTTGAGCAAAGCCGGCTGGACAGTGGCGATTGCCACTAACCAGTCCGGCATTGCCCGTGGCTACTACGACATCGCCACCCTGGACGCCATGCACGCGCGCTTGCGCACGTTGGTGGCCGAACAGGGGGGTGAGGTGGGGCTGGTGGTGTACTGCCCCCACGGGCCGGATGAGGGCTGCGATTGCCGCAAACCCAAGCCTGGCATGTTGAAAACCATTGCAGAACATTACAAGGTGCCGTTAGCTGGGATATGGTTCGTCGGGGACAGCCTCGGTGACCTGGAGGCGGCCAAAGCCGTCGACTCTCAGCCAGTTTTAGTAAAGACCGGGAAAGGCGAAAAGACCCAGGCGAAAAACCTGCCGGTAGGCACTTTGATTTTTGACGATCTGGCGGCCGTTGCCGCAGAACTTATCAACAACTAGCCGCCCTCGACATCCTGGCCAAGGAGTGTTCGGGAGTGCGCTTTTCAACAGGCGGGCCGTGTCCCGCAACGGTAAATGCCGCCATGTCGATCTTGCAGGCCATCAGAACCTTTTTCTTTTACCTGCTGCTGGGCACCAGTTCGCTTCTCTGGTGCACCCTGAGCTTTTTTATTGCGCCCTTCCTGCCGTTCAAGGCGCGCTATCGCTTTATCAACGTCTATTGGTGCCGCTGTGCGTTGTGGCTGACCAAGGTGTTCCTGAACATCCGTTTTGAGATCAAGGGCGCTGAAAACGTCCCGGAACAGCCCTGCGTGATTTTGTCTAACCATCAGAGCACCTGGGAAACGTTCTTCCTCTCGGCGTACTTCTCGCCGTTGAGCCAGGTGCTCAAGCGCGAATTGCTGTACGTACCGTTCTTTGGCTGGGCGATGGCCATGTTGCGCCCGATCGCCATCGACCGTGACAACCCCAAAGCGGCGCTCAAGCACGTGGCCAAGAAGGGCGACGAGCTGCTCAAGGACGGCGTTTGGGTGCTGATCTTCCCGGAAGGCACGCGGGTGCCCTTTGGCACCGTGGGTAAATTCTCCCGAGGTGGCACGGCCTTGGCGGTCAACGCCCATCTGCCGGTGTTGCCGATCGCGCATAACGCCGGCAAGTTCTGGCCGAAGACGGGTTGGGCAAAACGCGAAGGCACTATCACCGTGGTGATTGGCGAACCTATGTACGCAGAAGGCGAAGGCCCACGCGCCATTGCCGCGCTGAATGAGCGTGCGCAGGCGTGGAATGAAGCGCAGCAACGGGCCATGGGTTCCCTGCCGCCGAAGCCGGTTGTGGTAGACACTCCGGTGGTATGAGCATCTGTGGATAACCTGTGCACGGTTTGTTGGCGAATTGGCTTTTTTGCTTCATAACAAGCTGATTTACTTACATATTTCCAGAGGCCTAAAAATCCCTAAAAACGTGCATAAGTTTTTTCCGCATAAAAAAACCGGTCCTTGTGACCGGTTTTTTATGCACAGCGCAAAAGTACGTTTTAGCACTCGTCCAGCAAGGGCAATCGCAGGCTGAATGTGGTGCCTTTGCCCACACTGCTTTCACATTCGATACGTCCTCCATGACGCTCCACGACCGCTTTGACCATGGTCAGCCCAAGCCCCAACCCATCGCTGCCCTGGGCTGAATCAAAACGTTTGTACTGGCTGAACAACTCCGGTAAATCTTCGGCAGCTATCCCTGGGCCTTGGTCACTGATCCGACATTCCAACCAGCCTTGCGTGCTGCTGTGTCTCAACCGGATGGTAGTGCCGGACGGCGAGTATTTGATCGCATTCTCCAGCACGTTGAATAACGCGCGGGTGAGCAGCGACTGGTCGGCTGACACCATCCCTTCATCTGCCTCGTCCAGATCGTGGACCAGATGAATGCCCTTGAGCTGTGCGATCAGCGCCACTTGGTCAAAAGCATCCATGACCAGCATGGCGAACAGCGTTGGCTGGAAGTGGTAACCGTCGGCCTCGGCTTTTGCCAACTGAACAAAGGATTCAGTCAGGCTCAAGGCGCGGCGTACTTGCTGCTCTATCTGAGCAAACACTGGCGACTCGGCGCTGTGTACGTCGAGCAGTGCCAGGATCGCCGAGTGCGGCGCACGAAGATCATGGGAAAGGAAACGCAGCATGGTTTCTCGATGCTGCTGGGCCTCACGCTCCTTGCTGAGGTCAGTGAGGCTTAGCAGCCAACCCAGCGCCACATCTCCTTCGGCCGGTAGCAGGGGTGCCAACTCCATGCGCAGGCTACGTTGGTGGATATCCCGAAACTCAACCAACTCCAATGCCGAAAGGGCAGGGCGCACGCCGTTGTGCAGGGGTGGATAACCCAGATCAACCAACTGGTTCAACAGGTTTTGGTTGACCAGATCATTGCCGAACACGTCGCGGGCAATGCGGTTAGCCAGCAATATAGTGCCTTGGGTGTCTGTGATCAGCGTCGCCACCGGCAGGCACTCCAGGCCATCGGCCATAAAGCGCCGAGTGTCCCGCGTGCGGCTCACCGCTTGCTCCAGGGCAAAGATGCGCCCCTGCAACACATCACCTTTGCTGGCCGGCGCACGGCGGCGTTCGGGCAAGACTTTGGGTTCGTTATCCAACCGCGCCAACTCCCAGCCAAAGTAGGCCAGGATCACACTGAGGCGCCGCCAGTTCCAGATCAGGTAGCTGAGCAGCAAACCGATCAGGCAGGCCGCAGGCGACCACCAGTAGCCCAGACGCAGCAGGGCAAATGAGCCGAGCAAGGCCGTGAACATACACCCCAGCGTCATCCATAGTGCATAGCGTGGGCGGTAGAGCAGCAGGCCCAGCAGCAGCGCCACCCAGGACGTTGCCATCACGGCTGACAGCCATTGGGGCAGATCCACGACGCTGCGCCCTTGCAGTAGACCGTTGAGCACGTTGGCCTGGATCTCTACACCTGCTGTAGTGCCAAGCATGGGGGAGAGCGGTGTGACAAAACGATCGCCCATGCCCGAACCTGGCGCGCCTACCAAATAAGGCGTTGCGCAACCGCTCAGGAGGGACTTCGCCGCGTAATACGCTGACATAAGACACACTCGGAAAGCGGCTGTCGGGGTCGATATACGGGATGCGAACTGCATGTTCCTGATGCCAGCCCTGGGAGTTCGAATCGCGAGGCTCACCTGGCATCTCGGAGGGTTGGCCACTCATCGTGAACGCCAGCCATGCCAACTGAGGCGCCGTGGCATCGGGTGGGCCCTCGCGCAAATACAGGCTGCGCACCACGCCATCGCTGTCCGCTTCCACGTTGATATGCCCTATGCCTTTGGCACATTTAAGCAGCGGCTGCAGTTGTCCTCTGGGCTGGCTATAGCTGGCAGAATCATTACGCGCCAGGGGCAACAATACATTGCCGGCATTGCACACTGCGTCGGCCAGGCGTTTATCAGTAGCGGGATCGGCAGGATCGCTGAAGATCACGTCGAACAGGATGGCGGTGGGTTGTGCAGCACTCAGGCGGTCGATCAGGTCGGCGTGCAAACTACGGGGCCAAGGCCACTGTCCCAGCTTCTTCAAGCTGGCGTCGTCGATGGTCACCAATAAGATACGCGGGTCCACCGGCAGCGGTGTCAGTTGGCGCAGGCTGTCATACAGCGGATTGTTCAGCGCCAAGCCAGCGCTCGTCGAGAGGTAGGCTGTGATCGGCAACAACAGCAAACCGATCCACAACCACTCACGAACCAAGCCGTGGAACAGCCGTTGGGCATGGGTGGGTTGACGTTTTTCAGCCTTGCCCCAGAGCATCATTGATCAGCGTGTCCCTGTTGTTGGCGTACGAAAGGAAGTGGCATAGCGCCCAGTGAAGCTCATTTTCGAGGCGGTGGAAAAGTTTTCCTGCGTGAGGCTCATAAAGGTAGAAGCTCCACAGTACCTACTATCAGGGCACAGAAGTCTACGGCAGCGCACGCGTCGGCTGATCCTTTTCCTTAAGGCCTGGAGCCGGTATCTTTCCCACATCGGTACCGAGGACTTTAACTGGGTTGATCACTCATTGAACCCAGCGTACCGAGAGATCCAAGGGGCCGACGAATCTGCGCACAATTCTTCAGATTCGATGGCTGGCATCTGCGCAGTACGTGCCCTCACTACGACTGCCGTACTCTTCAAAATGAAAGGACCCACCCATGCGTGTCGCAATACTGGATGACGAACCCGCTGAATTGCGAAGGGTGGAACAGACACTGCGACAAATCCCCAGCACCGCCGAACAGCCCTGGACCCTGCATTGTTTCGAGCGGGGTGAGGACCTGCTACGTCAATTGCGTCGGGAAACCTTTGACCTGCTGATACTCGATTGGCAACTGCCCGATATCACCGGCATTGCGTTGCTGCGCTGGACCCGTGAGCACATGGAGTCGCCACCCGCCGTGATCATGCTCACCAGCAGGGATGCTGAAAGCGATATCGTCACTGCATTGAACAGTGGCGCCGATGACTACGTCAGCAAACCCTTTCGTCCCAATGAACTCAAGGCTCGGGTTACCGCCGTTCTACGCCGCCATGGCCTGCAAAAGTCGGCTACCCAGGAAGTACAAAGTTTCAACGATCTAACCTTCGACGACGCCGAGTTGACCGTCACCCGGGCGGGAAAACCGATCAACCTTACTGAACGCGAATACCGCCTGGCGAGTTGCTTGTTCGCCAACTTAGCGCGACCGTTGTCTCGCGAGTACCTTTATGAGCGGTTCTGGACCCATGAAGAAATGGTGTCGTCGCGGCCGTTGGATACGCATATCTATCGCCTGCGCAACAAGCTCGGGCTTACCGCTGATAGGGGTTGGCAGCTATTGACGATTTATGGGTATGGGTACCGATTGGAGAGCGTGGCGACCGCTTCCCCTGGTTGAAAAGGGGGATGTTCCACGTGGAGCATTTAAAAAATACCGATTTCCACGTAATAAAAAAGGCCAACGCATAGCGTTGGCCTTTCTGTTTTGCGGGTCTCGCCTGGATCAGAAGTCCAGGTTAGACACTGCCAGAGCGTTGCTTTCGATGAAGTCACGGCGAGGCTCGACCGCATCACCCATCAGGGTGTTGAAGATCTGATCCGCACCAATGGCGTCTTCGATGGTCACGCGCAGCATGCGACGCTGGGCAGGGTCCATGGTGGTTTCCCACAGTTGATCCGGGTTCATCTCGCCCAGACCTTTGTATCGCTGGATAGTGTGGCGCTTGGTGCTTTCGGCCATCAACCAGTCCAACGCTTCCTTGAACTCCTTGACTGCTTTCTTACGCTCGCCACGCTGAATGTAAGCGCCGTCATCCAACAGGGTGCTGAGTTGAGCGCCCAAGGTAACCACAGTCTTGTAGTCGTTGCTGCCGAAGAAGTCGCGGTTGAAGGTGACGTAGTTCGACAGGCCGTGGGAGATCAGTTCAACCTCTGGCAGCCACACGTTACGTTCACGGTCTTCACGCAGACTGGCTTTGTACACCAGGCCAGACTTCTCGACGGTGCGCAGACGTACTTCGTACTGGGCCAGCCAATCCTGCATGTGTGCGTGATCGCCCAACTGCTCCAGGGTGATGGCCGGAAGGTAAATGAAGTGCTCGGTCAGCTCCTGAGGGTACAGGCGCGACAGGCGCTTGAGGGTCTTCATCACCATACGGAAGTCGTTAACCAGACGCTCCAACGCTTCGCCGGAAATACCCGGGGCTTCGTCGTTCAAGTGCAGGCTCGCATCTTCCAGGGCCGACTGCGTCATGTACTCTTCCATGGCGTCGTCGTCTTTGATGTATTGCTCTTGCTTACCCTTTTTCACTTTGTACAACGGTGGCTGGGCGATGTAGATATAGCCACGCTCGATCAGCTCAGGCAACTGACGGAAGAAGAAGGTCAGCAGCAGGGTACGGATGTGCGAACCGTCGACGTCAGCATCGGTCATGATGATGATGTTGTGATAGCGCAGCTTCTCGATGTTGTATTCATCGCGGCCGATACCGCAGCCCAGCGCCGTGATCAAGGTGCCGACTTCCTGGGAGGAAATCATCTTGTCAAAGCGGGCCTTTTCAACGTTGAGGATCTTGCCCTTCAACGGCAGAATGGCCTGGGTGCGACGGTTACGACCCTGCTTGGCGGAACCACCAGCAGAGTCACCTTCCACCAAGTACAGTTCGGAGAGGGCAGGGTCCTTCTCCTGGCAATCAGCCAGTTTGCCCGGCAGGCCGGCGATATCCAGCGCGCCTTTACGGCGGGTCATCTCACGAGCCTTACGTGCGGCTTCACGGGCACGCGCGGCATCGATCATCTTACCGACGACCAACTTGGCTTCGTTCGGGTTCTCCAGCAAGAAGTCGGAGAAGTACTTACCCATCTCCTGTTCAACAGCCGTCTTCACTTCGGAAGACACCAGCTTGTCTTTAGTCTGGGAGCTGAACTTGGGATCCGGCACTTTTACCGAGATAATCGCGGTCAGGCCTTCGCGTGCATCGTCACCCGTGGTGGCGACTTTATGCTTCTTGGCCAAGCCTTCGGCTTCGATGTAAGTGTTCAGGTTGCGCGTCAGTGCGGAACGGAAACCCACCAAGTGAGTACCGCCGTCGCGCTGTGGAATGTTGTTGGTGAAGCACAACAGATTCTCGTTGAAGCTGTCGTTCCACTGCAGGGCGATTTCAACGCCGATGCCGTCTTCACGCTGGACGTTGAAGTGGAATACCTGGTTGACCGCAGTCTTGTTAGTGTTCAGGTATTCAACGAACGCACGCAGACCGCCTTCGTACTTGAAGAGTTCTTCCTTTCCGCTGCGCTCGTCTTTAAGGACGATACCCACACCGGAGTTGAGGAAGGACAGTTCACGGATACGCTTGGCCAGGATGTCCCAGCTGAAGTGAATATTCTTGAACGTTTCAGCCGACGGCTTGAAGTGAATCTGCGTGCCGGTCGACTCACTGTCGCCAACGATTTTCATCGGCTCCTGTGGAACGCCGTGGACGTAAGTCTGTTCCCAGATCTTTCCGCTACGGCGGACAGTCAGGATCAACTCTTCGGACAACGCGTTCACTACCGAAACACCTACACCGTGCAAACCGCCGGATACTTTATAGGAGTTATCGTCGAACTTACCGCCAGCGTGGAGCACGGTCATGATGACCTCTGCTGCCGAAACGCCTTCTTCTTTGTGCACATCTACCGGGATGCCACGACCGTTGTCGCGCACGGTAATGGATTCATCCGGGTGGATGATGATGCTGATGTCGTCGCAGTGACCGGCCAAAGCTTCGTCGATGGAGTTGTCGACCACCTCGAACACCATGTGGTGCAGACCGCTACCGTCATCAGTGTCGCCAATGTACATACCGGGACGTTTGCGTACGGCATCCAAACCTTTCAGCACTTTAATGCTGGTCGAGTCGTACGTGTTTTCTTCGCTCATGCCTTCACTCCCGATGGTCGTGGGTCTGGGTGATACGGCCTTGTTCCACGTGGAACAAAGCGACTGGCGTTTCCGTCTGCCAGCCTTCCCTCAATAATTCGTGGTCTACACAGGTGATAAACACCTGGCAGCGTAAGTCTTCCAATAAGCGGCATAGCGCGCGGCGGTGTTGCTCGTCGAGTTCAGACGGCAAGTCATCCACCAGATAAATACACTGGCCGCGTCGGGCTTGGCTAACCAGATGGCCCTGGGCAATACGCAGAGCACACACCACCAACTTCTGCTGGCCGCGGGACAAGATATCCGCAGCATTATGAGCGCCTAATCTAAGACGCAAATCAGCCCGTTGGGGTCCGGCCTGGGTATGACCAATTTGCTGATCCCGGTGCAGGGACGTGGCGAGCACTGCGCTCAGTTCACGCTCTTTGTCCCAACCACGGTAGTAGCTCAGCGTCAGCCCTTCGAGATCCAACAGCTCACTCAAAGTCTGCTCAAAGACTGGTTTCAAGGCTTTGATATAGGCGCGGCGGTATTCATCTATTTCGTCGCTGGCCAGGCACAGTTCCCGGTCCCAGGCCGCTTGCGAAGCGGCGTCAAGTGTACCATGCCGCAGCCACGAGTTCCGCTGCCGCAGGGCCTTCTGCAGGCGCTGCCAAGTGGCCATGAAACGCGGTTCCACGTGGAACACTCCCCAATCGAGGAATTGCCTGCGGATTTTGGGAGCGCCTTCCAACAGCCGAAAGCTGTCAGGGTTGATCAACTGCAATGGCAGGATCTCTGCCAATTGCGCAGCACTGCGCGCATTTTGCCCGTCGATGCGAATCTGGAATTCACCGCCTCGATCACGCGATATCCCCAGGCTGCTGTGCCCCCCCTCCGCCAGTTCAACCTGGCCAAAGACAGTGCACGCCAATTGTTCGTACTGGATAACCGGTAACAAGCGCGCACTGCGAAAGGAACGGGCGAGCCCCAGCAAGTGGATAGCTTCCAGCACGCTGGTTTTCCCACTGCCGTTGGCACCGTGGAGGATATTAATGCGGGGGGAGGGGGAGAAGGTCACCGGGTGCAGGTTGCGCACCGCGGTGACTGAAACGCGACTGAGGGACATCTAGCGTCTGCTGAGCATGATTACAGGCGCATCGGCATAACAACATAAGCCGAATCATCGTTGTCGGATTCCTGCACAAGGGCGCTGCTGTTGGAGTCGGACAGGATCAGGCGCACCTGTTCAGTGGTCATCACACCCAGTACGTCCAGCAGGTAGCTCACGTTGAAGCCGATTTCCAACGAACCGCCGTTGTAGTCAACGCCTACTTCTTCTTCCGCCTCTTCCTGCTCCGGGTTATTGGCCTGGATTTTCAGCTGACCGTTGGCCAGTTGCAGACGAATACCACGGTATTTTTCGTTGGACAGAATCGCTGTACGGCTGAACGCTTCACGCAGTGCCTGACGATCGCCGATCACCAACTTGTCACCGCCTTTAGGCAGCACGCGCTCGTAATCGGGGAATTTGCCGTCGACCAGCTTTGACGTGAAGGTGAACTCGCCGGTGGTGGCGCGAATGTGGTGCTGACCCAATACGATGCTGACATTGCCATCCGGCTCGGTGAGCAGGCGCGCCAGTTCAAGAATACCTTTACGCGGCACGATTACCTGGTGACGGTCTGGCTGACCGATATCGGCACGCATTGAGCACATCGCCAGACGATGACCATCGGTGGCCACTGCACGGATAATGCCTTCGGATACTTCCAGCAACATACCATTGAGGTAGTAACGCACGTCCTGCTGGGCCATGGCGAAGCTGGTGCGCTCGATCAAACGACGCAGTCTGCTTTGCTCCAGGCTGCACGTCAGCGAGCCCGGGCCTTCTTCCACGGTTGGGAAGTCATTGGCCGGCAAGGTCGACAACGTGAAACGGCTGCGACCGGCCTTGACCACCAACTTTTGCTCATCAACCTTGATGTCGATCAGCGCGTCGTTCGGCAGGCTTTTGCAGATGTCCATCAGCTTGCGTGCCGGCACGGTGATCTCGCCGGGTTCAGCAGGCTCTTCCAGCTGCACGCGGCCAACCAATTCGACTTCCAGGTCGGTACCAGTCAGGGACAACTGCTGGCCTTGGACAACCAGCAATACGTTGGAGAGCACCGGCAAGGTCTGTCGGCGCTCGACGACGCCTGCGACCAGTTGCAGGGGTTTCAACAGGGCTTCGCGTTGAATGGTGAAATGCATGGTCTAGTCCCTTGCCTTAATAAGCTGCGCTGGTGTCATCAAGTGGTCAGTGTACGCAGCAGGTTCTTGTAGTCCTCGCGAATATCCGCGTCGGATTCCTTAAGTTCGTTGATCTTGCGGCATGCGTGCAAGACCGTAGTGTGGTCGCGACCACCAAACACATCGCCGATTTCCGGCAGGCTGTGGTTGGTCAACTCCTTGGAGAGGGCCATGGCCACCTGGCGCGGACGAGCCACCGAGCGCGAACGGCGCTTGGACAGCAGATCGGAAATCTTGATTTTGTAGTACTCGGCCACGGTGCGCTGGATGTTGTCCACACTCACCAGTTTGTCCTGCAGTGCCAGCAAGTCTTTCAGGGATTCGCGAATCAGCTCGATGGTGATGTCGCGACCCATGAAGTGCGAGTGAGCGATGACCCGCTTGAGCGCGCCCTCCAGCTCACGCACGTTGGAGCGAATGCGTTGGGCGATAAAGAAAGCGGCGTCGTGTGGCAGATCGACTTTCGCCTGATCGGCCTTTTTCATCAGGATCGCAACACGGGTTTCCAGCTCCGGCGGCTCGACTGCTACGGTCAGGCCCCAGCCGAAGCGCGATTTCAAGCGCTCTTCCAGGCCTTCGATTTCCTTCGGATAACGGTCACTGGTCAAGATGACCTGTTGGCCGCCTTCGAGCAGGGCGTTGAACGTATGGAAAAACTCTTCCTGGGAACGCTCCTTGCGTGCGAAGAATTGGATGTCATCGATCAGCAAGGCGTCAACGGAACGATAGAAGCGCTTGAACTCGTTGATGGCATTGAGCTGCAAGGCCTTGACCATGTCAGCCACGAAGCGCTCCGAGTGCAGGTACACGACCTTGGCATTCGGGTTCTTCTTTAATAGGTGGTTACCCACAGCGTGCATCAAGTGAGTCTTACCCAAGCCCACGCCACCATAAAGGAACAGCGGGTTGTAACCGTGCTTGGGGTTATCCGCCACTTGCCAGGCCGCGGCGCGAGCAAGCTGGTTGGATTTACCTTCGACGAAATTTTCGAAGGTAAAGGTGCGGTTCAGGTAACTGGTGTGCTTGAGCGCGCCTTCTACCTGCACTGTGCGCTGTTCGGCGCGAACCGGTGCCTGTTGCGAGCTGGCGCCAGCCATTGGGTCGAAGCTGTCGCGAGACGGCTCTTCATTAATAGGCGCATTTTTCTGCGACGCTGATTTCGAAGGCGTCTGGGCAAGCGGCGCAGGCGAATTGTTAACAGGTGCCACTGCGGCCTGAGCCTGCGAGGCACTCGCCGCCAATGGCGCATTCGGCGCAGCGCGAGGCGCCGAGCTGCGTTTGCTGCCTATTAACAAGGAGAGAACGGGCGCGAGACCGTTGCCATGTTCGTCGAGCAATTCGAGAACGCGGCTCAGGTACTTTTCGTTGACCCAGTCGAGAACGAAACGGTTGGGCGCATAAACGCGCAACTCGTCGCCTTCGGCTTCGACCTGTAGCGGACGGATCCAGGTGTTGAATTGCTGGGCAGGCAGCTCATCGCGCAAAAGCTCTACGCACTGCTGCCAAAGTTCCACTGACACGGATATCCCCTAAGTTGAAAGCCGGTGAGGCAAAAACAGCCGCCATTGTAGCGGCGAGCCGCCCACTTATCCACATGTAGGTTGCCCACAGGGCACCCAAAATCAATGTCTTATCCGGGAAAAAGGCGACCAATGGTCTGTGCATAAGCTCTGTGGATAAGCGCCCCTGAGCTCGTTGCACAAGTGGGGGGGAAAGTCTGTGGGTAACCGGCCTGTGGATAACATGCCATTCCACACACAGCTTATCCGACAGCGCAGCACAGGCAGAGCACCGCTTCTCCCCCGTGTTGTCATCCTCTGTACACCACGTAGAATGTGGCCTTAAAGCAGTTATCCACAGAGGATGGCCTGCCTAGCTTTTATAAGCTTTACAGAAAAGCTTTAAATAACTTCCTTCTTTATTTTTATATCTATGACATTGCTCGTGGAAGGCAGGCGGATAGAAAACGGCGTTTTGCCCTATAGCGATCTAATTGAAGGAAAAGCTGGTTGGAAATTGACCTAGAGGCTTGCTTTCTCTAGAATCGCCGGTCTCTTAAAACGGGGGCCATTCCGGCCCGTTGTGGACGAACCAGGTAACAACGCCATGAAACGTACTTTCCAACCAAGCACCATCAAACGCGCCCGTACTCACGGCTTCCGTGCTCGCATGGCTACCAAGAACGGCCGTGCTGTCCTGTCGCGTCGCCGCGCCAAAGGTCGTGCGCGTCTGGCAGTTTGATAATCCGGTACTGGTGGTGAGTCAGGACTTCAGTCGGGAAAAGCGTTTGCTAACCCCCCGGCACTTCAAGGCAGTCTTTGACTCCCCCACCGGCAAGGTTCCGGGGAAAAATCTCCTGCTCCTTGCGCGTAACAACGATCTTGATCACCCCCGTCTCGGGTTGGTGATTGGCAAGAAGAGCGTAAAGCTCTCCGTTGAGCGCAATCGCCTCAAGCGTCTGATGCGCGAATCGTTTCGCCTCCACCAGGACACTCTGGTTGGTTGGGATATTGTTATCGTCGCGCGCAAAGGCTTGGGGGATGTAGAAAACCCCGAATTGATTCAGCATTTCGGCAAGCTCTGGAAACGTCTGGCGCGTACCAACAAGCCAGCACCAGCAGTCAGCACCGAAACTGTAGGGGTAGACAGCACCGATGCGTAAACTGGCACTCGTTCCGATCCAGTTTTATCGCTATGCCATTAGTCCTCTGATGGCCAGTCACTGTCGTTTCTACCCCAGTTGTTCCTGCTACGCGTTAGAGGCCATAGAAAATCATGGTCTTCTGCGCGGTGGCTGGCTGACCTTTCGTCGTTTAGGTCGCTGTCATCCGTGGAATCCCGGTGGTTATGACCCGGTTCCACCTATCCCTACCTCCCGTTCTTCTTCGATGGCCGAGTAATCATGGATATTAAACGCACGATCCTGATCGTCGCCCTGGCAATCGTGTCCTATGTCATGGTTCTTAAGTGGAACCAGGATTATGGCCAAGCTGCCCTGCCGACTCAGAATGTTGCTACCAATCAGGCTGCGCCGGCTATTCCGGACACTCCGTTGGGTACCAATGCGTCCGCGAGTGCCGATGTTCCCAGCGCGAATGGCGAGACAACCGCCCCTTTAGAAACGCCAGTGGTCACCAATAAAGACCTCATCCTTGTAAAAACGGATGTGCTCGACCTGGCTATCGATCCACAAGGTGGTGATATCGCGCAGTTGAAACTGCCGCTATATCCACGTCGCCAAGATCATCCAGATGTGCCGTTCCAACTGTTCGATAACGGCGGTGAACGTACTTATCTGGCGCAAAGCGGCCTGACCGGCACCAATGGTCCGGATGCGCGTGCTACCGGTCGTCCGGTTTATTCGACCGAAAAGAAGACTTATCAACTGGCTGATGGCCAAAATCAGTTGAACGTCGACCTGAAATTCAGTCTCGACGGCGTCAATTACATCAAGCGCTTCAGCTTCACTCGCGGTTTGTACGACTTGAAGGTCACTTACCTGATCGACAACACCAGCGAAAAACCTTGGAGCGGCAACCTGTTTGCCCAACTCAAGCGTGATGGCAGCTCGGATCCATCTTCCAGCACCGCCACCGGCACCGCGACTTACCTGGGCGCTGCCCTGTGGACAAGTAGCGAGCCGTACAAAAAAGTGTCGATGAAAGATATCGACAAGGGCGCGCTGAAAGAAACCGTCCAAGGCGGCTGGGTCGCCTGGTTGCAACACTACTTCGTGACCGCATGGATCCCGAACAAAGGTGAAGCCAACCTGGTTCAAACCCGTAAAGACAGCCAAGGCAACTACATCATCGGCTTTACTGGCCCGGCGCTGACCGTCGCACCAGGTGCCAACGCTGAAACCAGCGCTACCCTTTACGCCGGCCCGAAAAGCCAGGCCGTACTGAAAGAGTTGTCCCCAGGTCTGGAACTGACTGTGGATTACGGCATTCTGTGGTTCATTGCCCAGCCGATCTTCTGGCTGCTGCAACATATCCACAGCATTGTGGGTAACTGGGGCTTCTCGATCATCTTCCTGACCATGCTGATCAAGGGGATCTTCTTCCCTCTGTCGGCTGCCAGCTACAAGTCGATGGCGCGTATGCGTGCCGTGGCCCCGAAACTGGCCGCGTTGAAAGAGCAACATGGTGATGACCGGCAGAAAATGTCGCAGGCCATGATGGAGCTGTACAAGAAAGAGAAGATCAACCCGCTGGGTGGATGCTTGCCGATCCTCGTGCAGATGCCAGTGTTCCTTTCGTTGTACTGGGTACTCCTGGAAAGCGTGGAAATGCGCCAGGCACCGTTCATGCTGTGGATAACTGACCTGTCGATTAAAGACCCGTTCTTTATCCTGCCGATCATCATGGGCGCCACCATGTTCATCCAGCAGCGTCTGAACCCAACACCGCCGGATCCGATGCAGGCCAAGGTGATGAAAATGATGCCAATCATCTTCACCTTCTTCTTCCTGTGGTTCCCAGCTGGTCTGGTTCTGTACTGGGTGGTCAACAACGTATTGTCGATCTCTCAACAGTGGTACATCACACGTAAAATCGAAGCGGCTACCAAAAAAGCCGAGGCGTAATTTACTCTGTGGATAACCACTCAAGACGCCCCCTAGTGGGGCGTTTTGCTTTCCGTCACTTTTGTTCTGGAACCTGCTGATGAGCGCTCCTCGTGAAACCATCGCTGCTGTCGCTACCGCTCAAGGTCGCGGCGGCGTGGGCATCGTTCGAATTTCAGGGCCGCTCGCCGGCGTGGCAGCACAGGCCATCAGTGGCCGGGAGTTGAAACCGCGTTATGCCCATTACGGCCCGTTTCTGGATGCAGACCAAAGCGTGTTGGATGAGGGCCTGGCCCTTTATTTCCCTGGGCCGAACTCGTTCACCGGTGAAGATGTTCTGGAATTACAGGGTCACGGTGGTCCTGTGGTCCTCGATATGCTGCTGCAGCGCTGCCTGCAACTCGGCTGCCGGCTGGCCCGCCCAGGTGAATTCAGCGAACGGGCATTCCTCAACGACAAACTTGACCTGGCCCAGGCCGAAGCCATTGCCGACTTGATCGAAGCCAGTTCTGCACAGGCGGCACGCAATGCGCTGCGCTCGCTGCAAGGCGCGTTTTCCTTGCGTGTGCATAACCTGACGGAGCAATTGATCAGCTTGCGCATCTACGTGGAGGCGGCGATTGATTTTCCGGAAGAAGAAATCGACTTTCTCGCCGATGGCCACGTACTGGCAATGCTGGATAAAGTCCGCGAGGAGTTATCCACAGTACTGCGCGAGGCCGGGCAGGGCGCCTTGCTACGCGACGGTATGACGGTGGTGATCGCAGGCCGCCCGAATGCCGGCAAATCCAGTTTGCTCAATGCACTGGCCGGCCGTGAAGCGGCTATCGTTACCGAGATTGCGGGAACCACACGGGATATCTTGCGGGAACATATCCACATCGACGGCATGCCTCTCCACGTGGTCGACACCGCAGGGTTGCGTGACACCGATGACCAGGTGGAAAAGATCGGCGTGGAACGAGCGCTCAAGGCGATCGCCGAGGCCGATCGCGTGCTGCTCGTGGTAGACGCCACCGCACCTGAGGCTGTGGACCCTTTTGCACTCTGGCCGGAATTCCTGGAGCAACGGCCGGACCCGGCCAAGGTCACCTTGATCCGCAACAAGGCCGACCTGACGGGCGAAGCCATCGCCATGGAAACCAGCGAGGATGGCCATGTCACGATCAGCCTGAGTGCGAAGTCGGCTGGAGAAGGCCTGGAATTGCTGCGTGACCATCTCAAGGCCTGCATGGGCTACGAGCAGACCTCCGAAAGCAGCTTCAGTGCGCGTCGCAGGCACTTGGAGGCACTGCGTCATGCCAGCGCAGCCTTGGAGCACGGACGCGCTCAGCTGACCCTGGCGGGCGCTGGGGAGCTGCTGGCTGAAGATTTGCGCCAGGCACAGCAACTATTGGGAGAGATCACCGGCGCCTTCAGTTCCGATGATTTGTTGGGACGGATCTTTTCCAGCTTTTGCATCGGTAAATAACCCTTCGTTGTTCACAGACAGGCCATTCGCGCCTGTCTGTTTTGTCCGTTTCAGGGCACCTTTTCATTTTCTGACTCGTCCCTCACATCGAGGCGGCCTTGCCATGGGCGAAATTTAACCCGCCCTACGCATTTCTGTGGATTAAGCCCTGTGAATAACCGCCCCTGTGCCCAGTTGATAACAGGGCCTGAAACCTGAGCAAAAACCCGCCTGTGGATAACCACCTGTTTAATCCACAGGCTTAAAGCACTTATCCAAGGGCCTCATTGGCACATGACCACAGACTTTTGAATCTCTGTACACAACGTTAATAAAGGGCTGTAGAGATCTATCCACAGAAATGGTGCTCAGTAGAAATAAACATAAAAACAAAGATCTTATAAATTTCTTTCTTTTTAATTTCTATTGTCAGTGATTCATCCACAGCTGGTTAAATTTTGTGCAAAGGGTTCTTTAGGAAGGGCGAAGTCCCTATACTTGCCGCCAAAGCTCTAAAACTCTTTCAACAATCAATTCCTGATTACCTACATAAGCAGGCACGAGGTGCGTGGTGGATTTCCCTTCCCGTTTTGAAGTGATCGTCATCGGCGGCGGTCATGCCGGTACCGAGGCAGCACTGGCGTCAGCACGCATGGGCGTAAAAACCCTGTTGCTCACGCACAACGTGGAAACCCTCGGTGCAATGAGTTGCAACCCCGCCATTGGTGGGATCGGCAAAAGCCATTTGGTCAAGGAAATCGATGCCCTTGGCGGCGTCATGGCCATGGCGACCGACAAAGGTGGTATTCAATTTCGCGTGCTCAACAGCCGCAAAGGCCCGGCCGTGCGTGCTACTCGGGCACAAGCCGACCGTATCCTGTACAAGGCCGCGGTACGTGAAACCCTGGAAAACCAGCCGAACCTGTGGATATTTCAACAGGCAGCCGACGACCTGATCGTCGAACAAGACGTGGTGAAGGGCGTCGTTACCCAAATGGGTCTGCGTTTTTTCGCTGAATCCGTGGTGTTGACCACCGGTACGTTCCTGGGCGGACTTATCCACATCGGCATGCAAAATTATTCCGGTGGCCGAGCCGGTGATCCGCCGTCGATTGCCCTGGCAAAACGCCTGCGTGAATTGCCGCTGCGTGTCGGTCGCCTGAAAACCGGGACCCCACCACGTATTGATGGGCGTTCTGTGGATTTCTCGATGATGACCGAGCAAGCCGGCGATACGCCGATCCCGGTGATGTCGTTCATGGGCTCCAAAGAACAGCACCCCAAACAGGTAAGCTGCTGGATTACCCACACCAATGCCAGAACTCACGAGATCATTGCCGCGAACCTCGACCGTTCGCCGATGTATTCCGGTGTGATCGAGGGGATTGGCCCACGCTACTGCCCCTCGATTGAAGACAAAATCCACCGCTTTGCCGACAAGGACAGCCACCAGGTCTTCATCGAGCCCGAAGGCTTGACCACTCACGAGCTGTATCCGAACGGGATTTCCACTTCCCTGCCGTTCGACGTGCAAATTCAGATCGTGCAATCGATTCGCGGCATGGAAAACGCGCACATCGTGCGCCCCGGTTATGCCATCGAGTACGACTACTTCGATCCGCGGGACCTGAAGTACAGCCTGGAAACCAAAGTGATCGGCGGGCTGTTCTTCGCCGGCCAAATCAACGGCACAACCGGTTACGAAGAAGCCGGCGCCCAAGGTTTGCTGGCCGGGACCAACGCGGCACTGCGTGCACAGGGCAAAGACAGCTGGTGCCCGCGTCGCGATGAAGCGTACATCGGCGTGTTGGTCGACGACCTGATTACCCTGGGTACCCAGGAACCGTATCGGATGTTTACGTCGCGAGCGGAATACCGCCTGATCCTGCGTGAAGACAACGCCGACCTGCGCTTGACCGAAAAAGGCCGCGAACTGGGTCTGGTCGATGACGCACGCTGGGCAGCCTTTTGCAAAAAACGCGAAAGCATTGCACTGGAAGAGCAGCGCCTGAAAAGCACCTGGGTTCGCCCAGGCACTGAGCAGGGCGACGCAATCGCCGAAAAATTCGGCACGCCGCTGACCCACGAGTACAACTTGCTGAATCTGCTGTCCCGTCCGGAAATCGACTACGCTGGCTTGGTCGAAGTGACGGGGGGCGGCGCAGAAGATCCACAGGTCGCCGAGCAGGTCGAAATCAAGACCAAATATGCCGGTTACATTGATCGCCAGCAGGACGAGATTGCTCGACTGCGCGCCAGTGAAGACACCAAGTTGCCTCTGGATATCGACTACACCGGGATTTCCGGTCTGTCGAAAGAAATTCAAAGCAAGCTGGGGATAACTCGACCAGAAACCCTGGGCCAGGCTTCACGTATCCCCGGCGTCACTCCGGCAGCCATTTCGCTGTTGATGATTCATTTGAAAAAACGCGGCGCGGGCCGTCAGTTGGAGCAAAGCGCTTGAGTTCGTTGGTCACCTCGCAACATGCCGAAGAGTTATCCACAGGTGCACGCCAGTTGGGCGTTGATCTGACCGCAGTCCAGCACGAGTTGCTGCTGGGCTATCTGGCCCTGTTGATCAAATGGAACAAGGCTTACAACCTCACTGCAGTGCGCAATCCCGACGAGATGGTGTCCCGGCATTTGCTCGACAGCCTGAGCGTGATGCCGTTTATCGAAAACGGTCGCTGGTTGGACGTGGGCAGTGGCGGCGGCATGCCGGGTATTCCCCTGGCCATCCTGTTTCCCGAGTCCCAAGTGACTTGCCTGGACAGCAATGGCAAGAAAACCCGCTTCCTGACTCAGGTCAAACTCGAACTCAAGCTGGATAACCTCCACGTTATCCACAGCCGTGTTGAAGAATTCACGCCTGAACGGCCTTTCAACGGAATTGTTTCCCGGGCGTTCAGCAGCATGGAGAACTTCAGCAACTGGACACGCCACTTGGGTGACCGCGATACCCGCTGGCTGGCAATGAAGGGCGTCCATCCAAGCGATGAGCTGTTAGCATTGCCGACAGACTTCCACCTCGATAGCGAACACGCCTTGGCCGTACCCGGTTGCCAAGGCCAACGCCATCTGCTGATACTGCGCCGCACGGCATGATTGGGAACACAAGCAAGAATGGCTAAGGTATTCGCGATAGCGAACCAGAAAGGTGGCGTGGGCAAAACCACCACCTGCATCAACCTCGCAGCATCCCTGGTCGCGACCAAGCGCCGGGTGCTGTTGATCGATCTCGATCCACAGGGCAACGCCACCATGGGTAGCGGTGTGGATAAACACGGCCTGGAAAACTCGGTCTATGACTTGCTGATCGGCGAGTGCGACCTGGCCCAGGCCATGCACTATTCCGAACACGGCGGTTATCAACTGCTGCCGGCCAACCGCGATTTGACCGCGGCGGAAGTGGTGCTGCTGGAAATGCAGATGAAAGAAAGCCGTCTGCGCAGCGCTTTGGCGCCGATCCGCGAGAACTACGACTACATTTTGATCGACTGCCCACCGTCGCTGTCGATGCTCACACTCAACGCGTTGGTGGCTGCCGATGGGGTGATTATCCCCATGCAGTGCGAGTACTACGCGCTGGAAGGTTTGAGCGACCTTGTGGATAACATCAAGCGTATTGCCGAGTTGCTCAACCCGAACCTGCAGATCGAAGGCTTGCTGCGCACCATGTTCGACCCGCGCCTGAGCCTGATGAACGATGTGTCGGCACAGCTCAAGGAACACTTCGGCGAGCAGCTTTACGACACGGTGATTCCGCGCAACATTCGTCTGGCCGAAGCGCCAAGCTATGGCATGCCTGCGTTGGCGTACGATAAATCGTCCCGTGGCGCCATTGCCTACCTGGCTCTGGCTGGCGAGATGGTTCGCCGCCAACGCCGCAACTCCCGCACCGCTGCAGCCCAGCCAACTTAAGGAATCCCCATGGCCGTCAAGAAACGAGGTCTCGGACGTGGACTGGATGCACTGCTGAGTGGTCCGACCGTCACATCGCTTGAAGAACAAGCGGTGCAGGCCGACGAGCGCGAGCTGCAGCACTTGCCCCTGGACCTGATCCAGCGCGGCAAATACCAGCCACGCCGGGACATGGATCCACAGGCGCTGGAAGAGCTGGCCAACTCGATCAAGGCCCAGGGCGTGATGCAGCCGATCGTGGTGCGTCCGATTGGCGGTGGTCGTTTTGAAATTATTGCCGGTGAACGCCGGTGGCGTGCCAGCCAGCAGGCCGGCAAAGAGACCATCCCTGCGATGGTGCGTGATGTGCCGGATGAAACCGCCATCGCCATGGCGTTGATCGAGAACATCCAGCGTGAAGATCTCAATCCGGTCGAAGAAGCGATCGCATTGCAGCGTCTGCAGCAGGAATTCCAGTTGACCCAGCAACAAGTGGCCGACGCGGTGGGCAAATCCCGCGTCACCGTGTCCAACTTGCTGCGCCTGATCGCATTGCCGGAAGTCATCAAGACCATGTTGTCCCATGGCGACCTGGAAATGGGTCACGCCCGGGCTTTGCTCGGTTTGCCGGAAAATCAACAAGTTGAAGGGGCGCGACACGTTGTCGCACGAGGGCTCACCGTTCGTCAGACTGAAGCGCTGGTTCGCCAGTGGCTCAGTGGCAAACCTGCACCGGTCGAAACCGCCAAACCTGATCCGGATATCGCACGTCTTGAGCAACGCCTGGCCGAGCGCCTGGGCTCTGCGGTGCAGATTCGCCACGGCAAGAAGGGCAAAGGCCAATTGGTGATCGGATATAACTCCCTCGATGAGCTTCAGGGCGTCCTTGCCCACATCCGCTGAAACATTTGCTTATGTAGCGCGTGATCGGAAATCACTACCCGGCAGTTGAATAGGGGCAGAACCGCCCCTATACTCTGCGCGCATTTTGTCGGCACAAATTATGCCAAGTTATTGATTTCCGGCAGCCGACCATTGAGGAGCAAGAGTGATGGAAACCCGCACGCCAAACACGTTGCCGTTCCATCGCTTGGCCGTTTTCCCGGTTTTATTGGCTCAATTTGTCATCTTGCTGATCGCCGCATTGGCGCTTTGGTACTGGCATGGAGTCGTAGCCGGATATTCAGGACTCTGCGGAGGCCTGATAGCCTTGCTGCCCAATATGTATTTTGCTCACAGGGCCTTTCGGTTTTCCGGCGCCCGAGCAGCCCAGGCTATCGTCCGGTCTTTTTATGCTGGCGAGGCAGGGAAACTGATTTTGACGGCAGTGCTGTTTGCACTGACCTTTGCAGGTGTGAAGCCATTGGCGCCGCTGGCTGTATTCGGCGTCTTCGTGTTGACCCAACTGGTCAGCTGGTTCGCTCCCCTGCTAATGAAAACAAGACTTTCGAAACCTTAGGGCGTTTGAGGCAACCATGGCAGAAACAACCGCTTCGGGCTATATCCAGCACCACTTGCAGAACCTGACCTTCGGTCAGCTTCCCAACGGCGGCTGGGGCTTTGCCCACTCCGCAGCAGAAGCCAAAGAAATGGGCTTCTGGGCTTTCCACCTGGACACTCTGGGTTGGTCGGTCGCACTGGGTCTGATCTTCGTCCTGATTTTCCGCATGGCGGCAAAGAAGGCGACTTCGGGTCAGCCGGGTGCTTTGCAGAACTTCGTTGAAGTATTGGTCGAATTCGTCGATGGCAGCGTGAAAGACAGCTTCCATGGTCGTAGCCCGGTGATTGCACCGCTGGCGCTGACCATCTTCGTCTGGGTGTTCCTGATGAACGCCGTCGACCTGATCCCGGTTGACTGGATTCCTCAGTTGGCCATGGCGATTTCCGGCGATCCGCACATCCCATTCCGTGCCGTATCGACCACTGACCCTAACGCTACCCTGGGCATGGCCCTGTCGGTATTTGCGTTGATCATTTTCTACAGCATCAAGATCAAGGGCATCGGCGGCTTCATCGGCGAACTGACCCTGCACCCGTTCGGCAGCAAGAACATCTTTGTTCAAGCCCTGCTGATCCCGGTGAACTTCCTGCTGGAATTCGTGACCCTGATCGCCAAGCCGATTTCCCTGGCTCTGCGACTGTTCGGCAACATGTATGCCGGCGAGCTGGTGTTCATTCTGATCGCTGTGATGTTCGGCAGCGGCCTGCTCTGGCTTAGCGGCCTGGGCATTGTTCTGCAGTGGGCGTGGGCTGTGTTCCACATCCTGATCATTACCCTGCAGGCCTTCATCTTCATGATGCTGACCATCGTCTACCTGTCGATGGCGCACGAAGAGAACCATTAAGACCAGTCTCGACTAGTCTGATGTCCTTCCCGGTGAAACGGGAAGGTGGCCCACCAGGGCTATGAAACGATTTGTTTTACCGCTTTAAAATCTAAAAAACCTAAACCATACGACGTAAAAGTCGGGAGGAAAGATGGAAACTGTAGTTGGTCTAACCGCTATCGCTGTTGCACTGTTGATCGGCCTGGGCGCCCTGGGTACTGCCATTGGTTTCGGCCTGCTGGGCGGCAAGTTCCTGGAAGGCGCAGCGCGTCAGCCAGAAATGGTTCCAATGCTGCAAGTTAAAATGTTCATCGTCGCCGGCCTGCTCGACGCCGTGACCATGATCGGTGTTGGTATCGCTCTGTTCTTCACCTTCGCGAACCCTTTCGTTGGTCAACTCGCCGGTTAATCACTCGTCTTTTCGAGTGATTGGTGTGTTGTGCAACGAATGAGCGAGGTATTGGCGTGAACATTAATGCAACCATTATTGGTCAGTCCTTAGCGTTCTTGATTTTTGTCGTTTTCTGCATGAAGTTTGTATGGCCTCCGGTCATCGCAGCTCTGCACGAACGTCAGAAGAAGATCGCGGATGGACTGGACGCTGCAGCACGAGCAGCTCGCGACCTGGAGTTGGCCCAAGATAAAGCGGGTCAACAACTGCGCGAAGCGAAAGCTCAAGCAGCCGAAATCATTGAGCAAGCCAAGAAACGCGGTAACCAGATCGTTGAAGAGGCTGTTGAAAAAGCCCGTATCGACGCTGACCGTGTGAAGGTTCAGGCTCAGGCCGAGATCGAGCAGGAACTGAACGGTGTCAAAGACGCGCTGCGTGCCCAACTGGGTGCTCTGGCCGTTGGCGGTGCTGAGAAGATCCTGGGTGCCACAATCGATCAAAACGCGCACGCGGAGCTGGTTAACAAACTGGCTGCTGAAATTTAAGCGAGGGCGATCATGGCAGAATTGACCACGTTGGCCCGACCTTACGCTAAGGCAGCCTTCGAGCACGCCCAGGCCCACCAGCAGCTGGCCTCTTGGTCAGCCATGCTCGGCCTGGCTGCAGCAGTGTCGCAAGACGACACCATGCAGCGCGTGCTCAAGGCCCCGCGACTGACGAGCGCAGACAAGGCCGCCACTTTTATTGAAGTGTGCGGCGACAAGTTTGATGTGAAGGCACAGAACTTCATCAACGTCATTGCCGAAAACGACCGTCTCCTGCTTCTGCCGGAGATTGCCGCTCTGTTCGACCTGTACAAGGCCGAGCAAGAGAAATCGGTAGACGTTGAAGTGACCAGTGCTTTTGCATTGAACCAAGAACAGCAAGACAAACTCGCCAAGGTTCTCAGTGCACGACTCGACCGGGAAGTGCGCCTGCAAGTTGCGGAAGACCCATCCCTCATTGGGGGTGTTGTCATTCGCGCCGGCGACCTGGTTATCGATGGCTCGATTCGCGGCAAACTCGCGAATCTTGCCGAAGCATTGAAATCTTGAGTTTGAAGGGGCAGCAGAGCAATGCAGCAACTCAATCCTTCCGAAATAAGTGAAATTATCAAGGGCCGCATCGACAAGCTCGATGTGACCTCCCAAGCCCGTAACGAAGGCACTGTCGTCAGCGTATCTGACGGCATCGTGCGGATTCACGGTCTGGCCGACGTAATGTACGGCGAGATGATCGAGTTTCCGGGCGGCGTCTACGGTATGGCCCTCAACCTGGAGCAAGACTCCGTAGGTGCCGTTGTATTGGGCGCGTACACCAGTCTGGCTGAAGGCATGAGCGCCAAGTGCACAGGCCGCATCCTGGAAGTTCCGGTTGGTAAGGAACTGCTGGGTCGCGTAGTCGACGCACTGGGTAACCCTGTTGACGGCAAAGGTCCACTGGGCAACACCGAGACCGACGCGGTCGAGAAAGTTGCTCCAGGCGTGATCTGGCGTAAGTCGGTAGACCAGCCTGTACAGACTGGCTACAAGGCTGTCGATGCCATGATTCCTGTCGGCCGTGGCCAGCGTGAGCTGATCATCGGTGACCGTCAGATCGGTAAAACCGCTCTGGCAATCGACGCGATCATCAACCAGAAGAACAGCGGCATTTTCTGCGTCTACGTAGCTATTGGTCAGAAACAATCGACCATCGCCAACGTGGTGCGCAAGCTGGAAGAAAACGGCGCCCTGGCCAACACGATCATCGTGGCTGCCAGTGCTTCGGAATCTCCTGCGCTGCAATTCCTGGCACCGTACTCCGGTTGCACCATGGGTGAATTCTTCCGCGACCGCGGTGAAGACGCGCTGATCGTTTATGACGATCTGTCCAAGCAGGCAGTGGCTTATCGCCAAATCTCCCTGCTGCTGCGCCGTCCACCAGGCCGTGAAGCTTACCCAGGCGACGTGTTCTATCTCCACTCCCGTCTGCTGGAGCGCGCATCCCGCGTTTCGGAAGAGTACGTAGAGAAGTTCACCAACGGCGCAGTGACCGGCAAAACCGGTTCCCTGACCGCACTGCCGATCATCGAAACCCAGGCTGGCGACGTTTCCGCGTTCGTTCCGACCAACGTGATTTCCATCACCGACGGTCAGATCTTCCTGGAATCGGCCATGTTCAACTCGGGCATCCGTCCTGCAGTGAACGCCGGTGTTTCGGTATCCCGTGTGGGTGGTGCCGCTCAGACCAAGATCATCAAGAAGCTCTCCGGTGGTATCCGTACCGCTCTGGCTCAGTACCGTGAACTGGCGGCATTCGCCCAGTTCGCTTCTGACCTGGACGAAGCGACCCGTAAGCAACTTGAGCATGGTCAGCGCGTTACCGAGCTGATGAAGCAGAAGCAATACGCCCCAATGTCGATCGCTGACATGGCGTTGTCGCTGTATGCCGCTGAGCGTGGGTTCCTGACCGACGTTGAAATCGCCAAGGTCGGCAGCTTTGAACAAGCGCTGATTGCTTACTTCAACCGCGATCACGCCGAATTGATGGCGAAGATCAACGTGAAGGGTGACTTCAATGACGATATCGACGCTGGCATGAAAGCCGGTATCGAGAAGTTCAAGGCCACCCAAACCTGGTAAGCCGCAGCGGGAGCCGCAAGGCTCCCGCTTGCTAACCTGATAGGTGTTACATGGCAGGCGCAAAAGAGATTCGCAGTAAGATTGCGAGCATCAAAAGCACGCAAAAAATTACCAGCGCCATGGAAAAAGTGGCGGTCAGCAAAATGCGCAAGGCACAAATGCGCATGGCTGCTAGCCGTCCTTATGCGGAGCGTATCCGCCAGGTAATTGGGCATCTGGCCAACGCCAACCCGGAATACCGCCACCCGTTCATGATCGAGCGCGAAGTTAAGCGTGTGGGTTATGTGGTAGTGAGCAGTGACCGTGGTTTGTGCGGTGGTTTGAATACCAACCTGTTCAAGGCCCTGGTCAAGGACATGGCGGTAAACCGCGAAAACGGCGTCGAGATCGATCTGTGTGTCGTTGGTAGCAAGGGTGCGGCCTTTTTCCGCAACTTCGGCGGTAACGTCGTTGCAGCTATCAGCCACCTGGGTGAAGAGCCGTCGATCAATGATTTGATCGGCAGTGTGAAGGTGATGCTGGATGCGTACCTGGAAGGCCGGATTGACCGCCTGTCCGTGGTATCCAACAAGTTCATCAACACCATGACCCAGCAGCCAACCGTGGAGCAATTGATTCCACTGGTGGCGACTCCGGATCAGGAACTCAAGCACCACTGGGACTACCTCTACGAACCAGACGCCAAAGAGCTGCTTGACGGCTTGATGGTGCGCTACGTGGAGTCGCAGGTGTACCAGGCGGTGGTCGAGAACAACGCAGCTGAACAAGCGGCGCGGATGATCGCGATGAAAAACGCTACCGATAACGCCGGTGATCTGATCAGCGATTTGCAGCTGATCTACAACAAGGCGCGTCAGGCTGCGATCACCCAAGAGATCTCGGAAATCGTCGGCGGCGCTGCCGCGGTTTAACGGTTCAAATATTCAGAGGATCCAGCTATGAGTAGCGGACGTATCGTTCAAATCATCGGCGCCGTTATCGACGTGGAATTTCCACGCGACAGCGTACCGAGCATCTACAACGCGCTGAAAGTACAAGGCGCGGAAACTACTCTGGAAGTTCAGCAGCAGCTGGGCGACGGCGTAGTTCGTACCATTGCGATGGGTTCCACCGAAGGCTTGAAGCGCGGTCTGGACGTTATCGACTCTGGCGCTGCCATCTCCGTACCGGTCGGTAAAGCGACCCTGGGCCGGATCATGGACGTACTGGGCAACCCGATTGACGAAGCGGGTCCGATCGACACCGAAGAGCGTTGGGGCATTCACCGTCCAGCACCTTCGTTCGCGGAACAAGCTGGCGGCAACGACCTGCTGGAAACCGGCATCAAGGTTATCGACCTGGTTTGCCCGTTCGCCAAAGGCGGTAAAGTCGGTCTGTTCGGTGGTGCCGGTGTCGGCAAGACCGTAAACATGATGGAACTGATCCGTAACATCGCCATCGAGCACAGCGGTTATTCCGTGTTCGCCGGTGTGGGTGAGCGTACTCGTGAGGGTAACGACTTCTACCACGAGATGAAGGACTCCAACGTTCTGGACAAAGTGGCACTGGTTTACGGTCAGATGAACGAGCCGCCGGGTAACCGTCTGCGCGTAGCACTGACTGGCCTGACCATGGCCGAGAAGTTCCGTGACGAAGGTAACGACGTTCTGCTGTTCGTCGACAACATCTACCGTTACACCCTGGCCGGTACTGAAGTATCCGCACTGCTGGGCCGTATGCCTTCCGCAGTAGGCTACCAGCCGACCCTGGCTGAAGAGATGGGCGTTCTGCAAGAACGTATCACTTCGACCAAGGAAGGTTCGATCACTTCGATCCAAGCGGTATACGTACCTGCGGATGACTTGACCGACCCGTCGCCAGCGACCACCTTCGCCCACTTGGACGCCACCGTCGTTCTGTCCCGTGACATCGCTTCCCTGGGTATCTACCCAGCGGTCGATCCACTGGACTCGACTTCGCGCCAGCTGGACCCGAACGTGATCGGCCAGGAGCACTACGACACCGCTCGCGGCGTTCAGTACGTGCTGCAGCGTTACAAAGAACTGAAGGACATCATTGCGATCCTGGGTATGGACGAGCTGTCGGAAGCCGACAAGCAGTTGGTAAACCGTGCTCGTAAGATCCAGCGCTTCTTGTCGCAGCCGTTCTTCGTGGCTGAAGTCTTCACCGGTGCTTCGGGTAAATACGTTTCCCTGAAAGACACCATTGCTGGCTTCAAAGGCATCCTCAACGGTGACTACGACCACCTGCCAGAACAAGCGTTCTACATGGTCGGCGGCATCGAAGAAGCGATCGAGAAAGCCAAGAAACTGTAATCCAGGCGCCCGGCAACGGGCGCTCATCAGGTTGAGGCAATCAGATGGCTATGACAGTCCATTGCGATATCGTCAGCGCGGAAGGGGAAATCTTCTCCGGTCTGGTAGAAATGGTGATTGCACACGGCGAACTCGGTGACCTGGGTATTGCCATGGGCCACGCGCCGTTGATCACCAGCTTGAAGCCAGGTCCGATCACTCTGACCAAGCAAGGCGGGGAAAAGGAGGTGTTCTACATCTCCGGTGGTTTCCTTGAGGTTCAGCCGAACATGGTCAAGGTACTTGCCGACACTGTGCAACGTGCTGGCGACCTGGATGAAGCCTCCGCTCAGGAAGCCGTCAAGGCTGCCGAGAAGGCCCTGAACGAAAAGGGTGCGGACTTCGACTACAGCGCTGCTGCTGTACGTCTGGCCGAGGCTGCAGCCCAGCTGCGCACGCTCCAGCAGATCCGCAAGAAGTAAGCGGCCACGCCGTCATGCTTCATGTGCGATTGATTAAAAAGGGTAGCCTCGGCTACCCTTTTTCTTTTTTTGCAAAACACTTCTCTGGTCTGAACCCGGACCGCCCAGGATTGGTAGCCATTCATGTCTCTTGAAATCGTCATTCTCGCCGCAGGCCAGGGCACTCGCATGCGTTCAGCCCTGCCCAAGGTGCTGCACCCGGTGGCCGGCAACTCCATGCTTGGCCATGTTATCCACAGCGCCCGGCAGTTGGACCCGCAACGCATCCACGTAGTGATCGGCCACGGTGCCGATGCAGTGCGTGAGCGCCTGGCCGCGGACGACCTGAATTTCGTATTGCAGGACAAGCAACTGGGCACCGGCCACGCCACCGCGCAAGCCGTACCGTTCATCACCGCCGATACGGTACTGATCCTATATGGCGACGTGCCGCTGATCGAAGTGGAAACCCTGCAACGCCTGCTCAAGCACGTAGTGCCTGGCCAGATGGGACTGCTCACCGTTGAGCTGGAGGACCCCACTGGCTACGGGCGCATCGTGCGCAATGCTGACGGCAAGGTCGCCGCCATCGTTGAACACAAGGACGCCAGCGAAGCCCAACGCGCCATCACCGAAGGCAATACCGGGATTCTCGCCGTCCCTGCCAACAAGCTTGCTGACTGGATGAGCCGCCTGTCCAACAACAACGCCCAGGGCGAGTACTACCTCACCGACGTCATCGAGATGGCCGTGAGTGATGGCCTGCTGGTCGCCACCGAACAGCCCCACGACCCAATGGAAGTGCAGGGCGCCAACGACCGCAAGCAGCTTGCAGAGCTTGAGCGTCACTATCAGTTGCGCGAAGGCCGTCGCCTGATGGCTCAGGGCGTGACCCTGCGTGATCCGGCTCGCTTTGACGTGCGCGGCGAGGTGACCGTGGGCCGTGACGTGCTGATCGACATCAACGTGATCCTGGAAGGTCGCGTAATCATCGAAGACGACGTGGTGATTGGTCCGAACTGTGTGATCAAGGACAGCACCCTGCGCAAGGGCGTGGTGGTCAAGGCCAACAGCCATATCGACGGCGCGGTGATGGGCGAAGGCAGCGATGCCGGCCCGTTTGCACGGTTGCGTCCGGGCAGCGTGCTGGAGGCCAAGGCCCATGTGGGTAACTTTGTCGAACTGAAAAATGCCCACTTGGGTGAAGGCGCGAAAGCGGGTCATCTGACCTACCTGGGCGACGCAGTTATCGGTGCGCGTACTAACATCGGCGCCGGCACCATCACCTGCAACTACGATGGCGCCAACAAACACGTGACGGTGCTGGGCGAAGATGTGTTTATCGGCTCGAATAATTCGCTGGTAGCTCCGGTGAAGGTCGGCGATGGTGCCACCACGGCCGCCGGTTCCACTATCAACCAGGATGTGGATAACTTGCAGCTCGGCGTAGCCCGCGCCCGCCAACGCAACATCGACGGCTGGAAACGCCCGGTCAAAATCAAAAAGACCTGAGTTATCCACAGCCTTATCAGCGGTGCTATCCAAATGTGGGAGGGGGCTTGCCCCCGATGGCGGATTTTCAGTCAATGTTTTAGTCGGCTGATCTACTGCTATCGGGGGCAAGCCCCCTCCCACATTTGTCATGTGTTGTTCGAAAAATCTGGTCCCGACGCTTGACGATATCTCACCAATAGGTTTTGATTGCCTTCGTTATCTTTCGAAACGAAACTTATCATCACCATGTCGAAACGAAATACACCCCAGCGACGCCACAACATCCTTGCCTTGCTCAATGAACAGGGCGAAGTCAGCGTGGACGAACTGGCCAAACGTTTCGAAACCTCGGAAGTCACCATCCGCAAGGACCTGGCCGCCCTCGAAAGCAACGGCCTGCTACTGCGCCGCTACGGTGGCGCAGTCACCATGCCCCAGGAACTGGTCGGCGATGCCGCTCAGCCGATCTCGGCCCATAAGCGGGCGATTGCCCGCGCGGCGGTGATGCGTCTGCGTGAACACGCCCGCATCATCATCGACAGCGGCAGTACCACCGCCGCCATGATTCCAGAACTTGGCCACCAGCCTGGCCTCGTGGTGATGACCAACTCCCTGCACGTGGCCAGCGCCTTGAGCGAACTGGAACATGAGCCGGTGCTGTTGATGACCGGCGGCACCTGGGACCCGCACTCGGACTCGTTTCAGGGCCAGGTTGCCGAGCAGGTTTTGCGTTCCTACGACTTTGATCAACTGTTCATCGGAGCCGACGGCATCGATCTGCAGCGCGGTACCACCACCTTCAACGAACTGTTGGGCCTGAGCCGCGTGATGGCCGAGGTCGCCCGTGAAGTGGTGGTGATGGTCGAATCCGACAAGATCGGCCGCAAGATTCCCAACCTGGAACTGCCCTGGAGCAGCGTCCATACCCTTATCACCGATGATCGCCTGCCGCTTGAGGCCCGCGACCAGATCCAAGCCCGCGGCATTACGCTGATATGCGCGGCAATCATCTAGGAGAAACACCATGTGTGGAATTGTAGGCGCAGTCGCCGAACGTAACGTGACCGCGATTCTGATCGAAGGCCTCAAGCGCCTGGAATACCGTGGCTACGACAGCGCCGGTGTGGCCGTCTTCAGCAACGCCGGCAAGCTTGAGCGCATGCGTCGCCCAGGCAAGGTCAGCGAGTTGGAACAGGCTCTGGCTGGCGAGCCGCTGGTCGGCCGCCTGGGCATTGCCCACACCCGTTGGGCCACCCACGGTGCGCCTTGCGAACGCAACGCCCACCCGCACTTCTCCGGCGACCTGGCCGTGGTGCACAACGGCATCATCGAAAACCACGAAGTGCTGCGCGAGCAACTCAAGAGCCTGGGCTACGTGTTCACCTCGGACACCGACACCGAAGTCATCGCCCACCTGCTCAACCACAAGCTCAAGGACCACAGCGACCTGACCACCGCCCTCAAGGCCACGGTCAAGGAACTGCACGGCGCCTATGGCCTGGCCGTGGTCAGCGCCAGCCAACCCGACCGCGTGGTTGCCGCGCGCAGTGGCAGCCCGCTGGTGATCGGCCTGGGCCTGGGGGAAAACTTCCTCGCCTCCGATCAACTGGCCCTGCGCCAGGTGACTGACCGCTTCATGTACCTGGAAGAGGGCGATATTGCCGACATCCGCCGCGAAAGCGTGGCGATCTGGGACGTTAACGGTAACTCCGTCGAGCGCGAAGCCGTGCAATACCGTGACGGTGCCGAAGCCGCCGACAAAGGCGAATACCGCCACTTCATGCTCAAGGAAATCCACGAGCAACCGGCTGTGGTCCAACGCACATTGGAAGGTCGACTGAGCCAGAACCAAGTGCTGGTCAACGCGTTCGGCCCGCAAGCCGCCGAGCTGTTCGCCAAAGTGCGCAATGTGCAGATCGTCGCCTGTGGCACCAGCTATCACGCGGGTATGGTTGCCCGCTACTGGTTGGAAGAACTGGCCGGCATCCCTTGCCAGGTCGAAGTCGCCAGCGAATTCCGCTACCGCAAGGTGGTGGTGCAGCCCGATACCCTGTTCGTGACTATCTCCCAGTCCGGCGAAACCGCTGACACCCTGGCCGCCCTGCGCAACGCCAAGGAGCTGGGTTTCCTCGCCAGCCTGGCGATCTGCAACGTCAGCATCAGCTCGCTGGTGCGTGAGTCCGACCTGACCCTGCTGACCCAGGCTGGTCGCGAAATCGGCGTGGCTTCCACCAAAGCCTTCACCACCCAACTGGTCGGCCTGTTGCTGTTGACCCTGTCGCTGGGCCAAGTGCGCGGCACTCTGGCCGAAGGCGTCGAAGCGACCCTGGTGGAAGAACTGCGCCGCCTGCCGACCCGCCTGGGCGAAGCCCTGGCCATGGACAGCGTCGTGGAAAAAGTCGCCGAGCTGTTCGCCGACAAGAACCACACTCTGTTCCTCGGCCGTGGCGCGCAATACCCGGTGGCGATGGAAGGCGCCCTCAAGCTCAAGGAAATCTCGTACATCCACGCCGAAGCCTACCCGGCCGGCGAGCTCAAACACGGCCCACTGGCCCTGGTGGATGACGACATGCCAGTGGTCACCGTAGCGCCGAACAACGAACTGCTGGAAAAGCTCAAATCCAACCTGCAGGAAGTGCGCGCCCGTGGCGGCCAACTGGTGGTATTCGCTGATGAGAAAGCCGGCATGACCAACGGCGAAGGCACCCACGTCATCAACATGCCGCACATCAACGACACCCTGTCGCCGATCCTCTACACCATCCCGCTGCAACTGCTGTCGTACTACGTGGCCGTGCTCAAGGGTACCGACGTTGACCAGCCGCGCAACCTGGCCAAATCGGTGACGGTGGAGTAACACCCCACGCACCTGGAGGCTCGCCGGGTCTCCAGGTTTCAACGCAAGGACGCTACGTTGATCCCATCTTCCTTTCCCCAACCCGGCGAGCGTTTGCACAATCGCCGGTTTGCGGTCGCCAGCAACACCCATGGCCTTTCCGGTACCGGCACAGTGTTTCATTACCTTGTCGACGGCGATGCCATTTCCAGTACCTACCAAGGCGGCCGAATCCGCATGGGGACGCAAGTCGGTCGCGTCACCGGTGCCGACACCATTGAGCTGCTGTTTCAGTGCCTGACGTTGGACGGTGAGTTGCTGTCCGGATGGTCGCGAGGCACGGTCGCTGTGGATAAGTCTGGGCGTACCCGCCTGAGCTTTGTATGGGGTTGGTTGTCGGGTGCTACCGGAGGCGGGGAGTCGAACTACCTTGAATTAACCGGTTAGCAAAAAACAGAAAATAAATCGGAAAAATCTTGAGGAAAAAGATATATAGAACCCTCTATTAATCCCGCTAGTATTGGACTTAAAGGAAAAATAGATCCGAAAATAAATCGGAACAGGTGAGCAAAATGACGCATAAATTCATGTCCGGAAATCACTGGCTGGAACCTGTCTGGCCGTCCCCCGGTTTCCCTGCGTCGATTTTACGTACGGCAGAAACGCTGTCGTTTCGTGCTGGAAAACTCACCGGTTTACTGCCCGAGAGCACAGCGACCCGTATTGGCGGGCTGATGCGAATCACCAATAGTTATTACAGCAACCTGATTGAAGGTCAGTACACTGAGCCCGCCACGCTCTCAGCCCGGGTGCCGAGGCGCGAAAGCAAAGCATTGCGCGAGCTGGCCGAAAGTCATATCGGCGTTCAGGAGTTGCTGGAAAGGGCTGTGCGCAGAACGAAGTCAACAGAGGTCCCTTGGTCTGTTTTCTATGCACCTCAATTTTTATCTTCAATCCATCGTCGCCTTTTCGCCGGCGCCAGCGATGAAGAGTTAGGACTCAGCGATGGCCGCATGCTTGTACCGGGCCAATTGAGGGATACAACACAACGTAATGTGCTGGTTGGTGATCATGCCGCGCCTGCGTGGGAGTCTGTCACCCCCATGCTCACCCGCCTTCAACAGGTATATGGTGGGCAACCTGATCTCACCTCCCGAATTCTTAGCTCGCTTGCTTACCACCACCGTCTTGCGTTCGTTCACCCATTTGAAGACGGCAATGGACGCGTGGTGCGCATGATTACCCATTTGCAGTTGATGCGACTTGGGCTCGCATCGCCTTTTTGGTCACTTTCCCGAGGGCTGGCACGAAAACAGGACGAATACTACGCACGCTTGCGTGTCGCTGATCAGGCTCGTCGAGGGGATCTCGACGGTCGTGGTCAGCTCACTCAGGGTGGGCTGTTCGAGTTTGTAGAGTTCATGCTTCAGGTCTGTATTGACCAAATAGAATATGTTGAACAGGCGATGGATCTTGTAAACCTGCGTCGCCGGCTTGAGAAAGTGATTGGGCTTGAAGGGCGGTTTGTGGAATCTGGGGTCAAGCAAGAAATGGCCAAGGCAATCCATATCTTGCTTACGCAGGGAGAGATCGCCCGTGCGGACTTCAAAGTGTTCTCCGGTCTGCATGACCGCGTGGCGAGCGACCAGCTCAAGAAATTGATTGATATGGGGGTGGTCGAAGCGCCGTCGGCGAAATCACGCTCAATTTTTCCTGGGTTGCCCGTCTGGTTCGCTCAGATGATATTCCCGGATCTGCACCGGCGCTTTTACTGAACCAGGCTCACGGCACAAACTCCACCTTCAACCCCCTACTCGCACTGCGCCCCTGATCATCACTGACCCTTAACCGATATTCCCCCGACTTGCCCGGCCGCCAGTTCAGCGTGGCTTGCGGTGTGCCCTGGCCGATCAGGGTCTGGTCGGCGAACCAGTACAGGGTCGTTGCATCGCTGGCGGCGTTGGCGTTCAGCGGGATGCTTTCCTGGGGTTGGGACAGCCGCAGTTGGTAGCTCACCTGGGTCAGCGGTGAGCGAATCTGCGGCGCTTCGCTCTGGTCGGTGATGCGGTTGGGCTGGCAGTTTTTCATCACGCTGGGTGGCGTGCGGCGGGGCAGGCCGGCGGCGCGGTACAGGCGTTGCACGTCGCTGGGCCAGAATTCGAAGATTTCCTCTCGCGTGTATTGCGGATCGAATGGCGGGCAGGCGGCCTTGCCGGTACGGGTGTCGATCAGCACCGGGCGGTGCAGGTTGGACACGCGAATCGGCGAGACGCCGGGGATGTACCAGGTCTTACGGGTTTGCGGGCACCAGCGGTTGGGCAGCTCGCCGGAGGCGGCGCAGACATCGATGCGCACCAGCCCGGCGGGTGGTTTGTCGGCTTTGATTGCGACGTTGGGCAATGCCAGGGGCAACGCGTCAGCAATGCGGAAGAACAACGGCGCGGCGGTCTTGGCACCGATAAACGCCGGGTTCGGCCGGCCATCGAAGTTACCCACCCACACCACCAGCACATACGGACCGACCAGACCGGCGCTCCACGCATCGTGGAAACCCCATGACGTGCCGGTTTTCCAGGCGGTGCGCCAGTGGCGGCCTGGCAGACCATCCGGACGCGGGTTGCGCCGTAGCATGTCGCGCACCATAAAGGCCGCCTGGGGCGTGAGCAGCTGCGGGCCAGTGGTTTGCGGCTGTTCCTGCAAGTAGCGCAACGGCCGCAGATGCCCGTCTCCCGCTAACATCACATACAGCCGCGCCAGCTCCTCCGGGGTCATCTCGCCACCACCCAGTGCCAGGGCCAGGCCGTAATGGCTTTCGTCGCGCAGGCCTTTGATGCCGGCGCGTTGCAGCAAACCGTAGAGAGACGGCGACTTGACCTGGCTGGCCAGCCACACGGCCGGAATATTGCGACTACGGATCAACGCATCCCGCGCCGTCAGTGGCCCGACAAAACTGCCGTCGAAGTTTTCCGGTTGGAAGTAGCCGAAGTTACTCGGTAAGTCCTTGAGGATGCTCATGGGGTGAATCACCCCTTGGTCCAGCGCCAGCCCGTAGAGAAACGGCTTGAGCGTTGACCCCGGCGAGCGCCGTGAAAGCACGCCATTGACCTGCCCATGGATGCTTGTGGATAAGTAATCCGCCGAGCCCACCAACGCCTTCACGCTCAGGTCGCGGCTGTCGATCAGGATCGCCGTGGCGTTTTCCACACCGGTGCTGCGCCGTTCGGCGATAAACCCGCTGATCAGGCGCTCCAGCAATTGCTGCAAAGGCAGATTGAGGGTGCTGTTCAATTCGTTACCGGCCTGGGATGCCAGCAATTGTTCGCTCACGTGTGGCGCCAAAAAAGGAATCTGCTGGCGGTTGCGTGCTTCCAGGGGTAAGTCCAGCAGACTGTCGTTGCGCAGGTCTTGTGGATAAGTCTCGCGCCAGTCAGCCATCAGGCGCAGCCGGGCGTTTTGCAGCGAAGGCCCGAAGCGCGCCCGACGGCCCGGTTGCTGAGGAATCACCGCCAATGCCAAGGCTTCGGACAATGACAACTGCGCCGCCGACTTACCGAAGTAAATGCGGCTGGCCGCTTCGGCACCTTCGATATTGCCGCCCATGGGCGCCAGGTTCAGGTACGCCTCAAGGATGTCGTGTTTGCTGTAGCGCGCCTCCAGCCACAGCGCCAACGCCATCTGCTGCAATTTGCCGGGCACCTGGCGGGTGTTGAGATCCCACAGGCGCCGCGCCAGTTGCATGCTCAAGGTCGAGCCGCCCTGGCGCTGGCCACCGCTGTAGGTGGCCATGGCCGCCCGCAGCAACGCCGGGGGATTGATCCCCGGGTGCCAGTAGAAATTGCGGTCTTCCTTGAGCAGCAGGGCCTCAATCAATGAAGGCGAAATGCGCTCCAGCGGTAGCCACAGGCGATATTGGCCGTCATCCGCGAGGGTCATGCGCAGCAACGAGCCATCGTCGGCCAACACCACCCGCGACGAAGTGACGGCCTGTTCCAGCGGCGCATGGGGCCACAGCCGCAGCCCCGCCAGTACACACGCCGCTGCCAGCAGGGGCGCCAGGCGTCTAAGGCTTGGTAATTTCAAGCTGGCCTACTTTGCCGCGTCCTTGCAGGGTGGTTTCGTACATGCCTTCGGCGTAGGCCGGTGGCGTGTTGAACGTCCCTGCATTGGTGGCGCGCACGCGGTACACGAAAGTGCCTACATCCCGCAGCGCAGTGCCGTACAACACCACCCGATCATCCCGCACATCCACGTAGTCCGGCTGCCAGTTGCTCAGCTCGGTTTCGCCGATGGGCGCTTGCCAGGTGTCGGCTTCTTCGCCGTCAGCGGTTTCCACATACTCGGAATCGTCGCCTTCACTTTCCTCGGTGCTGGCGGCTTCCGGCTCCGGCGGCAAGTTATACACAGGCTCGACGCCACCCGGCAGTAGGTCAACCACAGCCACTTGCTGTACCTGATCACGGTCGGTGGCGCGCAGACGCAGGCGCACCAGGAACTCCTCGCCCACCGCCACCTTGCTCACCGGCTCGCCTTTGAGGTCGAGGTATTCATGGATGATTTCCAGGCCATTGTTGATCGGCTTGAGCTTGGCACCCTTATCGAAACCGGCCTCGCTGAGCATGTAGAAGGCCGCAGGGCCGTCGGATTTTTCCATGACCAGCTTCTGCGTGGCACCCGGTACGGCGGCACGCGGTGGCTGGCCGGCCATCTCCAGCAATTGTTGCTGCTTGTCGCTCAGCCAGGCGGTGGCCTTGAGAGTCATGTCGCTTTGCGCACGCTCGCCATAGTTGTCCAAGGCGCGCAGCAACAAGGCCGCCGACAGCGAGTTGTAGCGCTGCTCGTTGAGGCGTTTACCTAGCTTGTCCAGCAGCGCCGTGGGCACGTCATCCATCAGTTCCGGGAAGTGGCGCGCCAGCAGGTGCAAGTGTTCGGCGTCGTGCACGAGTGGGTCGTAGTACAAACCGTCGCTGTCCCACTTATCCACCAGCGAACGCCATGGGGTTTTGCGAAACAGCGTATCGGCCTGGCGATCCTGCTTGAGCAGTTTGTAGCTGGCTGCCAGGTAGGCAGCGCCCAGGTCGTTCTGCCAGCTGTCCTTGAAGTAACTTTCGTAGCGCTCGCGGATGTCGCTCAGCGCGCCGCTCACCAGAATCCCCTGACGGCTCAGCAGGTAACTGGCGTAGGCACGGTTGCGCAATTCCGACAGACCTTCGCTCGGGCCGTTGGCCAGGTCTGTCAGATACGCATTGGACCGCACCAGCAGATCTTCCGGCACCGGCAGCCCGCGCTCCTTGGCTTCGATCAGGAAGTCGGTTGCGTACAGGCTGGCGTACGGCGCCACGTCCGGGTTGGCCGCCCACAAACCAAAGCCACCGGCCTGGTTCTGACGCTGGCGCAACATGCGCACCGCGCTGTTGAAGGCTTGCTCAGCCTCGGGTGCGGTGCCGCCCCAGATCAAGGCCGGCATGGCCTTGGACACCAATTGCTCGGTGCACGCATAGCCGTAGTCATCCAGGTAATGCTTGAGGCCGTTGGCCCATACCAGCGGCGAGGCGGCCACGCCCAGTTGCACATCACGCAGTTGGCTGAACAGTTCACGTGTGGGCTTGAGTTCTTTGCTGGCGCTGTCGAAACGACCCAGGCTCAGGGCCACGCGATGCTCGCTCAATGGCCGGATCGAGGTGGTTTCTGCCACCTGGATCCGCTTGCCATCCGGCAGCACCGCGACAAAGCGCAGGTCCGCCGACCCGAGCGTGTCGCCGACCTTGATCTTGAACTCCGCAGTGCCTTCCTTGCGCGGTTGCAGCGACAGGGTGCCGCCCTTGTTGCCCTGCACCACGAGGCCGGTGCTGGTCTGCACTTCAAACTTCACATCCGCCGCTGCATCGAGGTTGCTGAACACCCCGGCGCTGACGTTGAACACATCCCCCGGCGCCACAAAGGCCGGTACGTTGGGCGTGATCACAATCGGCCCGCGCACGTCGGTCGTGGCCTCGCTGACGCCCACGCTGTCGGTATCCACCGCGACGGCAAACAGGTGCAACTTGCCATTGAAGCTGTCCGGTACCTGGTAATGCAACACGGTCTCACCGGCCGGCAAATCCACCAGCCCGGACCACCAGGCCACCGGCGGCTGATGTTTACGCTTGAACGGGTTGAGATGGTTGGCCAGGGCGCCTTCCGTATCGCCACCCGGCGCTGCCCCACTGAGCAGGCGGCTGAATTCCGGCAGGATCAAGTCAAGGATCTGACTGGTGCCGACCTCCAGCGCACGTTTCTGGAAGAAGAAACCCAGCGGATCCGGCGTCTGATAGCGCGCCACTTGCAGGATGCCTTCGTCCACCGCGTAGATCACTGCGCGGCCCGGCCGGTCGGCGTTGACCTTGATATCCAAGGTCTGCCCCGGCTCGATCTTCGCCGGACCTTCGACCTTCAGTGCCATGCGCCGCGCATCCAGGTTGATGCTGAAGGGCACCACGCCGTAGGACAGCGGGCTCATATAAACCTCAGACGAGCCGATGTCGCGCACGAACTGCACGTTGACGTAGGCATTGCCCTCAAGCCCCGCAGGTACGCGGATATGTTGCACGCTGTTGGTGCTGTCAGCCTTGAACCACTGCTGGGTGTAGACCTTGTCGCGCTCGATGGTGATCAAGCCCGCGCCGGTGTACGGCGCGCGAATGCTGATGGCGATCTCATCACCGGTGGCGTAGCTGCGTTTATCCAGGCGCAGCTGCAGCTCGGCATTACGCTCCAGGGAGCGCGAAGTGTTACCGCGCCCGGCCACGCTGTAGTCGATCTGGTTGAGCAGGTTGCCGTTGGCGTCCTTCACTTGCAGGGTGAAATCCCCTGGCGTGCCGGTGTTCAGGGTCTGCTTGGCGCCGTCCTTGGTCATCTCCAGCGGTGAGGCCGGTTGGCTGATGTTCTTGATGCGCGACTCGTACTTGTAGGTGCCGTTGGATTGCTTCACCAGCACCGACACATAACGATGCTCGACCACTTCGCTGGTCAGGCCATCCACCGCCAACGGCGAAAGGTCTGGCGCGACCGCCAGCCATTGCACCTGGCGCGGTGCGTCCTTGGCGACGTACGACAGCGAGTCCTGACTTTTCACACCCACCAGGTACGGCGCGGACGACACCAGCAACGCACTTTGCGCCGCCACGTTGCGGCCCCCTTCGGCCTCGAACACCTGGGTCATCACCTGCAAGCGATAGGTGCTGTTGGCGAAACGTTGCAGGTTGAGGTCCAGCACCGCCTGGCCGTTATCGTCGACGGTGGTTTCGGCTAGGTCTTCGGTGCTGGCGTCCTCCAGGGAATCATTGAGGCGGAAGCGGTAGTCGGGGTAACGGTCGAAGGCCGCGAGCGTCGGGCTCAGGGACATTTTCGCGGTGACGCGACGGCCCGCAGCCGGGGCGCCGAACAGGTGCATGGCGGTGACTTTGGCCACAACCTGGTCCGGGGGAATCCAGCCCTGCACCGGTGTGTCGTGCAGGCTCAGGCTGACTTTCATGCGGTCCGGCTCGAAGTCGCGGACCTTGAAGCTGACACTGCCCAGGTCGGTGCGGGTCTGTTTCTGGCCAATCAACTGCAAGGTCGCGGTGTATTCCCCGGCGGGGGCGACTTCGCTGCTGGGGAAATCAAAGGTTTCAAACCCGCTGGCGGACAGCTTCAGCGGCTGGCGAATCACTTCCAGACCGCGTGGGTCGGTGATCTGCAGCTCCACCGGCAGGCCCTGCAGGGCGCCTTTCCAGTTGCCGCTGCGCACGATCATGCCCAAGTGTGCGGTTTCGCCAGGTCGGTACAGGCCGCGGTCGGTAAACAGGTAGGCGCTGAGGCGATCAATCGCACCGTCTTCTTCCAAACCGCCTACGTCGAAGCGCGACAAATCCAACTGCTGGGACTGACGGGCAATCGGCAGGAACGACTGGTCATTGCCGCGACTGACCACATACATCAGCGGCGTTTTCTCACGGCGCAGTTCATCCAGCTTGGCGAAATGCACATGGCCCTCGCCGTCGGTGTGGCCGCTGCTCACCGGCAAGCCGTTGCGGCCGATGATGTCGACCTGCGCGTCGGCCACCGGCGAACCATTGCCGATGGACTGCACATACACATCATGGCTGCCGTCACTGGAGCGCTTGGCAATGATGCCCAGGTCAGTCACCACGATAAACCGCAGGTCGCTGGTGCTGCTGCGGTCGTAGTCGAAGGTACGCTCGGCCGGCTCATCCTGTGGGCTGAGCTTGAGCACAAAAATGCCGCGACGGCCGCCATTGGCGGTGAGGTAGTGGCTCAAGTCCACGTTGTCGTAGACGGTTTTGGCCGGGTCATTGGATGACAGCGCAATGTCCAGGGACTGACGCTCGACCATGCGATCAAAATACTCATTGCCGAAGTTCGGCCGGGCAAAACTGCCGCTGCTCTGGTCCACCAAGTGCTGCAACTGGTTGGGCAGCAGGCGGGCGATTTCCACATGGGCGCCTGGCACGCCACGGGCCATGAAGCCCAGGCGTTTTTCGCCGGTGAGGCTGAGCAGGGCGCCGTCAGACAGGAACTGCAACGTGCGCGGATACGCCGGCATGCTCACCAGCGACGCCGTAGGATTTTTTGCCAGATAACCGCCAATGGCTTCCAGGTTGGCGGGCACGCGCACATACAGCGCACGACCGGCCGGGGCCTTGAACTTGAAGGCGTGCAGTGTGTTCAGCGGTTCGACGCTGGGCACGTGTGTCAGGTTGACCTTGGTGCTGCGGGCGAGCAGGGCGTCGTCGATCTCATTGGTGGTGTAAGGACGCGTGTCGTCCTGGGCTTTTTCTGGCAACAACCAGGCCTGGACCTTACCGGCGATGGTGTCATCGGCTACGGCGCTGGAACTGCTGAACATCAGCACTGGCTCAGGCTCGGCGCGTTCGTTATCAACAAAGCTGACTTCAGCGCCGGTAAAGGTCAGGCGATAGCGGCCGGGTACGGTGACCTCGGCCACCAACGGCGCTGCGCTGGCATTGCCGCCGTCACGGGCCTTGATGCCTTCGTCGAGCTTGGCGCTGACCGGGGTGCTTTCCAGCGGGGTGGCCAGGGCGGCGGAACGTACGTAGGCGTTGAGCTTTTTCTCGTCGAAGGTTATTTCCGGGCGATTGGGCAACTGGGCGTCGCGGTAGGCCAGGCCTTTGCCGAGGGTCACGGTTACACGCTTGCGTAGGTTGTCTTCATCCACCGGGTGGGAAAACCGGAAGGTCGCCACCAGCTGTTTCAGCGTCGGGTTGGATGGATCCTGGTACAACTCGTTGGCGGCCAGGGTGGCGCGGAACGGTTGGGTGGAGAACTGGGTGCTGTACTGATCCAGCAATACGCCGTCTGCCAGCAGGTTTTTCTTGGCCAGATCGAGGGTGTAATGGGCGTCGATGGGCCAGTCTTTTTCCGGCACGAACAACAGGCTGCGGTCATCCGCCCAGCGCCAGGTGCCCGCGACCTCAGGCTTGAGGGTAATGCCCTCGGTAACAGGCTTGCCAATGGCGGCAAGCGGCGCCACGGACTCAGCGAAGCGCACCTGCAAGTTATCCACAACCGGCGTGGGCTGGGTGTAGTCAGTCAGGTTGGGCTTGTGCAGCGAGTAGCTCGCGGTATGCGGCTGCGGCAGGTTGGAATACCAGTGCCAGCCGTAGAAGCCAGCCGCCGCGAGCAGCACGAGCCCGATAACCCCGGCACCTGTCTGACGCGGGTAAGCGCGGGCTTTAGCGCCCAGTTTCGCCACGCCACGGCCGATAGCTCGTAGCCACAGCGGAGGATGCCATTGGCCGAAAACGGCCCCCACCACGGTCAGAAACACGCCGACAACACGACGGCTGATGGCTTTGAGCGAATCGAACATGGTGAGCATCCCTGGCTAAGTGCGGCGTATCTTACAGGGTCTTTGATACAAAAGATGACGCCGATATACGCCGCACGGCGGGATCTTTCTGTTGGAACTCAGCGCCTGGTTCAGGGCTGCTTCGCAGCCCAGCGC
>NZ_JADDUM010000006.1 GCF_015163715.1 Pseudomonas cyclaminis
GACGTGATGCCATGACGATAACGCGCTTGACTGAAAACCCTCGATCGAGGTTTTTTTTGCCTGACAAACATCATCTGGAACGCCCTACGCCCTCAATGCCACCCATTAAGCCGCAAGCCGTTGAGCTTGTGATCTTGGGGGGGATATCAATGGGGAACTATTGGGAAGTGGGGCTTGGTGCGGCCGGCGTGCATTTCGACGCTGGATCAGCACCGCGTTCCTGGAGCGGTAAAGGCGCGACAGACGATACCAGAGAGGATTTGAACGCAAATAAGAGCGCCGTCGCAAAACTGCTCAAGGAGCTAGACGACGCGCAAAGTACTGGCAAGAACCAAACTGTTCAGGCGCTACGCGACAAGCTCAATGAGAAACGTGAAGCGCTTGGGGACGAGGAGTTCAAGAAAGTCCTTGAACAACTCAAGGAAGGGCCATCGAATCGATGGCTGGAGTTGTTGAAGGCGCTGTTTCCGGACCTGTTTCCGGATACGCCTTCCCCTTCTCCTGCGTCTCCATCGCCATCGCGTGGCGGTGGCGGTGGCGGTGGCGGAGGTGGCCGTGGCGGTGGGGTGAATCAGGCGGGTTTTGGTCCTCGGGAGTCCATGAGTGACAAGCCGATTCTCGACGGTTCAAAGTATTTCAACTACAAGCCGGACAACAGCGATCCCGGGAAAAAGCCTGACAATATCTGGAGTGGCTTCAGCCAGGGGGATCAGGGCAACTGCATCACCGTTTCCGCCATAAAAGCTGCAATGATGCGGTACGGTCAAAAACCTACCGATGTCTACAAGGAGGTGAAGGAAACAAGCAAAGGCTATGAGGTGACGATGCGAGATGGCACCACGGTGCCTTTGACCAAGGATGAATTGAGGGAGGCTGCCGCACATGCTGGTTTCAAGGGCGATGATCCAGCGATGATAACCGATGCCAACTTCATGTATGCCGTGAGCGCCAAGCGGGCGCAGTTGGAAAACAATGATGGGAAGGCAAAGCAGAGTTTCACTGACGCGTTGAATAGCCTCAACGATGGAGAGGGCCCACGCGAAGGCCTGGATCGTTTGGGGCTGAAGGGGCTTTACAGGCCGGCGACGATGGCGACTTGAGAAGCAGTAAGGCAGGGACGGTGGAATTCGGCGGCCATTCGATGGCTGTGATCAATGGTCGCATGGAGTTGTGGGGGGGGGCGAGGCGATTATGCTTGGCCGGGTATGGCGACCGTGTTGATCTAGTCGCGCACTGGTTTTATGCCAGGCAAAAGAAAGCCCCCGATACACCGTCAGGTGTATCGGGGGCTTTTCAACCTTGGGTGGTTAAACCCAGGGCGCTCAGCTTACTGGCAAGCTTCGCAATCCGGCTCATCAATCGCACAGGCCTTTGGTACGGGCGCCGGGCCGGCTGGAGCGGCGAGTACCGAGTCATCACCATGGTTGCCGCTGGACACAGCGTTCAGCTTACCGGTGTTGATGGTCGACTTCTCGGTGCTGGTCGCGGCCAGGGCACGGAGGTAGTACGTAGTTTTCAGGCCACGGTACCAGGCCATGCGGTAGGTCACGTCCAGCTTCTTGCCCGAAGCGCCGGCGATGTAAAGGTTCAGGGACTGAGCCTGGTCGATCCACTTCTGACGACGGCTGGCGGCGTCAACGATCCACTTGGTGTCCACTTCGAAGGCGGTCGCGTAGAGCTCTTTGAGTTCTTGCGGGATGCGCTCGATCTGCTGCACGGAACCGTCGTAGTACTTCAGGTCGTTGATCATGACCGAGTCCCACAGGCCGCGGGCCTTGAGGTCGCGAACCAGGTACGGGTTGATCACGGTGAATTCGCCCGACAGGTTCGATTTCACATACAGGTTCTGGTAAGTCGGTTCGATCGACTGCGAAACGCCAGTGATGTTGGCAATGGTCGCGGTCGGTGCGATGGCCATGATGTTGGAGTTGCGAATGCCTTTCTGCACACGGGCACGTACCGGCGCCCAGTCCAGGGATTCTTCCAGGTCAACATCGATGTACTTCTGGCCACGTTGCTCGATCAGGATCTGTTGCGAATCCAGCGGCAGGATGCCTTTGGACCACAGCGAACCCTGGAACGTCTCGTAGGCGCCGCGCTCGTCGGCCAGGTCGCAGGAAGCCTGGATCGCGTAGTAGCTGACCGCTTCCATGGACTTGTCGGCGAACTCGACCGCTGCATCCGAACCGTAAGGAATGTGCTGCAGGTACAGCGCATCCTGGAAGCCCATGATGCCCAGGCCGACCGGACGGTGCTTGAAGTTGGAGTTCTGCGCCTGTGGCACCGAGTAGTAGTTGATGTCGATCACGTTATCGAGCATGCGTACGGCGGTGTTGACGGTGCGTTCCAGCTTGGCGGTGTCCAGCTTGCCGTTGACGATGTGGTTCGGCAGGTTGATCGAGCCCAGGTTGCAAACGGCGATTTCGTCCTTGTTGGTGTTCAAGGTGATCTCGGTGCACAGGTTCGAGCTGTGAACCACGCCCACGTGCTGCTGCGGGCTGCGCAGGTTGCACGGATCCTTGAAGGTCAGCCAAGGGTGGCCGGTTTCGAACAGCATGGACAGCATCTTGCGCCACAGGTCTTTGGCCTGGATGGTCTTGAACAGCTTGATCTTGCCTGGGTACTGGGACAGGGCTTCGTAGTACTCGTAACGCTCTTCGAAAGCCTTGCCGGTCAGGTCGTGCAGGTCCGGCACTTCGGATGGCGAGAACAGGGTCCATGGACGTCATCGAAGACACGCTTCATGAACAGGTCTGGGATCCAGTTGGCGGTGTTCATGTCGTGGGTACGACGGCGGTCATCACCGGTGTTCTTGCGCAGCTCGATGAACTCTTCGATGTCCATGTGCCAGGTTTCCAGGTAGGCACAGACAGCGCCTTTGCGCTTGCCGCCCTGGTTGACCGCTACGGCGGTGTCGTTCACGACTTTGAGGAACGGCACGACGCCCTGGGACTTGCCGTTGGTGCCCTTGATGTACGAACCCAAGGCACGCACCGGGGTCCAGTCGTTGCCCAGGCCGCCAGCGAATTTGGACAGCATGGCGTTGTCGTGGATCGCGTGGTAGATGCCCGACAGGTCATCCGGCACGGTGGTCAGGTAGCAGCTCGACAGCTGTGGACGCAGGGTACCGGCGTTGAACAGGGTCGGGGTCGACGACATGTAGTCGAAGGACGACAGCAGGTTGTAGAACTCGATCGCACGGTCTTCCTTGTGCTTCTCTTCGATCGCCAGGCCCATGGCCACGCGCATGAAGAACACTTGCGGCAGTTCGAAGCGGATCCCGTCCTTGTGGATGAAGTAACGGTCGTACAGGGTTTGCAGGCCCAGGTACGTGAACTGCTGGTCACGCTCGTGGTTGATCGCCTTGCCGAGTTTTTCCAGGTCGAAGGTGGCCAGGACCGGGTTCAGCAATTCGAATTCGATACCCTTGGCGATGTAGGCAGGCAGGGCCTTGGCGTACAGGTCGGCCATTTCGTGGTGGGTGGCACTGTCGGCCACGCCGAGGAAGCCCAGGCCTTCGGCACGCAGGGTGTCCATCAGCAGGCGCGCGGTGACGAACGAGTAGTTCGGCTCACGCTCGACCAGGGTACGGGCGGTCATCACCAGGGCGGTGTTGACGTCGGTCAGGGCCACGCCGTCGTACAGGTTCTTCAGGGTTTCGCGCTGGATCAGGTCACCATCGACTTCTTCCAGGCCTTCGCAGGCCTCGGTGATGATGGTGTTCAGGCGGCCCAGGTCCAGCGGTGCAAACGAACCGTCGGCCAGGGTGATGCGGATCGACGGGTGCGCTTGCACGGCGGCTTCTTCGGCCGGGGTGCGGACGGCACGTTCCTTGGAACGGGCGTCACGGTAGATCACGTAGTCGCGTGCGACTTTCTGCTCGCCGGCACGCATCAGGGCCAGTTCGACCTGGTCCTGGATTTCTTCGATGTGGATAGTGCCGCCCGATGGCATGCGACGCTTGAAGGTCGCGGTGACTTGTTCGGTCAGGCGGGCAACGGTGTCGTGGATGCGCGACGAAGCGGCAGCGGTGCCGCCTTCAACTGCAAGAAACGCTTTGGTGATGGCGACGGTGATTTTGTCATCGGTGTAAGGAACGACAGTGCCGTTACGCTTGATCACGCGCAGTTGGCCAGGTGCAGTGGCGGACAGATCCATATTCGAATCTGCTGCCTGCGGCACGGAGCCCTGCGGGTTCTCGCGAGTTGTGTCGGTTTGCATGGGGGGTTGTCTCCACATTCTATATTTATTTGGGCACCATCACGGTGCCCACCGTTCCGTCCTGAAGCACTTACAACAGGCCTGGGCCTGGCATAACAACTTCGGGACAGGAGGAAGGGGGGCTGTTCGCGCCGCTTCCATGCCGAAGTCTTCGGTTCGGGGCTTGAATGCCCTTGGCCGTATTACTGATGGGTGACAGTTGCCAGCTTCCAGCACTGCAACACCCGTACCGTTTTCCGCTGTTGGAGCTTGAAAACGGCTGCCATCCGCTTGAGCGGTTTGGGCTTTCAAAAAATGCTTGGGTTCGACCAAACAGGAGCAAGAAAGGGCTTGAGTTTCTTGTCTGATTTGTGTTGGGTCTTTTCGCTCAAAACCCTACATGTAGGGTT
>NZ_JADDUM010000060.1 GCF_015163715.1 Pseudomonas cyclaminis
GGGGCAAGCCCCCTCCCACCGGTTTAACTGGTGATGTCGTCCGTGGCATACATCCACCGCAACAGCGAATGCCGCCCGCTGATCCCCAACTTGATCGCCGCCCGCTTGAGGTAGCTTTCAATCGTGTTGACCTTCAACGCCAGTTGCTCCGCCAACTCCGGCGCGGTGCGCCCGGCCAGCAGGCCCACGCACACTTCCAGCTCGCGGTTGGACAAGGTCAGGCCCGATTGCACCAGGCGCTCTTCAATGCGGCGGCGCAGGGTGTCGATGCCCTGGTTTTGCGGCTCCTTCGGGTCGCTCTCCTGGCTGCAGGGCTGGATCGCGGCGATGTGTTTTTCCACCATGGGCAGCAGCAGGGTGGAGAAGTCCTGCAGCATGCTGCGTTCCTGGGGCGAAAAGCTTTCGGACTGGTGCGAGCGGTACACCGACAGCACATAGCGCACGTCGTCCTTGCGGCGCGTGAGGTGCAGTTGTGCGGCGGGCTGTGCTTCGCCCAGGGCCGCCACCGAGTCGGTGTAGACCGGGCTGATCTTGCGGCGGGTGTGCCCTTCGGGGCTCACGCGCATTTGGGTGATATGGGTGGCGTCCACGGCCAGTTGGGTGAGGATCAGGTCATGCAGCATGCGTGGGAAATGGCGACTGCCGGTGCTGGCGATGACCTTGCCTATATGTGGGAACAGGTGTGAGTTCATCAGTTCGTCCATGAATGTCGAGTGCAGGACGTATGCTAGTACAGCCTGGCGGCGGCATGGGGATCCAATTGCCAAAAAAACCAGATTAAACACGGCCAACGGCGGCCGGAGTGGTCTGACCGCTGCGAGGGGAACACAGCACTTATCTCACCGCATGCGCCGCCATCAGCGTCTGGCGTGGCAAGGTGCGAGCACATTTGGCCAGCGCTTGTTGCACATCCGCCAGCAGGTCGGCCACATCCTCCAGCCCGACTGATAAACGCACCAACCCCTCGCTGATGCCATGGTGCGCACGCTCTTCGGGGGTGTAAGTGGAGTGGGTCATGCTCGCCGGGTGCTGGGCCAGGGATTCGGCGTCCCCGAGGCTGACCGCACGGGTGAACAGCTTGAGGGCGTTCATAAAGCGCCGACCGGTGTCCATCCCACCCTTGAGTTCGAACGCAATCATGCCGCCCGCCTGGCTCATTTGCCGGGCCGCCAACTCGTACTGTGCGAAAGAGCGCAGCCCCGGATACGTCACCCACTCCACTGCCGGGTGTGCCTGCAAGGCTTCGGCCACCGCCTGGGCGTTGCTGCAATGGCGGTCCATGCGCAGGGCCAGGGTCTTGAGGCCGCGCATCAGCAGCGCGGCGTCCTGGGGCGACATCACCGCGCCAGTCAGGTCCTTGAGGCCTTGCAAGCGAATGCGCTGGGCCGTGGCCAGGTTGCTCACGGCGATGCCGGCGGTGATATCGCCGTGGCCGCTGAGGTATTTGGTGGCCGAGTGCACCACCACATCCGCGCCCAGTTCCAGCGGGCGTTGCAGGTACGGCGTGCAGTAAGTGTTGTCGATCACGACTGTGACATTCGGCTGTTGATGGGCGAGGGCGGACACGGCGGCGATGTCCACCAATTGCAGGGTGGGGTTGGCCGGGGTTTCGCAGTAGATCATGCGGGTGGCGGGGCTGAGTGCCGCTTGCAGGGCGGCCAGGTCGGTGAGGTCCACATGGCGCACCTTGATGCCGAACTCACCAATGCCGTGGTGCAGCAGGGCGAAGGTGCAGCCGTAGAGGGTCTGGCTGACGATCACCTCATCCCCTGGGCGCAAGAGGGTCCAGAACGTCGCGGCAATCGCGCCCATGCCGGAACTGAACGCCACCGCCGCCTCGCCGTTTTCCAGGGTGGCCATGCGCGACTCCAGCAGCGCCAGGGTCGGGTTGGAAATGCGTGTGTAGAAGTGGCCGCTGGCTTCGCCGGCAAAACACGCGGCGCCGTATTCGGCAGTGGGGAAGGCAAACGTGGCCGACAGGTAGACCGGTGGCACGAGCGCGCCGTGATGATCCTTGGGGTCGTAGCCGTGGTGGATGGCGCGGGTGGAAAAGCCGAATGCATGGTGTTTATTGTTCATGTCGGGCGCTCCTTATTTCCTACAATGCTATGCTCATAACCACAGTTGGATTTTCCAAACTTTGCCGACAAATCCCGCGTTCCGGGATGAAAAAACCTTAAAAACAACAAACAGAGGCACATCATGCCCGTCACGCTGGATCGCACCGACAAAGCCTTGTTAAACGCCCTGCAAGGCAACGCCCGTCTAACCGTGGCCGAACTGGCCGACCGGGTGTCCCTGACCACCTCACCGTGCTGGCGTCGGGTACGTAACTTGGAAGAGAGCGGGGTGATCAGCGGTTACCAGGCGATTCTTTCGCCCAAGGCGCTGGGGTATGGGGTGACGGCGTTCGTCAGCATCATGATGGAGAGCCACACCCAGGACATCGCCCGGGCGTTCGAGCAGCGGCTGTTGGAGATTCCGGAAATTGTGGCGTGTCATAACGTGTCCGGGCGCTATGACTTTTTGCTCGAAGTGGTGGCCAAGGACCTGGAGTCGTTTGGCGAGTTTGCGCGGGAGGTGTTGCAGACGCTGCCGTGCGTCAAGGAGATCTATTCGAGTTTTTCCTATAAGTCGGTGCGGCCGTTGCGGGTGATTCCATTGCCGGGCTGATGCATTGGCTACCTGATCTTCCCCGTAATTGGATATTCCTCGCGGCTGCGACGGTGACTAACCTAGCCACCAATCCCACCGTCCTGGAGTTCCACCATGCAAACCCGTACCGATTTCTACACCGCATCCCCAGACGCCATGAAAGCCATGCTTGCCCTGGAAGCGGCGGTCGGCAAACTCTCTATCGAGTTGCCGTTGCTGGAACTGATCCGCCTGCGCGTGTCGCAGATCAACGGCTGCGCCTTCTGCCTCGACATGCACACCGCCGATGCCCGCAAGGGCGGCGAGACCGAGCGGCGCCTGTACACCCTGTCGGCCTGGCGTGAAACGCCGTTCTTCACCCCACGCGAACGTGCGGCGCTGGCCTGGGCCGAAAGCCTGACGCTGATCAGCCAGACCCACGCCCCGGATGAAGACTTCAATGCGCTGGCCGCCGAATTCAGCGCCCAGGAACAGATCGACCTGAGCGTGGCGATTGCCACCATCAACAGCTGGAACCGCTTGGCGGTGGGTTTTCGCAAGATGCCCAAGTAAGCCTCAGAAGTTGACCGACGCACTCAGCCGCGCCGTCAGAGGCGCGCCCTGGAACAGATAGTCATCACCCATGTACTCGCCCGCGTCGCGCCAGTAGCGTTTGTCGAACAGGTTGTCGACGCTCAGGCGCAACACCGTCTCATAGCCGTCCACCTTGGTGGTGTAACGGCTGCCGACATTGACCACCGCGTAATCCCCCACCTCCACATTGCCGCTGCGGTTGGCGTACTTCTTGGCGCTGTATTGCACGCCGCCGAGTACCGCCAACCCATTGACCCACGGCAACGCATAATCGGCGTAGACGCTGGCGCGCAGCTTCGGCACGTTGATCGCCTGGTGATCTTCGTATTGCGGCGTGCCGCTGCCGCTCACCCGTGCGCGGATGGCTGCCACGCTGGTGGAGATTTGCAGGCGTTCAGTGGCCCAGCCGTTGGCCGACAGTTCCAACCCGGTGTTTTTCTGCTCGCCCTGCTGCACATAGGTGAAGTCGCCGGCAGCGTCGGGCTTGGCGTACTGATAGGCCTGGCGGGTCTGGAACACGGCGGCGGCGAAGCTGATGCGGCGCCAGTCGTATTTCACGCCGGCTTCGATCTGGCGGGAGGTGGTGGGGGCGAGGGTTTCATCGGCATTGGTGGCGAACCACGGCGCCGTGCCGCCCAGGGACAGGCCCTTGCTGTAGCTGGTGTAGAGCGAGACGTTTTCAATCGGTTTGTAGATCAGCGACGCCTGGGGCAGGAACACGTATTGCTGGGTATGGCGGGTCTGGTTGCCTGTTTCGCCGTTGAAGGCCTTTTCATCCAGGCGCACTTCACGACCACCGAGGATGGTTTGCCATTGCTCGTTGAAGCGGATGCGGTCGGTGACGAACACGCCGTATTGGCGGCTGTCGAGGTTGCGGTGGCTGTCATTCAGCGGTTTGTCGGTGGGGGTGAACGTCGGCGTGTCTTCGTCAATGTTGCTGGTGCCGATGTACTCGTTGACCGACTTGCGCTTGTCGATTACCCGGCGGAACGCACTGGTGCCGAAGGTCAGCTCATGGCCGATACCTGCGGTGTCGAACAGCCCGGTCATGGCCGCCTGGGCTTCATCGTCGCGCCGGGTGTCGTCGGGGCTGCGGTAGTCATAGACGTCGTAGTTGCCCTCGGGGCTGAAGGTGTTTGGCACCTTGGCCGTGCAACTGGTCGAGCCGTAGCAGCCCCAGGCAAACGAGCTGTAGTCGTCGATCACCACCTTGCTGCGCGCAGCGCTGACGCTGCCTTTCCACTGATCGCTGAAACGGTATTCAAACTTGCCGTTGAGGTTCAGCGAATCGATGCCGACCTGCCTGGAACCGCTCTGATGGCCGAGCAGTTTTTTCGGCGACGCGTCGTGGGGCACCTCGGTGCCGCCGAGCAATTGATAGCCCGGCACCGAACGTTGTTGCTTGTTCTGGTATTCGGCGTCGAGTTGCAGCACGGCGTCGGGGCTGATGTTCCAGTCGAAGGCCAGGGACACAAAGTCGCGCTGGCCATTGGCGTGCTCCACATAGGAATTGAGGTCTTCGTGGGCCACGTTGGCGCGCAGGCCGAATTGCTGCTCACTGCCAAACCAACCGCCGACATCGGTGGCGATGTAGCCGCTGCCGCGATCATCGGTGGACAGGGTGACCGAGCGCACATCTTCCGGGCGCTTGGTGACGTAGTTGATCACGCCGCTGGGTTCGGAAATCCCGCTTTGCAGCCCGGCCAGGCCCTTGAGGACTTCCACCTGTTGTTTGTTTTCCAGGGCAACGTTCTGCTCACCGGTGATGGTGCGCCCGTTGATCTTGTAGCTGCTGGCGGCATTCAGCGAGAACCCGCGCACCACAAAGTTTTCGTAGTAGCCAATCGGCGCATAGCTGTCGCCCACCGAGGCGTCGTTGCGCAGCACTTCACTGAGCAGGCGCGCTTGCTGGTCCTTGATCAGGGCGGCGTTGAGCACGGTGATCGAGGCCGGGGTGTCCAGCAGCGGTGTTTCGCTGAAGCCACCGACGGAGGCGGTATCGGCGCGATAACCCGATTCATCCTGACCCTGGACCTTCACCGCCGGCAGTTCGATCTCTGCCGCGAGGCTGTTGCCGATACCGCCGCTGAGCAGCAGACCGAGGGCGAAACGGGAAGTGACGACGGGACGAAAACGCAAAACCATGGGGGCAGGGCCTTAAAGCGCAGGGCGGGGGGCGCATAAGCTAGGCATAACGGCGCGGTTTTACAAGTTATTGAAAATGGCCGCACCGACGGGTGAACCGTCGTTGTGGTGAGCGGGCTTGCCCCGCGCTGGGTGGCGAAGCCGCCCCAATCAACACACCGCGCAGTATCAGCCAGAACCCGGTCGCATGGTTTGGGGCGGCTTCGCCACCCAGCGCGGGGCAAGCCCGCTCACCACAGAAGTCTACTCACCACAGAAGTCTACTCACCACAGAAGTCTACTCACCATAGAAGTCCACTCACCACAGAAGCCTGCTCACCACAGAATTTCGCTCACCATAAAAGCCGCATGTCCTCAGGAGCGCTTGAGGGTCTCGCTCGGCAGCTCTTTGAACAGCGCACGGTAGCTGTGTGAGAACCGCCCCAAATGCCAGAACGACCAATTCATCGCCACTTCGGCCACGGTGCGGTCGACTGCGGTCAGCAACTCCCGCCGTGCGCCATTCAAGCGGCGCAAGCGCAACCACTGCGCCGGGCTCATCCCGGTGTAGGTCTTGAAGCCTTGCTGCAGCTGGCGCAAGGGCACGCCGGCGATCTGTGCCAGTTCCAGCAGGTTGACGGTTTCATCCGGCGCATCCGCCGCCCACTCACCGATGCGCGCCATCAACTGGCGTTCTTCACTGCGTTTTTGCAATGAGCTGCGATCCAGGCAGACGCAGGCGTTGTCGAGGATGAACAGGCAGTCGTCAAGCAGTTGCCGAGTGAAGGAAACCGGGTCGACGACCGTGGACAAGCGCGTCAGCGTACCACTGAGCCAGCGGCTGAACAGCGCGTTCTGCTGGCAGGTCAGCGGGGCCATGAACAGGCCTTCCAGCTTGGTCACATCCAAGCCATGGCGCTGCACGAATTGCGGGCCGAACACCACCGCCACTTCGCGGTAGTTTTCCGGGGTGATCCAGGTATTGCGGCTTTCGCCATTGAGCAGGTACAGCGCGTTGTCACTGCCATCGAAACAGAACGCCAGCGAGCCCGGGGGCGCATTGAAATGCTGCTCGACGCGGGTGTTCATGCACTCTTCGTACACCTGCACGCCCTGCAGATCGAGGTAGCGGATGCGCCCGGCAAAGTGCCCGGGGGACATCTGCTGGTACTGCTGCACCCAGCCAGGTGTTGCATTGCATTGGGCGGCCACATCACCGGTGGCGAAGGCCTGTACGCGCAAAGCGGTTGCCAGTGTCATGAAGAATCCGTGCGCACTCTATTGGTGCGTTGTGCTGCGTGCAAAGTGGATAGATGCCGTTCGAAGGCTGGCCCAAGATAGACCTCAATGCGCCGCGAGTACAAGCCGACGGTGCAGCCAACCCATGCCGAGGTCCTTATGAATGCCCCCTTCGATCAGCTGGCCGCCTGGCTGAAAGAACACAGGATTACCGAAGTCGAATGCGTGATCAGTGACTTGACTGGCATCGCACGCGGCAAGATTGCGCCCACCAACAAGTTCCTGCATGAGCGAGGCATGCGCCTGCCGGAAAGTGTGCTGCTGCAAACGGTGACCGGGGACTTTGTCGACGACGACATCTACTACGACCTGCTCGACCCGGCTGACATCGACATGGTCTGCCGCCCGGTGGCCAACGCCACCTACGTGGTGCCGTGGGCCATCGAACCCACCGCGATTGTGATCCACGACACCTTCGACAAGCACGGCAACCCCATTGAACTGTCGCCACGCAATGTGCTGAAAAAAGTCCTGCAGCTGTACACCGGCCAGGGCTGGCAGCCGATTGTGGCGCCGGAAATGGAGTTCTACCTGACCCAGCGCTGTGAAGACCCGGACTTGCCCCTGAAAACCCCGGTAGGTCGCTCCGGTCGCGCCGAAACGGGACGCCAGTCGTTTTCCATCGACGCCGCCAACGAGTTCGACCCGCTGTTCGAAGACGTCTACGACTGGTGCGAAGCCCAAGGCCTGGACCTCGATACGCTGATCCACGAGGACGGCCCGGCGCAGATGGAGATCAACTTCCGCCACGGCGACGCCCTTGATCTGGCGGATCAGATCACCGTGTTCAAACGCACCCTGCGCGAGGCCGCGCTCAAGCACAACGTGGCCGCCACCTTCATGGCCAAACCAGTGGCCGACGAACCGGGCAGCGCCATGCACCTGCACCAGAGCGTGGTGGACATCGCCACCGGCAAACCGGTGTTCGTCGATGCCGACGGCAACATGAGCCAGCTGTTTTTGCATCACATCGGCGGCCTGCAAAAGTACATCCCCACGCTGCTGCCGATGTTCGCGCCCAACGTGAACTCGTTCCGGCGGTTTTTGCCGGACACCTCGGCCCCGGTCAACGTCGAGTGGGGCGAAGAAAACCGCACCGTCGGCCTGCGTGTGCCGACCTCCAGCCCCGACGCCATGCGCGTGGAAAATCGCCTGCCGGGCGCCGATGCCAATCCGTACCTGGCAATTGCCGCTAGCCTGCTGTGTGGCTACCTGGGCATGGTCGAAGGGATCGAGCCCAGCGCCCCGGTAGAGGGACGCGCCTATGAGCGGCGCAACCTGCGCCTGCCGTTGACCCTCGAAGATGCACTGGCGCGGATGGAGGCCTGCGACACGGTCAAGCAGTACCTGGGCGACAAGTTTGTGCGCGGCTACGTGGCGGTCAAGCGCGCCGAGCATGAGAATTTCAAGCGGGTGATCAGTTCCTGGGAGCGTGAGTTCCTGCTGTTGAGCGTCTAAACAATCATAAAGGGGTGTCGATATGCGTCTTGTGAACAAGCTTCTCCCGCTGGCCCTGGTGGCCGCCTTCAGCAGCGCCAGCCAGGCCGCGCCGACGGTCAGCGTCTATAACTGGACCGACTATATCGGTGAGACCACCTTGGCCGATTTCCAGGCCAAGACGGGGATCAAGGTGATCTATGACGTGTTCGACTCCAACGAGACCCTGGAGGGCAAGTTGCTGGCGGGGCGTACCGGGTATGACGTGGTGGTGCCGTCCAATCACTTCCTGGCGCGGCAGGTGAAGGCCGGCGCGTTCCTCAAGCTCGACCGTGCGCAATTGCCCAACTTCAAGAACCTCGACCCCAAGCTGCTCGCGCTGCTGGAGAAAAACGACCCGGGCAATGCGCACTCGGTGCCGTACCTGTGGGGCACCAACGGCATCGGCTACAACGTCGATAAGGTCAAGCAGGTGCTGGGCATCGACCATATTGATTCGTGGGCGGTGCTGTTCGAACCGCAGAACCTCAAGAAGCTCAACCAGTGCGGCGTGGCCTTCCTCGATTCGGCGGATGAGCTGTTCCCCGCGATCCTCAACTACCTGGGCAAGGACCCGCGCAGTGAGAACCCCAAGGACTACCAGGAAGCCGAAGCCAAGTTGTTGACCTTGCGCCCGTATATCACCTATTTCCACTCGTCCAAGTACATCTCGGACCTGGCCAACGGTGATATCTGCGTGGCCTTCGGTTATTCAGGCGACGTGTTCCAGGCGGCCAACCGCGCCAAGGAAGCCAAGAACGGCGTGAATATCGCCTATTCGATTCCCAAGGAAGGCTCCAACCTGTGGTTCGACCTGCTGGCGATTCCTGCCGACGCCGGCAACCCGAAACAGGCCCACGCGTTTATCAACTACCTGCTCGACCCCGAGGTGATCGCCAAGGTCAGTGCCTCGGTGGGTTACGCCAACGCCAACCCGGCGGCCAAGGCCTTTATGGACCCGGAACTGGTGAACAACCCTGAGGTGTATCCGTCCCAGGAAGTGCTCGACAAACTCTATATTTCCACCACGCCGACCCCGGCGACCATGCGCCTGATGACCCGCGCCTGGAGCAAAGTGAAGACCAATAAATGATCCAGTCCAACGACCACGCCCGGTCCTATTACCGGGCCACGGCCAATGCCATGCCTGAGCGGCCGAGCCTGGACACCGACCTGAGGGCCGATGTGTGCGTAATCGGCGCCGGGTTTACCGGCATCAACACCGCCATCGAACTGGCTCAGCGCGGGCTCTCGGTGATTGTGCTGGAGGCCCGGCGCGTCGGTTGGGGCGCCAGCGGGCGCAATGGCGGGCAGTTGATCCGCGGGATCGGCCACGATGTGTCGGGGTTCGCCAAATACGTGGGGGAGGAGGGTGTGCGTTACCTGCAGCGCGCCGGCATCGACTCGGTGGCGCTGGTGGGGAAGCGCATTCGGGAGCATGGCATCGACTGTGATCTGCGCTGGGGCTTCTGCGAACTGGCCAACACCCCGGCGCAGTTCGCGGCGTTCAAGGCGGAGCAGGAGGGCCTTGGGCGATTGGGTTATACCCATGAAACCCGCCTGGTCGGGCCACAGGATATGCCGCAGGTGGTGGGCTCGACGGTGTATGCCGGTGGCCTGGTAGACATGGGCTCCGGGCATTTGCATCCATTGAACCTGGTGCTGGGCGAGGCGCAGGTGGCCGAGTCTCTCGGCGTGCAAATCTTCGAGCACACCCAAGTGCTGGAGCTGATCCACGGCGACACCGTGCACGTGCGCTGCGCCGCTGGCACGGTGCGCGCCGCCAGCCTGGTGCTGGCCTGCAATGCGCACCTGGAAGAGCTGGAACCGCGCTTGAGCGGCAAGGTGTTGCCGGCGGGCAGCTATATCATCGCCACCGAACCGCTGTCCCAGGCGCTGGCCAACCAACTTATCCCGCAGAACCTGGCGCTGTGCGACCAGAAAGTCGGCCTGGATTACTACCGGCTGTCGGCCGACCGTCGCCTGCTGTTCGGCGGCGCCTGCCATTACTCCGGGCGCGATCCGTCGGACATCGCCGCGTACATGCAGCCCAAGCTGCTCAAAGTGTTTCCGCAACTGGCGGACACCGCCATCGCGTTCCAGTGGGGCGGCAAGATCGGCATCACCGCCAACCGTTTCCCCCAAGTCGGACGGTTGCAGCAGTATCCGAATGTGTTCTACGCCCAAGGCTATTCCGGCCATGGGCTGAACGTGACCCACTGGTGCGCACGGCTGCTGGCCGAGGCGATTCATGCGGGTCACAGCCAGGGCCTGGATGTTTTCAGCCAGGTGCCGCATATGACCTTTCCCGGCGGCAAGGCGCTGCGTTCGCCGCTGCTGGCGTTGGGCATGGCGTGGTATCGCTTGCGGGAGTGGATTTAACCCATTTGTTTAATTAGGTGTCAGCCATTGAGGAAAGCATGAGGTACTTTTCCCAAGACACTTTTCCTATGGTTTTTCTACTGTCCGTACGGATAGTTACTGGCAGTGAATCGTTTTAGTAGATTTTGCTCCCGTTTGAGTGCGCGGCCTGTCTGCCGCTCAATTTTCAGCACAGGGAGTCACGAAATGTTCGACATCAACAAACACCAGCATGACTTTTTCTACAACCTCGCCACCGTCATAGACGGCCTTGTCCCCGACGACTTGTGCGATGCATTGGCTGCGCGGGTGAACGGCATCATCGCGCAGCAAGGTGTCGACTGGGTCAAGCACGAGAGCCTGGGCACGGACGCTGTCTCGGACCTTGGTGGTGCCTATAACCACTTTATTTTCAAAGGCGACGATATCCGCAGGCATTTGCCGGAATTGACTGCGGTTTATCACAGCCTGGTGCCGCTGGTGAGTCTTGTCACCCATACCGATACGGTGGTGTCGCCTTACCCGCTCTCCGATATCAATATCAAGGCCTACCCGCCCGGCGGCGGCACCCTTGGACTGCATTACGACACTAACGGCATTACCGTTCTGCTGTTCTTGACGACCAACCGCGAAGCGCCCTTGCGGATGCAGATCGAGCGCACCCACCCGAGCAAGAAAGAGCCCTGGGTAGAGCACAACAGGATCCACGCCAAAAAAGGTTCGCTGCTGATCATGCAGGGCCGCAAGACCCTGCATGACAGTGAACCAACGCTCACCGAGCAAAAGCTTTCGGTGGTGTACAACTACTACGAGCGCCACGACACCTATCGGCACGAAGACTTCGACAACTTCGTCTACCACGGCATCAAGCCGAAGGCGTTGGAGGGGCGTGCGGAGTGAAACTGACCAGGATCGACTTGTTCGCCGGCATCGCGGTCACCGTTATCTGGGGGGCCAACTTCTCGGTGATCGGCCTGGGGCTCCAGTCCCTGGACGCGTTTTTGCTGACGTTGTTGCGGTTCACCTTTTGCGCGCTGCCCCTGGTGTTTTTTATCCAGCGACCGATCGGGGTGTCCTACGCCACTCTGGCGACCTACGGCGTGTTGTTCGGCTCCGGGTTGTGGGGTGTCGTGAACATCGCGATGGCGAATGGGCTGTCGGCGGGGATGTCGTCGGTGTTCCTGCAATTCAGCGCGTTTTTCACCATCGTGCTGAGTGGCCTGTTTCTGCGCGAGGCGATCAGTCGTGTGCATATCAGCGCGATGGTGATTTCGGTGAGCGGATTGCTGCTGATCCTGCAGCTGTCGGACAAGGTATCGACCACGCAGGGGATCTTGCTGGTGTTGTTGGCGGGGTTTTCATGGTCGCTGTGTAACCTGATCGTCAAGGTGAAAAAACCCGGGAACATGATTGCGTTTATCGTGTGGTCGAGCCTGTTTGCCGTGCCGGTGATTTTCCTGCTGACAATCTGGTTCAACGGTCTGCGGCCCTTCGAGACGCTCTGGGACGACATGACCTGGAGTGCGGGGTTTTCAATCGTGTTCCAGTGTTATATCACTACCCTCGGCGGCTATTGGGTCTGGAACAACCTGATGAAAAAGTACCCTGCGTCTATGGTCGCGCCGTTGTCACTGATAGTGCCGGTCTCCGGCCTTTTGACGTCGTGGCTGTTTTTTGACGAGCAACTGAGCCTGGGGCAGTGGGCGGCTATTGGGTTGGTGTTTATCGGGATCGGGATCTTTGTCAATTCGGCACGCATTGTCTCATTTCGCAGGCGCCCGTCAGACGTCTGAAGGGCGTCGTCTGTCATGCCCGGCAGCGGGAAACGTCCGGCGTCAATTGGGGATGAAGTGAGCAAGCGGGTGGCGTACAGTGTTTCACCGCGTTCGTACGCCACCCTGGGCGGCGGTGCAAGCCGACAGCCTTGCGCGATCCGATTGTTTATTTTCTGGAGTATTTATCGTGCCAACAGCCTCAGCAGTGATTGAAATCCCGGTATCGGCCGACACGGTCTGGCAATTGGTGGGCGGCTTCAACAGCCTGCCGGACTGGTTGCCGCTGATCGCCAAGAGCGAGCCGGGCGAAGGCGGCCGCTTGCGCCACCTGACCACCGCCGACGGTGGTTCGATCGTCGAGCGTTTGCAGACCTTTGATAACGTGGCGCGCACCTACAGCTACACCATCGAGACATCGCCATTTCCGGTGACGGCATACCTGGCGACGGTGCAGGTTGAGGCGTTGGGCGAATCGTCGGCGAAGGTGACTTGGTCCGGTGTGTTCACGCCGGCTCCGGGTACTACGGAGGCGGCGGTGGAAGCGCTGTTTGCCGGGATTTACAAAGGCGGGGTTGAGGCGTTGCGGGCGAATTTCTGAGCTGATCTACCAGGCAATGCAGGCCAAAGGTGGGAGGGGGCTTGCCCCCGATAGCGGAGTATCAATCACCTGATGAATGACTGAAACACCGCCATCGGGGGCAAGCCCCTCCCACATGTGGACCCCGCTGGCCTTAGGCTTCGGGCATCAGTTGCTGGCGGCACTCCAGGATCAGGCGCGCACCGCCTTGCGCGCTGGTGCCCACTTCCAACCTGAACCCATGCAAGTTGATGATCGCCGCGACGATCGACAAGCCCAAGCCGAACCCACCTTGCTGGTCGCTCTCATCCACGCGATAAAACCGCTGGAACACCGCTTTGCGTTCCGCCGCCGGTATGCCTGGCCCGGAGTCATGGACTTCGATGCGGGTGCTGCCGCCATCGTTGACCCCACGCAAGATCACCTTGCCTCCCGCCGGAGAGAACTTGATCGAGTTGCTCAGCAGGTTGGCCAGGGCTTCAAACAGCAATGCGCGGTCGCCGGTGATCCAAGGCAAGGACTCCGGCGTGTCGAGTACCAGCTGCAACTCGCCTTCTTCGGCCAGGGGCAGGTAGAAGTCGTGCAACTCGCGCAGCAATGGCAGCGGGTCCATCACCAGAAAGCCCGAGCGACGCTGGTGATCTTCCAGTTCCGAGATACGCAACAGCCCGCGAAAGCGCGCCATCAGGGTGTCGGTTTCAGCAATGGCGTCGTCCAGTTGCAGCGCATGGGGCGACTCGGCTTCGGCCTGCTGCTTGATGCGGTACAGCTGCGCCCGCAGGCGGGTGAGCGGGGTGCGCAGGTCGTGGGCGATGTTGTCGCACACGCCCTTGACCTCGTTCATCAGCTTCTCGATGCGGTCGAGCATGGCGTTGACGATGGCCGCGAGCATGTCCAGTTCGTCGCGCCGGTTGGACAGCGGCAGGCGGTGGGTGAGATCGCCGGCGACGATGGCTTCGGCGCTGGCCTGGATCCCGCGAATCCGCCGCAGCGGACGGCGGCGCAGTAAATGCCAGCCGGCAGCGCCGGGGATGATCGTCAGTGACAGCGCCCACAGCAAGGCATGCCAGATGATTCGCGTCACACCAAACAGCGAACCGTTGGCGCGCACCAGCACCAGCCAGCGACCGTCGTCGGTGTGGGTGGCCACGGCGTCGCAACTGTCCTTGGGCAGTTTGGGGTCGTCGGAGTCGACGCAGTTGGACAGGGCGTGGATCTTGCCGTCCAGCGGCAGGTCCGGCGGGATCGCACGGATCGGCCCGCTCAAGGGGCGGAACTGCTCGTCGAACAGGCCGTAGGCGTCCACGCCCTTCATGTCGAAGGTCATGCTGGTGGTCAACGCTTCCACCAGTTCTTCGCCGTCAAAGCGCTGGAACAGGTGCTGGCGCTGCATCAGCGAATGGCGCGACAGGTCGCTCAGGTAACCGGACACTTCGTAATACAGCACCCCCATGAGGATGCAGCTCCAGGCTACGAACAGCGAGCTGTACAGCGCCAGTAAACGGCTGCTGGAAGAACGCCAGCCTTTAGAGGGGTTCAGCAATGACATAACCCGAACCTCGTACCGTGCGGATCAACGGCGTGAGGCCCGGTGGATCGATTTTCTTGCGCAGGCGACCGATGTGCACGTCGATCAGGTTAGTGCCCGGGTCGAAGTGATAGCCCCAGACTTCCTCGAAGATCATCATCCGCGACAGGATCTGCCCGGTGTTGCGCATCAGGAATTCCAGCAGTTTGTATTCGGTGGGCAACAGGCTCAGAGGCTGATCGGCGCGGCTGGCTTCGCGGCTGATCAGGTTGAGTTCCAGGTCGGCCACGCGCAGGGCGGTTTCGAATTCCTTGACCGTGCTTTTGCGCCGCAGCAGCACTTCGACGCGGGCGGCCATTTCATCGGAGGCGAATGGCTTGGTCAGGTAATCATCACCGCCGGCGCGCAGGCCGCGCACGCGTTCGTCCACGTCGGAGAGGGCGCTGATCATCAGGATCGGCGTCGACACCCCAATGGTGCGCAGGGTGGTGACGATGGCCAGGCCATCCAGTTCGGGCAGCATGCGGTCGAGGGTGATCAGATCGTAATCACCACTCACGGCGCGGACCAGGCCTTCGCGGCCGTTGTCCACCCAGTCTACGTCCAGTCCATGGCTACTCAGCTCGGCGACGATCTCGCGGGCCGTTACGGCGTCATCCTCGATGGTCAAAATGCGGGTCATAGGGATTACCTGGTGAGCGATTCACACTAGAAGTGGGGGCATTTTGCCAAGAAATGGCTGAACGCTTCCTAAATAAAACTTCATGTTGGCAAACTCGCAGGTTTTTTCAGGGGAATGCATAACGCACGCCTTCCCGCCGCCGCTCTTGCAACTTGCATGGATTGAGTAAGTTCAACTTATTTAACTTATTGAAAAATAGGAGTATTTATTTTTTTGCCGACTGGCATGGTGCCTGCACTGTCCCTTTTGAGACTTGTAACACTATTTTTCCTGCCGGGAGCACAACAACAATGATCACATCCTCATCCACGCTGCAAGCGTCGAGCACGCACTCCGGGGTTTCCTGGGGGGCGATCTTTGCCGGGGCCGTTGCGGCGGCTGCACTGTCGTTGATCCTGGTACTGCTGGGTTTCGGCCTGGGTTTTTCGGCGGTGTCGCCGTGGGCCGATAGCGGTATCAGCGCCAAGGGGCTTGGCATTTCCACCATTGTCTGGCTGGCGTTTACCCAGATCGTCGCATCCGGGTTGGGCGGTTATATCGCCGGACGTTTGCGCGTTAAGTGGTCCGGCATGCATGGCGACGAGGTGTACTTTCGTGACACGGCCCATGGCTTCCTGGCCTGGGCGGTCGCGACGTTGATCACCGCCGTGCTGGTGGTCGGTTCGGTCAGCAGCGTCGTGAGCGGTGGTGTGAAAGCCGGCGCCAGTGTCGCAGCGGGCGCCGCCAGCGGAATCACGCAAGCAGCGGGCAGCGCGGCCAAAGGCGTCAACGGCGGCGACTTCGACTATTACGTCGACAGCCTGTTCCGTGATGACCGCCCGGTTGCGGTCAGCGATGACGCGGCCCACGGTGTGGTAGCGCGCATCTTCACTCGCACCCTGAGCAACGATGGCCAACTGGCCGCTGAGGACCGTGCTTACCTGGCGCAGTTGATCAGCCAGCGCACCAACCTCAGCCAGGCCGACGCCGAGGCGCGTATCGACAAGGTCTATGGCGATGCCCGTAAAGCCGTCGAAGACGCCAAGCTCAAAGCCAAGCAGGCCGCTGATACCGCTGCGAAAGTCGCTGCGTATACCTCGCTGTGGACCTTTGTCGCTCTGTTGATCGGTGCGTTCTTCGCCAGCTTCGCTGCGACCTTTGGTGGTCGTCGTCGCGACGCGGTGGTGTACGTCGAAACCGAAAACTACGTTGGTTAATTCAAGGAGAACAACATGCGCTCATTACTGCTTTGGTTCCTCGGCGTGCCGATCCCGGTGATCATCCTGATCGCAATCTTCATGCACTGATCTCGGTCAAGCGTGGGAGGGGCAAGCCCCCTCGCACATTTGGCCTGCAATATTTGATAGTCAGTCGTCGAACCCAACCTGCTCGTGAATCTCATCCACCTTCAATTCCAACCGATACGCCACCGCGATGAACAACGCCTGACACAGGCACAGCGTTGCGCTCAATGAGCGGAAGGCAAACGACGAACCTTCATTCACCAACAACACCGCGTTCGCCCGCTTGGCCAGGGGCGACAGGTTGCTGTCGGTGATGATCAGGGTCTTGGCCTGATGGTGCTGGGCGATGCGCAGGCAGTGTTGGGTTTCTTTGCCATACGGCGTGAAGCTGATGGCGATCACCAGGTCATTGGCGCGTACGCTGCGCATCTGCTCGCGGTAACTGCCGCCCAGGCCCGAGATCAGGTGGATGCGCTTGTTGGTGTGCTGCAGGTTGTAGACCAGGTAGTCGGCCACCGCGAACGAACGACGCACACCCACCACGTAGATATTGTCGGCGTTGACCACCAGGTCCACGGCCTTGTCGAACGCGACGTCATCCAGTTCCAGCCCCAGGCGCTCAATACCCGACAGCGTGGCGTTGACGCATTCACGCGCCAGGTCGCCGCCGCTGGCTTTCTGCGACTTGTTGGCAATCATGCTGCGAATGCGCTGCTGGTAGTTCTGTACCGGCGTGGTCTTGTGGGTGTAGGCCTCGCGAAACAGCGCCTGCATCTCACTGAAACCACTGAAGCCGAAACGCTGGGAGAACCGCACGATGGCCGACGGATGCACTTCGCATTCCCGGGCGATGTCGCTGATGCGGTCGACCATGATCCGGTCGCTCTGCTGGCTCATGTAGCTGGCAATGCGCTTGAGCTGGCGCGGCAGGCTTTCGTATTCGTCGGTGATCAGCTGCAACAGGCGTTCGGCATTGACCGGAGTGCTGGCGAGTGGGGCTTCCAGGGTGGTCTCGGGATCGGTGCGGGACATGGGCAATCCTTCTGGCGTGTTCGTCTGATGCGCTGATGGGTGGCGCAAGTCTACAGGGTAGGCGCAAAAAAATACCCCGGCATCACGGCCCCCGTGGGCTGCTGAAACGATGCACGCGGGCTGGGGTGCCATTATGCTGGCTTATTGGAAAAAATATTCCACTAAAAATAATTCTGGAATAAATATTGATTGCGGCCGCCGGACGTTCTAGTCTGCTCTCACCAAGAGCGTGTGCCGTCACCACGGCGGCACCACGCAGGCTGATAAAAATAACAGGAGCCAGCATGGGCCAGACTCGTTTTGCCAGTGGGCGTCAATTGGATCTGATTTGCCTCGGGCGCCTGGGCGTCGACCTCTACGCACAGCAAGTAGGTGCGCGGCTTGAGGACGTGTCCAGCTTCGCCAAGTACCTCGGCGGTTCCTCCGCCAACATCGCCTTCGGCACTGCCCGGCTGGGCCTCAAGTCGGCGATGCTGAGCCGCGTGGGGGACGACCATATGGGTCGCTTCCTGGTGGAATCCCTGGCCCGCGAAGGCTGTGATGTCAGCGGCATCAAGGTCGATCCGGAACGCCTTACCGCCCTGGTGCTGCTGGGCCTCAAGGACCGCGAAACCTTTCCGTTGGTGTTCTACCGCGAAAACTGCGCCGACATGGCCCTGCGCGCCGAAGACATCAGCGAAGCCTTTATTGCCTCCAGCAAGGCGCTGCTGATCACCGGTACGCATTTCTCCACCGATGGCGTGTACAAGGCCAGCATCCAGGCGCTGGACTATGCGGCCAAGCACAACGTCAAGCGCGTGCTGGATATCGACTATCGCCCGGTGCTGTGGGGCCTGGCGGGCAAGGCGGATGGCGAGACGCGGTTTGTTGCGGACCAGAACGTCAGCCAGCATGTGCAGAAAATCCTGCCGCGTTTCGACCTGATCGTCGGGACTGAAGAAGAATTCCTGATCGCCGGTGGCAGTGAAGACCTGCTCACCGCACTGCGCACGGTGCGCGAACTCACGCCCGCCACCTTGGTGGTCAAGCTCGGCCCGCAGGGTTGCACGGTGATTCACGGGGCGATTCCTGCGCGCCTGGAAGACGGCGCGATCTACCCCGGCGTGCGCGTCGAAGTGCTCAATGTGCTGGGCGCCGGCGATGCGTTTATGTCGGGCTTCCTCAGCGGTTGGATCAATGACGCCAGCGACGAGCGTTGCAGCCAATTGGCCAATGCCTGCGGCGGCCTGGTGGTCTCGCGCCACGCCTGTGCCCCGGCCATGCCGACGCCGGCCGAGCTGGATTACCTGTTCAACAGCCCGGTGCCGATCACCCGGCCGGACCAGGACGTGACCTTGCAACGCCTGCACCGTGTCAGCGTGCCGCGCAAGCAATGGAAGCAACTGTTCATCTTTGCCTTCGACCACCGTTGGCAATTGGTCGATCTGGCGCAGCGCGGCGGCCAGGATCCGGCGCGCATCAGCGATATCAAGCAACTGTTTATCCAGGCCATCGAACGGGTGGAAAAAAAGCTCGCCGAGCAGGGCGTCGCCGCCGATGTGGGCCTGTTGGCCGACCAGCGTTTCGGCCAGGACGCGCTCAACGCCGCCAGTGGCCGTGGCTGGTGGATCGCACGCCCGGTGGAAGTGCAGAACTCGCGGCCCCTGGCCTTCGAGCATGGACGTTCGATTGGCAGCAACCTGATCGCCTGGCCCCAGGAACAGATCATCAAGTGCCTGGTGCAATTCCACCCGGATGACGAACCTTTGCTGCGCCTGGAACAAGAAGCCCAACTCAAGGCGGTGTATGACGCGTCCCTGGTCAGCGGCCATGAACTGCTGCTGGAAGTCATCCCGCCCAAGGATCACCCGTCCACCTACCCGGACGCGCTCTACCGCAGCCTCAAGCGCCTGTACAACCTGGGCATCTACCCGGCGTGGTGGAAGATCGAAGCGCAGTCGGCCGAGGACTGGAAAAAGCTCGATGCGCTGATCCAGGAGCGCGACCCGTACTGCCGTGGTGTGGTGTTGCTGGGTCTGAATGCCTCGGCGGAGTTTCTCGCTGACGGTTTCCAGCAAGCCAGCCAGAGCACCACTTGCCGTGGGTTTGCCGTGGGCCGCACGATTTTCCAGGAGCCGAGCAAGGCGTGGATGGCGGGGGAGATTGATGATGAAACCCTGATCCAGCAAGTACAGGCGACGTTTGAGCAACTGATCAATGCCTGGCGCAGTGCTCGAACCTGAATCCAGTTCCTAATTTGAAATGCAATCCAATGTGGGAGGGGGCAAGCCCCCTCCCACATAAAGCAGATCTCAGTGATACCTGAAAATAATAAAGGTGCAGCCATGCCCGCAATCCGAATTGGCATCAACCCGATCTCCTGGAGCAACGACGACCTGCCAGCCCTGGGCGGTGAAACGCGCTGAGCACCGCCTTGAGCGAGGGCAAGGAAATCGGCTACGAAGGTTTTGAGCTCAACGGCAAATTCCCCAAGGACGCCAAGGGCGTCGGCGATGTACTGCGCCCTTATGACCTGGCGCTGGTCTCCGGCTGGTATTCCAGCCGCCTGGCCCGCCGTTCGGTGGCCGAAGAAATCGAAGCCATCGCCGCTCACGTCGAATTACTGAAACAGAACGGCGCCAACGTGCTGGTTTACGGCGAGGTGGCCGATTCGATCCAGGGCTCGCGCATTCGCCTGATCGAACGCCCGCGTTTCCACAGCGAGCAGGCGTGGCAGGAGTACGCCGACAAGCTCACCGAACTGGCGCGTTTCACCCTGTCCCAAGGTGTACGTCTTGCCTATCACCATCATATGGGCGCCTACGTCGAGTCCCCGGAAGACATCGACCAGTTGATGAAAAGAACAGGCCCGGAAGTCGGCCTGCTGTTCGATTCGGGGCACTGCTATATGGGTGGCGGCGAGCCGCTGGAGGTGCTGCGCAAGCACATCGACCGCGTCTGCCACGTGCACTTCAAGGACGTGCGCAAACCGGTGGTGCAACTGGCACGCAACCAGATGTGGAGCTTTCCCGACTGCATCGTCAACGGCACGTTTACCGTTCCCGGCGATGGCGATATCGACTTTGCCGAGCTGCTCGATGTGCTGCTCGTGGCGAAGTACAAAGGTTGGCTGGTGGTGGAAGCCGAGCAGGATCCGGCAGTGGCGCCCAGCTATATCTACGCGAAAAAGGGTTATGACACCCTGCGCGCTCTGCTCACAGAGAGGACCCAGTGATGAGCCTGTTGGTCAAAAGCAGCAAACGCGGGCAAACCATGGTTGCCCTGGAAGAGGGCCGACTGGAATACGTCGGGTTCAAAGCCTACCGCCTGAGCCTGGGCGAAACCCTGCCGGTCAGCGCTGGCGATAAAGAGCTGTGCCTGGTGCTGCTCAGCGGCCGGGTGAACATCGAAGGCGAGGGCTTCAACTGGCAGAACCTCGGCGATCGCCAGTCGGTGTTCGAGGAAAAGTCCCCGTTCGCCGCCTACCTGCCGCCGGGCACCGAGGCTCAGGTGACCGCCTTGAGCGACGTGCAGATTGCCGTCTGCGCCGCCCCCGGTGCCGGCGGTTACGAACCACGCCTGATCCGCCCCGAAGACTGCAAGCGCAGCGTACGTGGCAAAGGCGCCAACACGCGCTATGTGTGCGACATCCTGCCCGACACTTCGCCGGCCCATTCTCTGCTGGTGGTGGAAGTGCGCACGCCGTCGGGGCATTCGTCGAGCTACCCGCCGCACAAGCACGACACCGACGACCTGCCGCACCAGAGCTTCCTGGAAGAAACCTACTACCACCAGATCAACCCGCCCCAGGGTTTTGTGTTCCAGCGGGTCTACACCGACGACCGCAGCATCGACCAGGCCATGGCCGTGGAAAACAGCGACCTGGTGGTGGTGCCCAAGGGTTATCACCCGGTCAGCGTGCCGTACGGCTACGAGTCTTATTACCTGAACGTGATGGCGGGCCCCAAGCGCGCCTGGCATTTCCACAACGACCCGCAGCACAGTTGGCTGCTGGACCTTTAAGCGGTTTTGGACGGAGAACAACAATGAAGTCGCCTCTACGCTTTGCCTTGAACCGCATGGTCGCACCCAACCTGTCCCTGCCGGATTTCATCCAGTTGGCGGCCGCGCTCAAGTGCGATGCCATCGAAATTCGCAATGACCTGAAAAACCGTGAAATCGAGTACGGCACCCCGGCCAGCCGCGTGCGTGAGTTGTGCGCGGTGCAGGGCATTACCGTGCTGTCGATCAACGCGCTGTACCCCTTTGATGTGTGGAACGACGAGCGCCGCGCCCAGGCGATCAAACTCGCCACCTACGCCCGTGAATGCGGCGCCCAGGGTTTGGTGATGTGCCCGCTCAATGAGCCGGGCGACACGCGCAACGATGCCCAGCGCGCCGCCGGTTTGCGCACGGCGTTGAGCGAGTTGGCGCCGATCCTGCGCGAGTACGGGATTCTCGGTTTCGTCGAACCCCTGGGCTTCGAAGAATCCGCCCTGCGCCGCAAGCGCGTGGCGGTGGATGCGATCAAGTCCATCGGCGGCCTGGATGTGTTCCGTGTGGTGCACGACACCTTTCACCATCACCTGGCCAATGAGCACGAGTTCTTCCCGGAGCTGACCGGCCTGGTGCATATCTCCGGCGTGGAAGATGCCGACGCGCCGCTCAACTCGATTCGCGACGGCCACCGTGTGCTGGTGGGCGAGGGCGACATCCTCGGCAATACCGCGCAGATCGACACCTTGCTCAGCACCGGTTACGGCGGCTACCTGTCGTTCGAGCCGTTTGCGACCAGCGTGCATGAGTTGGCGGATATCCAGCAGGCGTTGGGGGCAAGCATCGCCCACCTGCAAAATCGTTAAGGGGCGCGACATGAGTACAACAAGATTGACCATGGCCCAGGCCCTGGTGAAGTTTTTGGATAACCAGTACATCGAAGTCGACGGCGTGCAGAGCAAGTTTGTCGCCGGGATTTTCACCATTTTCGGCCACGGCAATGTGTTGGGCCTGGGTCAGGCACTGGAGCAGGACAGCGGTGACCTGGTGGTGCATCAGGGCCGCAACGAGCAAGGCATGGCCCACGCCGCCATTGGGTTTGCCAAGCAGCATCTGCGCCGCAAGATCTATGCGTGCACGTCCTCCGTAGGTCCGGGCGCGGCAAATATGCTGACCGCTGCCGCGACCGCGACCGCCAATCGGATTCCGTTGCTGTTGTTGCCCGGCGACGTCTACGCCAGCCGCCAGCCCGACCCGGTGCTGCAACAGATCGAGCAGTTCCACGACCTGAGTATCAGCACCAATGATGCCTTCCGCTCCGTCAGCAAATACTGGGATCGCATCAATCGACCCGAGCAACTGATGACCGCGGCGATCCACGCCATGCGCGTGCTCACCGACCCTGCGGAGACCGGCGCGGTGACTCTCGCGTTACCTCAGGACGTGCAGGCCGAGGCCTGGGATTACCCTGATTACTTCCTGCAAAAACGTGTGCACCGGATCGACCGTCGGCCAGCCACCGCCGGGATGATCGCCGATGCGCTCGCGGCCTTTCGTGGAAAGCGCAAGCCTCTGATCATCTGCGGCGGCGGAGTCAAGTATTCCGGCGCGAATGCTGCGTTGCAGGCGTTTGCCGAACGTTTTGACATTCCCTTCGCTGAAACCCAGGCGGGCAAGAGTGCGGTGGTCTCCAGCCACCCGCTGAACCTGGGGGGGATCGGCGAGACCGGTTGCCTGGCGGCGAACCTGCTGGCGCCCGAAGCGGACCTGATCATCGGGATCGGCACACGCTATACCGATTTCACCACCTCCTCGAAGTCACTGTTCAAGCACCCTGAGGTGCAGTTTCTAAACCTCAATATCAGCGCCTGCGATGCGCTGAAACTAGACGGCGTGCAGTTGCTGGCGGATGCCAAGGTCGGTCTGGAAGCGTTGGCGCAGGCGCTGGGTGACTATCGCTCCGACTGGGCGGACCAGCCCCGGGACGCCAAGGCGCAGCTGGACGCCGAGGTGGACCGGATTTACCAGGCTGACTACCAGACGGAAAATTTCGTTCCGGAAATCAACGACCATATGGACCCCGCCGTCCTGCGCGAATTTATCGAGCTGACCGGCTCCTGCCTGACCCAAAGCCGGGTGCTCGGCGTACTTAATGAAACCCTGGCCGACGACGCAATCATCGTCGCGGCGGCCGGCAGCTTGCCCGGTGATTTGCAGCGTAGCTGGCGCAGCAAGGGGGTCAATACCTACCACGTTGAGTATGGCTATTCATGCATGGGCTATGAGGTCAACGCTGCGTTGGGCGTGAAGCTGGCCGAGCCGCAGCGTGAGGTCTACGCCCTGGTGGGTGATGGCTCCTACATGATGCTGCACTCTGAGCTGGCCACCTCGATCCAGGAGCGCCGCAAGATCAACGTGGTGCTGCTCGACAACATGACCTTTGGCTGCATCAACAACCTGCAGATGGAACACGGCATGGACAGCTTCGGCACCGAGTTCCGCTTCCGCAATCCAGAAACCGGCAAGCTCGATGGCGGTTTTGTACCGGTGGATTTCGCCATGAGCGCGGCGGCATATGGCTGCAAGACCTACAAGGTCAGCAGCATTGAGCAGTTGCAGGCGGCGCTGGCCGATGCTCGTACGCAAACGGTGTCGACCCTGATCGATATCAAGGTGCTGCCCAAGACGATGATCCACAAATACCTGTCGTGGTGGCGGGTCGGTGTGGCGCAGGTCTCTACCAGCGCGCGTACTGACGCGGTGGCCAAACAATTGAACGAACGTCTGGCCAAGGCCCGGCAGTACTAATAACAAGAGGAGTGTTTGTATGTCGTTGAAGCTTGGAGTGATCGGTACCGGTGCCATTGGCCGTGACCATATTCGTCGTTGCAGCCAGACCCTGCTCAACAGCCAGGTGGTGGCGGTCACCGATATCAACCTTGAGCAAGCCGCCAAGGTGGTTGCTGATTTGAAGCTGGACGCCGAGGTGTACCCGGACGGCCATGCGCTGATCAATTCGCCGCAGGTCGAGGCCGTTCTTGTCACTTCCTGGGGGCCGAGCCACGAAGAATTCGTGCTCGCCGCCATTGCCGCCGGCAAGCCGGTGTTCTGTGAGAAACCCCTGGCCGTGACTGCCGAAGGCTGCCGCAAGATCGTCGAGGCCGAAGTGGCCCACGGCAAGCGCCTGGTGCAAGTGGGTTTCATGCGCCCGTACGATGAAGGCTATCGCGCCCTCAAGGCCGTGATCGACAGCGGCCAGATCGGCGAGCCATTGATGCTGCATTGCGCGCACCGCAACCCGACGGTGGGTGAGAACTACAAGACCGACATGGCGATCACCGACACCCTGATCCACGAACTGGACGTGCTGCGCTGGTTGCTCAACGACGACTACGTGTCGGTGCAAGTGGTGTTCCCGCGCAAGACCAGCAAGGCCCTGGCCCACCTGCGTGACCCGCAGATCGTGCTGCTGGAAACCGTCAAGGGCACGCGCATCGACGTCGAAGTGTTTGTTAACTGCCAGTACGGCTACGACATCCAGTGCGAAGTGGTGGGGGAGACCGGTATCGCCAAATTGCCGGAGCCTTCACAAGTGCAGATGCGCAGCGGCGCGAAGCTGTCGAACGCGATTCTGATGGACTGGAAGGATCGGTTTATCGGTGCCTATGACGTTGAGTTGCAGGCCTTTATCGACAGCGTGCGCGCCGGGCAAGTCGGCGGCCCGTCGGCGTGGGATGGGTTTGCGGCGGCAGTAGCGGCGGATGCGTGTATCCAGGCGCAGAACAGCGAGCAGATCGTCAAGGTGAGCTTGCCGGATCGTCCGCACTTCTACGGCTGACACTCGGTCAATGTGGAGGGCGTGCCCCCGATGACAGTGGCTCAGCCAGCAGATGAGTTGACTGGTCCACCGCTATCGGGGCAAGCCCCCTCCCATAGTTG
>NZ_JADDUM010000061.1 GCF_015163715.1 Pseudomonas cyclaminis
AATGGTGCAAGACCATGTTCAGCACCACGCAGTCGGCCTTGATCAGCGTGCCGCTCAAGGCGTCAGCCAGTTGCAGGGTCACATTGCCCAGCGATTCACGCTCGCACAGCTGTCGCGCCAGTTCGAGCATTGCCGGGCTGTTGTCCAGCGCGGTCACTGATGAAAGCGGCGCGCCAGCTCCGGCAGAAAACCGCCATCCCCAGGCCCGACTTCCAATGCCGTCGCCTCATCACTGAAGCTCAGCTTGTCCAATAGTGCCAGCACGCTGTCGCGGTACTGCGGCAGGCCGGCGATCAGGTCTTGCTGCGCACGAAACTTCTCGGCCACCCGTGCGAAAAAATCCTGACTCGCCGCTGCGCGTTGCCCGTGGACCTGGCCGATGCGCGACTGTACGTCGGTTGGCAGGCTCAGGTTGTCCACTTCTTCGAGCAGGGCGGCGTGCAGTTTGCCGCCGAGCAGGTCGGTGTGGGGCAGTGCGCGGCGGTAGAAAATCGCATTGCCTTCGCGGCGTGTGGCCACCAGGTCGGCCTGGGACAGCACCTTCAAATGGTGGCTCATGCCGGACTGGCCGATGGCGAAGATCTGCGCCAGTTCCAGTACACCGAAGGAATCGTTGGCCAGTGCACGCAGGACGTTCAGGCGCAACGGGTCGCCGGCGGCCTTGCACAAGGCTGCCAGTTCATCGCCGTCGTCGGGACGCAGTGAGGGCACGGGTAGGTTCATAAGGCCAGCAGTCTAGTGACGGGTGGATATCCTCGCAAGGCCAATATCAAAAAGTTTTGATATTGAACGATAAGTGGCGGTTATAAGCCGCCGCTATAACCACTGGACGAACAAGTTGCCGGTTTCTGCAGGCGATTGCCGCGCAAAGCACAGGAAAAACAGCCTCAAGTGACTATCTGTCATTGCCCGCAGGCGGTGGCTGAGGGAAAATGCCGGTCCTTTTTTCCGTTTCTTTTATTCACTCTTTATTCAAATCCTCAGGAGAACAGCGATGCCCAGCCGTCGTGAGCGTGCCAACGCCATTCGTGCCCTCAGCATGGATGCCGTGCAAAAAGCCAACAGCGGCCATCCCGGTGCCCCGATGGGCATGGCGGATATCGCCGAGGTACTTTGGCGTGACTACCTGAAACACAACCCAGGCAACCCGTCGTTCGCCGACCGTGACCGCTTCGTGCTGTCCAACGGCCACGGCTCGATGCTGATCTACTCGCTGCTGCACCTGACCGGCTACGACGTCACCATTGATGACCTCAAGAGCTTCCGCCAGCTGCACAGCCGCACCCCGGGCCACCCGGAATTCGGCTACACCCCAGGCGTCGAGACCACCACCGGTCCCCTGGGCCAAGGCCTGGCCAACGCTGTTGGCTTCGCGCTGGCTGAAAAAGTCCTGGGCGCACAGTTCAACCGCCCCGGCCACGACATCGTCGATCACCACACCTACGTGTTCCTGGGTGATGGCTGCATGATGGAAGGCATTTCCCACGAAGTCGCTTCCCTGGCCGGTACCCTGGGCCTGGGCAAGCTGATCGCGTTCTACGATGACAACGGCATCTCCATTGATGGCGAAGTCGAAGGCTGGTTCACCGACGACACCCCCAAGCGTTTCGAAGCCTACAACTGGCAGGTGATTCGCAACGTCGACGGCCACGATCCAGAAGAGATCAAGACTGCCATCGACACTGCTCGCAAGAGCGCGCAGCCGACCCTGATCTGCTGCAAGACCACCATCGGCTTCGGCTCGCCGAACAAGCAAGGTAAAGAAGACTGCCACGGCGCCCCACTGGGTGACGCGGAAATCGCCCTGACCCGTGAAGCGCTGAAGTGGAACCACGGCCCGTTCGAAATCCCGGCTGACATCTACGCCGAGTGGAGCGCCAAGGAAAAAGGCCTGGCGGCCGAAGCCGAGTGGGACCAGCGTTTTGCTGCCTACTCCGCCGAATTCCCAGAGCTGGCCAATGAGCTGGTGCGCCGCCTCGCCGGTGACCTGCCTGCCGACTTCTCGGAAAAAGCCTCAGCCTACATCGCCGAAGTCGCGGCCAAGGGCGAGACCATTGCCAGCCGTAAAGCCAGCCAGAACACCCTGAATGCCTTTGGCCCGCTGCTGCCCGAGTTCCTCGGCGGTTCGGCCGACTTGGCCGGTTCCAACCTGACCCTGTGGAAAGGCTGCAAAGGTGTCTCGGCCGAAGACGCCAGCGGTAACTACATGTACTACGGCGTGCGCGAGTTCGGCATGAGCGCCATCATGAACGGCGTGTCCCTGCACGGCGGCCTGGTGCCTTACGGCGCGACCTTCCTGATGTTCATGGAATACGCACGTAACGCAGTACGTATGGCCGCGCTGATGAAGAAGCGTGTGATCCATGTCTACACCCACGACTCCATTGGCTTGGGCGAAGACGGCCCGACGCACCAGCCGGTCGAGCAACTGACCAGCCTGCGTACCACGCCAAACCTGGATTGCTGGCGCCCAGCCGACGCGGTGGAATCCGCCGTGGCCTGGAAGCACGCCATCGAGCGTAAGGACGGCCCGTCGGCGCTGATCTTCTCGCGTCAGAACCTGCAGCACCAAGTGCGTACCGACGCGCAGATCGCCGACATCGCTCGTGGCGGCTACGTGCTCAAGGACTGCATCGGCGAGCCGGAGCTGATCCTGATCTCCACCGGTTCCGAAGTCGGCCTGACCGTTCAGGCTACGACAAGCTGACTGCCCAGGGCCGTAACGTGCGCGTTGTGTCCATGCCGTGCACCAGCGTGTTCGAAGCCCAGGATGCTGGCTATAAGCAAGCGGTCCTGCCGTTGCAGGTCAGCGCGCGTATTGCCATCGAAGCGGCTCACGCCGACTACTGGTACAAGTACGTGGGCCTGGAAGGCCGCGTCATCGGCATGACCACCTACGGTGAGTCGGCGCCGGCGTCAGCCTTGTTCGAAGAGTTCGGTTTCACCCTGGAAAACATTCTGGGTCAGGCTGAAGAGCTGCTGGAAGACTAAGTCAGTCTGCGTTGTCTGCCCTGGCGCATCGCGCAAGCCCACTCCCACATTTGGATTGCGGTCCAATGTGGGAGGGGGCTTGCCCGCGATGGCGTCAGAACATTCAACACCGAACTAACCTTGATCGAGAACCCCATGCCCCAACCGCGTCCCTACAAAGTTGCACTCAACGGCTACGGCCGCATTGGTCGTGCGTCTTGCGTGCTCTGTTCGAGCGGGGGGCGGCTGCCGGGTTTGAAATTGTTGCGATCAACGATTTGGCCGACATGGCCAGCATCGAATACCTGACACGCTTTGACTCCACTCACGGCCGCTTCCCTGGCGAAGTGCGGGTCGAAGACGATTGTTTGCATATTAATGGCAACTGCGTGCAGGTCTTGCGCAGTGCCACCCCCGAAGGCATCGACTGGAAAGCATTGGGCGTCGACCTGGTGCTGGAGTGTTCCGGTGTCTATAACACCCGCGCCGATGGCCAGCGGTTTCTCGATGCCGGCGCGCCGCGTGTGCTGTTTTCCCAGCCGATGGCCAGCGAGGCGGATGTCGACGCCACTATCGTCTACGGCATCAACCAGGATTGCCTGACCGGCGATGAGCTGCTGGTGTCCAACGCCTCCTGCACCACCAATTGCAGCGTGCCGCTGTTGCGCCTGCTGGATCAGGCGATCGGCATCGATTACGTATCGATCACCACCATCCACTCGGCGATGAACGACCAGCCAGTGATCGACGCCTATCACCACGAAGACCTGCGCCGCACGCGTTCGGCGTTCCAGTCAGTGATTCCGGTGTCCACAGGTCTGGCCCGTGGCATCGAGCGCCTGCTGCCGGAACTTGCCGGGCGAATTCAGGCCAAAGCCATACGGGTGCCGACGGTGAACGTGTCCTGCCTGGACATCACCCTGCAAACCGTCAGCGACACCGATGCGGTGGAGGTCAACCGGATTCTGCGCGACGCCGCCACCAGCGGCCCGCTCAAAGGCTTGCTGGCCTACACCGAGTTGCCCCACGCCAGTTGTGATTTCAACCATGACCCGCATTCGGCGATTGTCGATGCCAGCCAGACCCGCGTTTCCGGCCCCAGGTTGGTGAACATCCTGGCTTGGTTCGACAACGAATGGGGTTTTGCCAACCGTATGCTGGATGTTGCGGAACATTATCTGCACATCGCCTCTAAACAACCTCAACAACAGTAACTCAGGAACTGCGACCCATGACCGTGTTGAAGATGACCGACCTCGATCTGCAAGGTAAGCGCGTACTGATTCGCGAAGACCTCAACGTCCCAGTCAAGGACGGTGTTGTCGCCAGCGATGCGCGAATCCGGGCTTCGCTGCCGACCATCAAGCTGGCCCTGGAAAAAGGTGCGGCCGTCATCGTCTGCTCCCACCTGGGCCGTCCGACCGAAGGTGAGTTCTCGCAAGAAAACAGCCTCAAGCCTGTAGCCGATTACCTGAGCGAGGCCCTGGGCCGCAACGTGCCACTGGTGACTGACTACCTGGGTGGCGTTGACGTGAAGCCCGGCGACCTCGTGCTGCTGGAAAACGTGCGCTTCAACAAAGGCGAGAAAAAGAACAGCGACGAGCTCGCCCAGCAATATGCGGCCCTGTGCGACGTGTTCGTGATGGACGCGTTCGGCACCGCCCACCGCGCCGAGGGTTCGACCCATGGCGTGGCCAAGTTCGCCAAGGTCGCGGCGGCCGGCCCGCTGCTGGCTGCTGAATTGGATGCACTGGGCAAGGCCCTCGGCGCACCGGCCCAGCCTATGGCTGCCATCGTGGCTGGCTCCAAGGTGTCCACCAAGCTGGACGTGCTCAACAGCCTGAGCCAGATCTGCAACCAATTGATCGTCGGCGGCGGCATTGCCAACACCTTCCTGGCCGCAGCCGGCCACCCGGTGGGCAAGTCGCTGTACGAGCCGGACCTGCTGGACACCGCCCGCGCCATCGCTGCCAAAGTCAGCGTGCCGCTGCCGGTAGACGTGGTGGTTGCCAAGGAATTCGCCGAAAGCGCCGCCGCTACCGTCAAGCTCATCGCTGACGTGGCCGAAGACGACATGATCCTGGATATCGGCCCGCAAACTGCAGCCAACTTCGCCGAACTGCTGAAAGCCTCCCAGACCATCCTGTGGAATGGCCCGGTTGGCGTGTTCGAGTTCGACCAGTTCGGCAACGGCACCAAAGTGCTGGCCAACGCCATCGCTGAAAGCTCGGCGTTCTCCATTGCCGGCGGTGGCGACACCCTGGCGGCCATCGATAAATATGGCGTGGCTGACCGTATCTCCTACATTTCTACCGGTGGCGGCGCGTTCCTTGAGTTCGTCGAAGGCAAAGTCCTGCCCGCCGTTGAAGTGCTGGAAACCCGAGCCAAAGGTTAAGGCGCGTGATCAGGAAAAGGAGTATTCCCATGATCAAGTCGTTGGCACTGGTAATCGCAGCGGGCCTTTTGGCCGGCTGCGGCAGCACGCCAAGCGCGGCGCAGGAGGCTGGAAAGCCGGCATCGCAGCAGAAAAAGAGCTGCTACCAGGCGGACTGGCAAGCCGAGACCATGCCGGTGATCAACAAGCGCATCGGCAATGAGCGCCTGGAGAAATACGACTCCGCGCCCAACGGTCAGGAACAGGGTTGCCCTTGACGGGTCTGATCAACTAACCGACAGCATCGGCGGCCTTTGGCACCGCTGCGAGGATTGGCAATGAAAGGCGTTTTCGCCCTGGCAGCCCTGGCCCTACTGGCCGGTTGCAGCAGCATGAACATGTTCAACAAGGCAGAGCCTACCGACAAGTGGACCACCTGGACCTGCGACAGCAAGGCCGAGGTCAACTGGCGCTTTGCCAATGCGGCCAAATCCGAGGTGGATGTACGCCTCGGCGGTTCCGACCAGGTTTACCGCCTTAAACAGGATGTGGCGGCTTCGGGCGTGCCGTACAGCAACGACCAATTGGCGTTTCACACAAAAGGTGAGGAAGGCCTGGTTTACTGGGTTGCCACCGACGATTTGATCGGGCGCGGCTGCAAGGCCCAATAAGCCCGACAGCAATAACGATTCAGCAGGCCAGGCATGCAAAACCTGACCGGCAATAACTTGAATAGCAGCCGCCGCTACGGCAGGCTTGCACGATTAACGACCCTCGACCGGGAGAGACAACACAATGGCACTTATCAGCATGCGTCAAATGCTGGACCACGCAGCCGAGTTCGGCTACGGCGTCCCAGCCTTTAACGTCAACAACCTTGAGCAGATGCGCGCCATCATGGAAGCCGCTGACAAGACCGACTCCCCAGTGATCGTCCAGGCTTCGGCCGGTGCGCGCAAATACGCCGGCGCACCGTTCCTGCGTCACCTGATCCTGGCAGCCATCGAAGAATTCCCGCACATCCCGGTGTGCATGCACCAGGATCACGGCACCAGCCCTGACGTCTGCCAGCGCTCCATCCAACTGGGCTTCAGCTCGGTGATGATGGATGGTTCTCTCGGCGAAGACGGCAAGACCCCGACCGACTACGAATACAACGTGCGCGTGACCCAACAGACCGTGGCCCTGGCTCACGCCTGCGGCGTCTCGGTTGAAGGCGAGCTGGGTTGCCTGGGTTCGCTTGAAACCGGCATGGCCGGCGAAGAAGACGGCATCGGCGCCGAAGGCGTGCTGGATCACAGCCAGATGCTGACCGACCCGGAAGAAGCCGCTGACTTCGTCAAGAAGACCCAGGTCGACGCCCTGGCCATCGCCATCGGCACCAGCCACGGCGCCTACAAGTTCACCAAACCGCCTACCGGCGACGTGCTGGCCATCGACCGCATCAAGGAAATCCACAAGCGCATCCCTAACACCCACCTGGTGATGCACGGTTCTTCCTCGGTCCCGCAGGAGTGGCTGGCGATCATCAACCAGTACGGCGGCGACATCAAAGAAACCTACGGCGTACCGGTTGAAGAAATCGTCGAAGGCATCAAGCACGGCGTGCGCAAGGTCAACATCGACACCGACCTGCGTCTGGCATCCACCGGTGCGATGCGTCGCCTGATGGCCACCAACCCAAGCGAGTTCGACCCGCGTAAGTTCTTTGGCGCTACTGTGACGGCGATGCGTGATGTGTGTATCGCCCGTTATGAAGCGTTCGGTACTGCGGGTAATGCGTCGAAGATCAAGCCGGTCTCGTTGGAAGCGATGTACCAGCGGTATTTGAAAGGTGAGTTGAACGCTAAGGTGAACTGAGCCTAAGCGTTAATAAAAAAAACCCGCAGCGATGCGGGTTTTTTAATGCGTTAAATACGCATATAAGGTTTTTTATTCAAAGGTTCCACTGTTAGATGGATCAGTCTGTGTTGGTGTTTTGATTAGTTTATTGCAAAGTCAACGGCGTTTGACCAGTCCTGATTATTCCCAACAGTACCGTTTTCCAAATCCCGAACGACTACCTTGTAGTTTCCAGGCAACAGTGGGCGAGTTGTGACAGTGAATGCGCCATTTGCATACGCCTGGGTTTGTCCAAGCTCAGTGCCGACATGGGCAATCGCGGCATAAACTCGAGCATTTGGAACGGATGTGTAACCTGTAAGTGTTGCTGTATTGCCAATGATAGATATAGAGTCAATTCTGTTGTTAGCCATTTTTTGTAGTCCTATTTTGATTAGGGTCTAGTGGTGCTGGAAATGTCGCGGATTTTGATTTGGTAACTCGTGTTGTACATGGTTAAGGTTATTAGGGTTTACGTTTTTCTACACCTGTTAGATTTAACAGTTTTTTATAGTTTTTCGATTGGTTGTTAGAAGGTGGCTGGAATAAGGGGTTAAAGGGACGGTTAAAGGGGACGGATCTATTTAGTCGTCCCAACCTTGCGAGGTTTCACATCCATGGCCTTCCAGGTCCTCGCATGCTTACACGGCGGCCAATGATTTTTTCAATCTCATCAGTGAATATCGAATTACCCGTTAACTGCCCGCGTTGCAGGGCGGTTCTTATCAGGTGCATTTCAGAGGCTGACGGAGTTTGCTCTACAAACGAGGCATAGCTCGCCAAACGCTTCCCCTGATCGGTGCCCAGCCCTTCAAAACAGGAAGTTTGATCCAGCCAGTTCGACTCTGCACTTTCATTGAATCGAAGCCGGAAACTGGACCAGCGATATTGGCGCGCATACTCAATCATTCCAGCACGCACAGGGTTGAGTTCGATATAGCGGCTGCATGCCAGCAAATAGGTGTCTGTCTGAACGGGGCTGGATTTGTAACGGCTCTCCCACAACGTTCCGGAGCGACCCTCAAGACGATTTCTGTAGCGTGTCGTACGAGCCGCAAGAGACTTCATAAGTTTGCCCAGAGCGGTGACATCGTCACCTGGGTCAAGTAATAAATGGACATGATTGGTCATCAAGCAAAAGGCATAAACCTTTACGCCCAATGCTGCTTTTAGCTCTTTCAGGTTTGATAGATAGTTTTCGAAATCTTGCGGCTCGGCGAAAACGACCTGTTTGTTGTGGCCGCGCTGAACGATATGGTGCGGAAAATTGGGCAATACCACCCTGGCCAATCTGGGCATGGAACCTTCTACCTCCGTGTAGTTGGGTAAAGCATAGCAGCAAAAAATGGTTTTAAATAAATCCGTCCCCTTTAAAAGGTTGTGTTGAACGCAATTAAGTTTTCGGCGCTTATTTCTTAATTGTATTAAACACTGTCAATGTTGACAGTGTCGCTCGTTTGCCACCTTGCGCATACTTGGCTTCTCATCCAGGAAGGGGAAATATGCTATGTCACATTTAAATCTTAAGTGGCTTAAGTTGTTTGCTGCAGCGACGGGTGCGTTGATGCTGATGGGGAATGTGCAGGCGGCACAGCTGTCTTGTCCGGGGGCTTCAACTATCAAGGTCGTGAGCATTCAGTTTTCAGGTGGAGAACAAGAGCAGGGATGGAGCGGTGAGCAGCTCGTTGAGGATTATTCGAAGGCTAAGGAGTTCGAGTTTCAGGGCGCTGCGATCAAGCAAGGAACAGACAGCGAGACGAAATTACCTTATCACTACGTAATCTGTAATTACGTTGGGAAAGGCAAGGACGATTACTTGAGGTTGTCTCAGCGGTTTGCCTTGCCTCCCATGCCTGAAGGTTCTGGTTGGAATGAGAATAAAGAGTGTGAAACTAGCAAAGTTATGGACTGTGCTTTTGAACTGATGAATTCAAAGGGACCTTCCAAGTTCACATTGCCTGTTCAGGAGTAAAGGGAGAGAGACTGTAATCTCTCGTCACTCAAGAGAAAACCCGCAGCGATGCGGGTTTTTCTATGGCTGGATTGTGATCAGCTTGGCGGTGAAATATCGAACCCTCGCTGTTCAATCACCCGAAACACATTACTCACATCCTGCACCAGAATGCGTGCGGTGTTGGCCACATTGTTCAAATCGCGTTCAGCGAAGCCTGGCAGGCTGGAGCAGGCCATCAGGTTGAGGTGTTCGAGCACGGCGCAGATGCGCTTGCCCGCGATAGCCATGCATATCTGCACATCTTTGGTGAAAATATTACCTGAGCAAACGAGGCTCTTGTGGTGAGCGGGCTTGTCGAATCGTCGCACCGCTCACCACAGAGTTATGTGTAAGCCTTTAAGCTTACCTATGCCGCTATAGCCGGCAAGCCCGGCTCCCACAGGGGCGTGGCGTGTTTAATGCGATCGCGTCACCGAGGAATCGTCCGTGGCACCACCGGACACTTCACTCGTGATCTATATCCAACTTCGCGAACGTCACCTTCGCCCCCTCCTTGCTGTCCCCGCTGTTGTCCTGCACATACGCACCCGCCTTGAAATACAGCGGCTTGGCCGCCCAGGCCGCGCCGATGCGCTCGTTCCATTCACTGTCGGCGGCGTACACGCTGAGTAGCCCGGCCTTGTTGAGGTTGATCACGTAGGTAAAACTTTTCTCCAGCGGCACATTGGACGCGACGATGATTACGCGGCTTTCATCTTCATCCGGGCGCATGCGCACTTTGGCGACGATATTGCCGGTCTGGGTCTTTTCCTTGAACTGGTATTCGAGCTTGATCAGTGGTTTTTGGCTGTCATAGGCGTGGATCTGGCCAATGACGATCTTGCCGCTGGAGGGCACCTGGTTCACGGCCAGGGTGGCGCGCAGGAAGTTGTCGGCGTCTGGGTAAGTCCAGTTGCGCAGGCGGCCGTCGGCGTAGGTTTCGCGCAATTCACTGCGCGGGTAGATGGCGTTTTCGGTGCGGGTGCCGGTGACGGGCGTCCAGAATTGCACGTTGCTGCCTTCGGCCTGGAAATACTGGTCGTTGAAGCCGCTGAGCAGCTTTGGCGTGTCGATAGTCGCGGGGGGCGAGCCGACCGGAATGCTCAGGTTCCACGTGGAGAGGTCGATCATGGCGTTGGCCTTTTACAGGGGGTGAAGGCTTTGGCCCGGGGGCCTGACAGGTTCTTTATAGGCGGTGGCCGGCCAGTTGTTAAACATTTGCTGGCAATTTATTGACGCCATAGGAATGCCAAAAAGCCATGTTTCCCATGAACCGTGGGCTGTAGAGGTTGACCGTTAGTCGGCTGACTGAACTTTGGCGCAATGATGGCATCCACGTCACTTCTGATTTTCAGAATCCGGGGATAGAGTGAGGCCTTGATGTTTGTCCGGGTTTTCTGTCAGAAATGACCGGATTAGACCTAAGGAAGAGTCCCAGCATGGAATGCGCTCCACATCACGGCGATGGCAGTTCGGTTCTTCTGGTGGTCGATGACTACCCGGAAAACCTGATCAGCATGCGTGCGCTTTTGCAGCGTGATGATTGGCAGGTAATCACCGCCGCATCGGGGATGGAAGCTCTGGAGTTGTTGCTGCTGCATGAAGTCGACCTGGTGTTGCTGGATGTGATGATGCCCGGCATGGACGGCTTTGAAGTCGCACGGTTGATGCGCGGCAGCCAGCGCACGCGCATGACCCCGATCATCTTTCTGAGTGCCAACGCCCAGTCACCTGCCGCCGTGTTGGAAGGCTATGCCAGTGGCGCAATCGACTACCTGTTCAAACCCTTCGATCCGCACATCCTCAAGCCCAAGGTTCAGGCGTTGCTGGAGCACCAGCGTAACCGCCGCGCCTTGCAGCGCCTGAGTCATGACTTGGAGTCCGCTCGGGCCTTTAATGCATCGGTGCTGGATAACGCCGCCGAAGGCATCCTGGTGGTGAGTGAGGAGGGCGTGATCGAATACGCCAACCCGGCGATTTCGCGGCTGCTCAACGCCACGATCCAAGAGCTGCAAGATCAGGACTTCCTGAGTTTCCTGCAAAAACCCCATGTGCCCGCCTGGCTGGACTCGCAGATGTACGCCGGTTACCGCAAGGGCGAAACCTGGCGTCTGCACGATGCGCTGCTGCGCACCCGCCGTGGCCAGCAGGTGCCGGTGGCATTGTCCTGCGCGCCATTGCCCGCCGAGCAGAAGGCCATGGTGGTGACGGTGCTGGACATGTCCGAGGTCCGCCACTTGCATCAGCAGCTGGAATTCCAGGCCGTCACCGACCCGCTGACCGGGCTGCTGAACCGGCGCGGCTTCCATCAGGCGGTGGAAAACACACTGTTGCGCAGCGAGCGCACGGAGCAGTCCCTGGTGTTGCTATACCTGGACCTCGACGGCTTCAAGCGGGTCAACGATTCTCTGGGCCATGACGCCGGTGATCGGGTGCTGCGCTGGGTCTCGGAGCAATTGCAGGGCTGCCTGCGCTCCTACGACATTATTGGCCGCATGGGCGGCGATGAATTTACCGCGCTGCTGGAGTTGGAATTCCCTGAACAGGCGGCAAAGATTTCGGAGAAGCTGATCGAGCGCGTCTCGGTGTGCCAGCAGGTCGACGGTTTGGATGTGATGCTCGGCGTGAGCATCGGCATTGCGACCTACCCGGACTGCGGCTCGGATCTGAATGGTTTGCTGCGTGCGGCCGACATCGCCATGTACGAAGCCAAGCGCGCAGGCCGTCAGCAATATCGTTATTACGACCAAGAAATGAACGGCCGCGCGCGCTCGCGGTTGATGCTCGAAGACAGTGTGCGCACGGCGATTCAAAACAGGGAGTTCACCCTGGTCTACCAGCCCCAGGTTTCCCTGGCGGATGGACGCTTGCGCGGCGTCGAGGCGTTGTTGCGCTGGCAGCACCCCAGCGTCGGCGATGTGCCACCAGGGCTGTTTTTACCGTTGCTGGAAGAGGCGCGGTTGATCAGCCAACTGAGCGCGTGGATTTATCAGCAGGTCGCTGCCCAGCGTCAGGTGTGGCAAAGCGCATTCGATGACGAGTTGGTCCTGAGCGTGAGCCTGAGCAGCAGCCAGTTCAACATGCCTAATCTGGCGAACCAGTTGCAGCAGATGATGGAGCGGTATGGGCTGCAGACCCATCAACTGGAGGTGGAAATCGGCGAAGATTGCCTGATGAGTAACCTGGAAGAGGCCGCCAAGCAGCTTAAATTGCTGCGCCGCATCGGCGTACGCATTGCGCTGGATGACTTCGGCTCGGGGCAGTGCTCCTTGTCGCATCTGCGTGACCTGGCGTTCGACACCCTCAAACTTGACCCGCAATTGGTTGCGCGCCTGCCGGGTTCGGTGAGGGACACGGCGATGGCGCGCAGCATTATCGAGCTGTGTGGGCATTTTGATGTGGTCGTGGTGGCCGAAGGCGTGGAAACCCAGGAACAAGCTCAGTGGCTCAAGGCCCATGGCTGCCCGTTTATCCAGGGGCCGTGGGCGGCGCAACCGCTGATGGCCGACGAAGTGGTCGACTGGTCCCGCGCCCGCATGCGCTGAATTCGCTACACTGGCGCCCATTCGAACCCTGTTGCAGACCTCCATGACCGCGCTGAAATACCTCCAGGCCTATCCCGCCGCCCTCCAGGAGCAAGTACGCCAACTGATCGCCAAGGACCAGTTGGGTGCCTACCTGGAGCAGCGCTACCCCGAGCGTCACGCGGTGCAGAGCGACAAAGCCCTGTACGCCTACGCGCTGGCCTTGAAGCAGGAACACCTGCGTAACGCACCGGCCATTGACAAGGTGCTGTTCGATAATCGCCTGGACCTGACCCACCGCGCCCTCGGCCTGCACACCACGATTTCGCGGGTGCAGGGCGGCAACCTCAAGTCCAAGAAAGAGATCCGCATTGCTGCGCTGTTCAAGGACGCCGCGCCGGAATTTCTGCGCATGATCGTGGTGCACGAACTGGCGCACTTCAAGGAATCGGACCACAACAAGGCGTTCTATAAACTCTGCGATTACATGATGCCGGGCTACCACCAGGTGGAATTCGACCTGCGGGTGTACCTCACGTATCGCGACCTGCAGGGCAAACCCTGACCGCACAAGGCGACTGACCATGGATGTGAGCAAGACCAAAAGCAGCTTCTACCGCCGCCTGTACGTGGCGTACCTGATCGACAGTGGGCTGGCCAGCAGTGTGCCGGCGCTGACCGACGCCACCGGCATGCCGCGGCGTACAGCGCAGGACACGATTGCGGCGTTGGCGGACCTGGATATTGTGTGTGAATTCGAGCAGGAAGACGGTGCCCGCAATCATGCAGGGCACTATCGGATTCGCGATTGGGGCGCGATTGATCGGCGCTGGATCGAAGGCAATCTGGCTTCGGTGAAGCAGGTGTTGGGGTATCCCTGAAGTTTTTGCACTGTTTCGGCTGACGCCATCGGGGGGCGAGCCCCCCTCCACATGTGGGAGGGGGCTTGCCCCGACTGAGGCCCTCAAACCCGGCGCATACCAATATGTGGAATATCATCC
>NZ_JADDUM010000062.1 GCF_015163715.1 Pseudomonas cyclaminis
TTGTAGGCGCGACGCTAAAAAGGCGCGGCAGTATAACCCGGCGCGGTGGCCGATACACCCGACTATGGTCAAACTGTCGCAGGCATGATTCCCTGTGCGCCTCCCCTGTGATTGAGCCCTTATATGCCTGAACTGTACGTTGGCGAACGCCATTGGTCGGTAACTGCCGGTAGCAACCTGCTGGATGCCTTGAACCAGGCGGGCGTGGCCGTGCCCTACAGTTGCCGCGCCGGCAGTTGCCATGCGTGCCTGGTGCGTTGCCGGGGCGAGGTCGAGGACCGGCAGCCCGATGCCCTGAGCCCCGCGCAACTCCAGGACGGGTGGCGGTTGGCCTGTCAGTGCCACGTGACGGGTGATCTGCAGGTTGAAGCGTTTGATCCGCAACGTGATGGTCTGGCGGCTCGGGTGGTGGGCGTCGACTGGCTGAACTCGAATGTTGTGCGCCTGCGCCTGCAACCCGAGCGCGGCCTGCGATATCGGGCCGGGCAGCATCTGGTGCTGTGGGCCGGGAACGTGGCGCGACCGTATTCCTTGGCCAGCTTGCCCCAGGAAGATGCATTTCTGGAGTTTCATATCGATTGCCGGCAGCCCGGTCAATTCAGTGATCTCGCTCGGCAGTTGCAGGTCGGCGCTCCATTGCGCCTTGGCGAGCTGCGCGGCGGCGCTTTGCAATACGATCCCGACTGGCAAGCCCGGCCACTGTGGCTGCTGGCCTCCGGCACGGGCCTCGGTCCGTTGTGGGGCGTGTTGCGCGAGGCGCTGCGTCAGGATCACCAAGGCGCCATCCGTGTGATTCACCTGGCCCATGATGCCGACGGCCATTACCTGGCCGAACCCTTGGCAGCGCTGGCCGCGCAGCATTCAAACCTGTCGGTGGAGTTGTGGACGGCGGCTGAGTCGACCCAGGCATTGGCGCAACTGCGGCTTGTTTCCCGGCAAACGCTGGCCTTACTCTGCGGACACCCTGCCAGTGTCGAGGCGTTTTCCAAGCGCCTGTTCCTGGCGGGACTGCCGCGCAATCAACTGCTGGCCGATGTGTTCCTGCCCCGTGGTTGAGCGCTGAACCCTACAGCCGCGAGACGCACCATGACCGACGCCATCCTGCTGCACCGCGAGCGCGGGTTGCTGACCCTGCAGCTCAACCGCCCGGACAAGAAAAACGCCCTGACCCGCGCCATGTACACCCAACTCGCCGAGGCGCTGGAGCTGGCGGATGCCGATCCAGCGATCAGCGCCGTGCTGATCCACGGCAGCAGCGAGTGTTTTACCGCCGGTAATGACATCGGCGATTTTCTTGAACAGCCGCCCAACGACCTCGACAGCCCACCGTTTCACTTTATGAAAAGCCTGCTCAACTGTCGTAAGCCCGTGATTGCGGCGGTGGCAGGAGCGGCGGTGGGGATTGGCACAACCCTGCTGCTGCACTGTGACCTCGTGTATATCAGCCGTGATGCGCGCTTGCGCATGCCGTTCGTTAACCTGGGGCTGTGTCCTGAGTTTGGTTCGAGCCTGATCCTGCCGCGTTTGCTGGGGCATGCGAAGGCGGCTGAATTGTTGTTGCTGGGCGAGGGGTTTACCGGGGAGCAGGCTGCTGCATGGGGGATCGCCACCGAGGCGTTGGGCAGTGGCGAAGCGGCGTTGGCCAAGGCGCGGGAAATCGCCGAGCGCTTTGAAACGCTGGCGCCGGGGGCGGTGCAGGTGACCAAGCAATTGATGAAGAGTGTGGATCGTGAGCAGTTGCGGCAGGTGATTGAGGAGGAGGGCGCGTTGTTCGTCCAGCGTTTGAAGTCACCGGAGGCGATTGCGGCGTTATCGGGGTTTATCACCAAACGCTAAGCCACATCAAAAGCAAAAAGCCCTGCCATTCACATGGCAGGGCTTTTGTTTTCAGCGTTTGACTCAGACCATTGGGTCGCCAACGTGCAGGATTTTCATGCCGTTGGTGCCGCCGATGGTGTGGTAGCTGTCGCCCTTGGTCAGGATGACCCAGTCGCCTTTCTCCACGACACCACGCTTGATCAACTCGTCGATGGCCGCTTGGCTGACTTCATGGGGCGGCAACGAAGCCGGGTCGAACGGTACGGTGTACACGCCACGGAACATCGCAGCGCGGGCCTGGGTTTCGCGGTGTGGGGAGAACGCGTAGATCGGCACCGAGGAGCGGATGCGCGACATGATCAACGGCGTGTAGCCACTTTCGGTCAAGGCGATGATCGCCTTAACACCCGGGAAGTGGTTGGCGGTGTACATGGCGGCCAGGGCGATGCTCTGGTCGCAGCTTTCAAAGACCTTGCCGATACGGTGGCTGGAGGTCTTGCTGGTCGGGTGCTTTTCGGCGCCGACGCAGATGCGCGCCATGGCCTGCACGGCTTCCAGCGGGTACGGGCCGGCGGCGCTTTCAGCCGAGAGCATCACGGCGTCGGTGTAGTCGAGCACGGCGTTGGCCACGTCGGACACTTCGGCGCGGGTCGGCATCGGGTTCTGGATCATCGACTCCATCATCTGGGTCGCGACGATCACCGCTTTGTTGTGGCGGCGTGCGTGCAGGATGATCTTCTTCTGGATACCGATCAGCTCGGCGTCGCCGATTTCCACACCCAGGTCGCCGCGGGCAACCATCACGGCGTCGGATGCCTTGATCAGGCCGTCGAGGGTTTCGTCATCGGCCACGGCTTCGGCGCGTTCGATCTTCGCCACCAGCCAGGCGGTACCGCCGGCTTCGTCGCGCAGTTTACGGGCGTATTCCATGTCAGCGGCGTCACGCGGGAAGGACACGGCGAGGTAGTCCACTTCCATTTCGGCGGCGAGCTTGATGTCGGCCTTGTCTTTTTCAGTCAGGGCTGGAGCAGTCAGGCCACCGCCGCGACGGTTGATGCCTTTGTGATCGGACAGCGGGCCGCCGATGATCACGGTGCAGTTCAGTTCGGTCGGGGTGGCGGTGTCGACACGCATGACTACGCGGCCGTCATCCAGCAGCAACTCGTCACCGACGCCACAGTCCTTGACCAGGTCCGGATAGTCGATACCCACGACGTCCTGGTTACCTTCGGTCAGCGGATGGCTGGTGGAGAAGGTGAACTTGTCACCGATCTTCAGCTCGATACGCTTGTTGGTGAATTTGGCGATACGGATTTTCGGGCCTTGCAGGTCACCCAGCAATGCGACGAAGCGACCGTGCTTGGCGGCCAGGTCACGCACCAGCTTGGCGCGAGCCTTGTGCTCGTCCGGGGTGCCGTGGGAGAAGTTCAGACGGGCAACGTCCAAACCAGCCAGAATCAGCTGTTCGAGGACTTCCGGCGAGTTGCTGGCCGGGCCAAGGGTGGCGACGATTTTGGTACGACGGACGGACATGCACAGACTCCTGAGTTCAAGCGCTGAGGAAGGCTACTATGCTCTTTGGTTGTAGTCATTGTTCGTTTGCACTACTTATCGACGATTCGCTTGTTTTCGCTCCGATTGAATAGACCAACATCCTTGAAGATTTTCGACGAGGGGTCGATACACTGCACAAGACAGGAGAACCCTCATGCGAATTTTGCTCATTGCTGCCCTGGCCGTCAGTGTTGTCGGCTGCACCCGCTGGTCGATGGACCACCATTGAACAACGCTTACCGTGCGTACAAGGTCGGTGACTGCGAGCGTGTCACGCTGGAATTGTCCCAGGTCGACCGCGAGAGCCGTACCCGGCGCTATGTGCAGCCGGAGGTCTCGATGCTGCGCGGGCAATGCCTTGAACGACAGAAGCTGTTCGTCGATGCGGTGCAAACCTACCAATTCATCATTAATCAGTACCCGTCGAGCGAATACGCCTACCGTGCACGCGCAAGGTTGGACACCTTGCAACAACTGGGGCACTACCCCGGTGCAAGCGTTGCAGTGCCGCGTCCGGCCTCTTTGTAATGGCATTCGTCATTTAATAACTGGCCCATCGCCAGTCTTGAGCTATCCTTTGAATGTCCGTTTGTATAGGTTTCTATTGGAGCGGATGCGGGGCCCGGACTCGGCAGTTGTGCAGTGACAAGGCGTTGTCTTTCGTCACACCGAGGTCCAGGGAGAGCGAGCAATTGCGCTCGTTCCGAATCACTGGCACGGCCAGAGTCATGGCCACTGGATGGCGATCTCATCATGTTTACCGACCGTCGGATCGAGCGGCATCAACTTCCTTATTTCCTGCAGGTGTTTAACCGCCTGACCGACAAGCCCATCGGATATTTGGGTAACATCTCTGACGACGGACTGATGTTGATCAGCCCGTTACCCATGATGGTCGACGCGGAATTCGAGTTGCGCTTGAAAATTCCCGGGGCTGACGACACCTTCCATGCCATTGACCTCACGGCGACCTGCCTGTGGAGCCATGAAGATATCAACCCGCAGCATTACGATTCCGGGTTCAGCGTGCTTCAGGCGCCCAAGGAATATGGGCAGCTCATCAAGGTGCTGTTGCATTACTTCAGCTTCGATCCCTTGGAGGCTTCGGCCTAGAAGCAGCATGCAGTCGACATGTCCGGGGGAATGGTGCTGTCCCCCCGCAGTCGTGCGCTTTTTTCAGAAGACTCCAGCTTTCTTCCAACCCAGGTAGCGTGTTACCAGGGCTGCGCCCATGGCTGATGGCAGCGTATCCAGCACCGACAGACCGTGTGCGTTCAAACGGTCATGCAATTCATCCCGCGTATTGAGGTAGTCGACAGTGCCGCTGTAGGCCAAAGCCTCGGGCAACGTTTGTACGGGAGACTGGCGCAGTAGATCGAGGACTTCCTCCCGCATACTGGCCACCAGCACCCGATGTTGACGGCTGATGCGTTTGACCGCGCTGAGTAGCGCTTCATCGTCCTCATCCCGCAGATTGCTGACCACGATCACTAATGCCCGCCGCTTTTGTCGGGCTAGCAGTTGACTGGCCGCCGCCTCGTAGTCGGCAGTTCGTCGGGTGGTGTCCAGGTCGTAGACCGCATTGAGCAACAGGTTCAACTGGCTACTGCCCTTGACCGGCGCAAGGTAGCGTGACTGGTCAGAAGCAAAGGTGCACAACCCCACCGCATCGCCCTGGCGCAAGGCCACATAACTGAGCAACAGGCAGGCATTGAGGGCGTGGTCGAAGTGGGACAACTCATCATCCTGGCTGCGCATGCGTCGGCCGCAATCGAGCATGAACACGATCTGCTGGTCGCGGTCGTCCTGATACTCCCGAGCGATGGGAGTGCGTTGCCGGGCGGTGGCCTTCCAGTCGATCTGCCGCAGGCTGTCGCCGTCACGAAATTCGCGCAGTTGATGAAACTCCAGTCCCAAGCCCCGTCGTTGGCGTTGACGCACCCCCAGTTGGCTCAGCCAGTTATCCACCCCCAGCAGTTGTGCCCCGTACAGTCGGGCAAAATCCGGATAGACGCGGGTGGCGTCCTCGACTTCGATAAAGCGCCTGGCGGACCAGAGGCCCAGTGGGCTGGGCAGGTGGACTTCGCATCGACTGAACGTGAAATGCCCGCGCCGTAAGGGCCGAAGCCGATAGCCCAGCTCGCTGCGTTCACCGGGGCGCAACTCGATGGACTGGGGCAGGTTTTCCAGGCTCAGCCCGTCGGGAACGTGATCGAACACCTGCACCGTCAGCGCCTGTGGAGAGTCATGTTCCAGGGCCAGGCGTACTTCGCCCCAGCGTCCCAGCGCGAGGCTGCCCGGCATGTGCCGATGCACCTGCGGTGATGGTCTACGGCGCAGTCGCAGCGCGTCCAGCAAGGCCAACAGGAACAGCGCCAGGAGCAGGCCCCACGCCACGGAATGCAGGGTATCGGGTACCTTGAGCTGCAACGCGGCCGCAGTGCCCAGCAGGATGTTCAAGCCCAGCAGCACGCCAAGCCAGACCAATAGCAGACGGGTCGGTTTCATGGGCGTTTCATTGCCGGGGTGCCGGAATCTGGTCGAGCAGTTGCTTGAGTACCTGGTCGACCTCCAATCCGTCGATGTCCAGTTCTGGTGCAAGGCGTACCCGGTGACGCAGTACCGCAAGGGCGCAGCTTTTGATGTCATCCGGTGTGACGAACTCGCCCCCACGTAACAGCGCACGGGCGCGGGCGCCGCGTACCAGGGCGATTGACGCGCGTGGGCCTGCGCCGATGGCCAGGCCGGCCAGCTGCGCGTGGCTCGTGCCAGGCGCACGGCATAATCGAGTACGTGTTCATCCAGGGCCAGTTCACTGGCGATCTGTTGCAGTTGCAGCACATCTTCGGCCTGCAGCACCGTGCGCAAAGGTTGCACATCCAGCATGTCGGCCCGTGACGAGCGCGTCACTTCCCGCACCATATCCAGTTCCTGCTGCGCGTCGGGATAGTCCATGCGTACCTTGAGCATGAACCGGTCCAGCTCGGCTTCCGGCAGGGGGTAGGTGCCTTCCTGCTCGATAGGGTTCTGGGTAGCCAATACCATGAACGGCTGGCCGATGGGCAGGGCTTCACCTTCGAGGGTGACTTGCCGCTCCTGCATGGCTTCGAGCAGGGCCGCCTGGGTCTTGGCTGGGGCCCGGTTGATTTCGTCGGCCAGCAACAGGTGGGTGAACACGGGTCCCTTGCGCAGCTTGAACTGCTCGGTATGCAGGTCGTACACGGCATGGCCGGTGACATCGCTGGGCATCAGGTCCGGGGTGAATTGGATCCTCGCGAAGTCCCCGTCAAAGCAACGGGCCAGGGCACGCACCAGCAAGGTCTTGCCCAGCCCGGGGACACCTTCAAGTAATACGTGGCCGCCGGCGATCAGTGCGGTCAGTACGTCATCGATCACCTGATCCTGCCCGATCACCGCCTTACGCAGTTCAATACGCAGAGCCTGGGCTTGCTGGCTGGCGCGTTGCAGGGGGGCGCCGGTCGAGGCTGTGGTGCTGGGAAAATCGCTCATAGGGCATTCCTGAGGGTTTGCAGGCATGCCACCTGCCGGCTGAAATCGGCGCTGGAAAGCCGTTTTGCCGGGAGTGGGCCGAGGGCCTGGCTGATGACGTGAGAGGGTTGGCGCGTCAGGTGCTCCAGTACCCGCCATTGGTCTGCTGTGTCGAGATGTTCGAAGCCTGGATGGCGGGGTCGTGCCGCACGCAGGATATCGTGCTGCAAAGCCTGCAATAGCGTGCCTTGACCGCTGCGGCGCAGCAGAAAGTCGGCGCTGGCTTTCAAGTGTTCCTGCAATTGCCGGCGCGCCTTGGAGGCTGGGGCCTGGATCGGGCCCTGGCGCATCCAGGCCTGCCAGAGTGCCAGGGCTATCAGTGCAATGAGCGCAACCACTGCTTGGGGGAAATAACGCCATAACAGGGTGAACAGATCATCCGCGTTGCTGTTGGACAGCAGGGTGACGGCAGTGCCCTGGTTCAGGTACCACAGCAGCCAGGCATTATCGTGCTTGCCGATCTCGGGTGTTTTCCACAGTTCGCTGTCGGTGATTACCGTAACGCGGCCTTGCCCAAGGTCAAGTTGCATCAGGTGGCTCGACCTGGCGCTATTGGCTGAAAATTGTGCGAGGTGCCTGGGGTCGATAAGGTTGAAGTCGGTATCGAAGCTGAAGTAGGCCGGGGCGGTGTCATTGTCGATATAGAGTTTGGTCAGGTCCGGCGCTTTCTTTTTACTGGCTGGTGCGGGCTCTTCGGGTTCGTCACTCAGCGCCTGGTGGATGTGCAGGTGATCGAGCAACAGGTCGCCGCTTTTGCCGGTCTCTTCATCCCAGAGTGCTTCGGCCACTAACAAGAGATGTCCACCGGCCTTCGCCCAGTCCAGCAACTGCATGACCTGGCGTGGCGACATGTTGCTGCGTTCTTCCAGCAGCAACAGACTGTTGCCTGCGGCCGGCAGGGTGGCCAGGCGTTCGAGGCTATTGGCATGTTCCACGGGCAGGCCTTGCTGGCGCAGAAAGTGTTCGGCAGCCAAATAGGGATTGGCCAGGGCTTGCGGCGCGGGGCCGCGGTCCACCACCTCTTCATAGGGGATCGCCTTGCTCCAGGCGTAAAAGCCGCCGGCAGTGATCAGGCATGCCAGCAGCAGTCCTATCCCTAATCCTATCCCTAGTAAGCATCGGTTCATTGGGCGCCCCCCGAACTGAACAGGGCACGCCAATCGTTGCATAGTTTTTGCTGGGCCGAGGCGGGTGGGAGTTGATGGCCGTAGGCCAGGTTTTGCCAGTGCCGGGTCAACTCATCGCTGAACGCCATCAGTTGTGGTTGCTGTAACAGGTGAACGCGTTCCAGCACCTGGCCTTCAGTGTCGGCGCTTTTAAGGGGCAGGTTGAAGTCATGCAGCAAGCGGCTCAGCAGGCCACGATACAACAGGCCAAGGGCTTCCCGGGGTTGGGTCGACCAGAGTTGCTCGGCAGTGCTGGCGATATCCCTGGGCAGGCTCTCGGTGGCCAGTTCCAGGCCGAACAACTGCGCGGGTACTGGTTTGGCTGCTTTGGGTTTACGTGGCTCGCGCCGGCTGACAAAGGTGCGCAGCCATTCTCGATAACGCCATATCAGTAGGACCAGGCCGCCGATCAGTACGCTCCACAACAGCACTTCCAGACCTTGGGCGACATGCTTGAAAGTATTGCTGTTGAAGTTGTCCAGCAGTGCTTGCAGCCACGCCGGAAGTTTGCCGTCACTGTGAGCCTTGTTTTTAGCAACGGGCTTTTCTTCGCCAAAGCGATAGCGAGTGACGGTCTCCGGGTTTTTGAAGGGGGGCTGGTCCAGAAGCGACTTGATGGACTGGCTTGCGCTTTCATGGCTCAGTGGTTTGCCTTCCTCTGCCATGGCGTGCGGGCTGTATGGCAGTAATGTCAGCCCGAGCGCCAGGAGTAAAAGCGACGCTACGTTGCTCAGGCGCTGGCGCAGGCGGCGGAATACAAGCTCCAGGTCCCACGCCTCCAGCACGGTGCGGCGATTGAGATAAAGGCTGAAACCACAGGCGACATAAATGGGCTCCCAAAGCACCAGTATCAAGGCGTAGAACGCGTTGCCCAGATGCTCCAGCCACAAGGCTTCGGAGCCCGTCGCCAACGCCAACCGCTGCCAGTCCCAATCCAGTTCAAGTTGCTGCGGAATGAGTAGGTAGAACAGCGCCATGCAGCCAAACCACAGCCCGATTTCCAGGTGCACCCCGACAGTGGTCAACCAGCGTGCGGCACCGGCGTTACGCTGCAGCAGCACCCCCAGGCGTTGTTGACGCGCCTGGCCGTCCAGGCCTTCGAGCTGACTGACCGGCATCACAAAACTGCGGCTGAGGCTGAGTCTGCGCCAGGTCAGGCTGGCCAGCAGTTGGCTGTTAAGCAGTTTTGGCCATTGGCGCACCGCCTGCTTGAGGCCAGGCGTTTCGCCGAACAGGCTTTTGGAGAGAATGTATAAAGGCAAGCGGTCGAACGCCGGTTTGAACCACCAGAACAGGAAGATGGCCGTGGATGGGTAGTTCCATAGCAACGCGGTGAGCAGGGCAAACACCGGCAGGGTCACCAGCGCCCAGCTTCCCATCAACAGCACGCGATGCTCCCGGGCCATTAATACGCCAAGGTCCATGGCCTCCCATGCGGTTCGCGGGCGAATCGCCACGCTGGCATCACTCAGGCGCATGGCGAGTCCGTCCGGCAAAGGTCAGGTAAGCAGCCACCAACAGCCAAAGTGCAGTGCCCACCATGTATTTTATCCAAGGGTCGATTTGGGTGGTGGACGACCAGTAGGCTTCGATAAAGGCTGCGATCAGCAGGAACACCATGACACCGCACAGCAGCTGCACGCTTTTGCGAGCGGCAAGTCGCAAGGATTCGCTGCGTGTCAGTTGCCCAGGCGCAATCAGCGCCCAGCCCATTTGCAAGCCTGCGGCGCCAGCGAGGGCGATGGCCGTCAACTCAAAGGCTCCATGGCCGATGACAAATGACCAAAAGGTCTGCCCATAGCCGATTTCGGTCAGGTGCCCGGAAATCGCCCCGATGATCAGCCCATTGAATATCAGGAAAAACACGCTGCCCAGGCCGAACAGCAACCCGGCGGCGAATGTCTGGAAGGCGATGCCGACGTTGTGCATCACGTAGTAGCCAAACATCATCCAGTCTTCGCTTGACGCCCGTTCGGCGGCGCGACCCAGGCGGCTGGCATCGGGGTCATACATGCCCTGCATCTCGGCCACCTGCTGTGGGCTGACAATGCTGTAGATCAGGTCGGGAAACAGGTAGACCAGCAGGGCAATGCCCAGCAGGCTGCCAAAGAACAGCAGGCTGGCAATCAACACGAAGCGCCATTGTTCCCTTACTTGTCGCGGAAAGTCGGCCAGTAAGAAACTCAGTACATTCGCTGCCAACTGGCTGCGGTGGCGATAGAGTTGTTGATGGCCGCGCAATGCCAATTGTTGCAGCGGGTCCACCAGGTAACTGCTGTAACCACGCTCCTGGGCCAGGGCCAGGTGCTGGCACAGGCGGCGGTATTGATGAGGAAAGTCGGCGAGGTCACCGGCCTTGGCCTTGCCTTGTTCCAACTGCTTCAGTTGTTCGGCAAAGGCTTGCCATTGGGGCTGGTAACGGCTTTCGAAGAGGCTCTGTTTCATGCTGGCCCCAGCAGGCCGCGGGCCACGCCATTGAGTTGCTCCACGGCGCGGGCAGGGGATACCTGCAGCGGTGTCGCGAGGATGGAGGCAAGTTCGTGTACCCGCTCGGCCGACAGTTCAGCCTGGCGTTCGGCGAAACCCAGGATCGCCCGCTGCTCACTCAGGTCCAGGGCAAACGGTAGGCGCAGTGCCGCAGCTTGAGGTATCTGGGGGCGTGCCAGGGGCTGCTCGTGATAGACCACCAAGGTGCCGGCGGCCAGGTCGCCAAGGCGTTTGAAGTGAGGGTGCTGCAGGCAACTGATCGCGCCGAGGAAGTAGCCGAACGGAAGCATGTCGACGAACCGCAGCAGGTTGCGGATCAGTGACGCTGACCAGCCAACGGGCGTGCCATCGTCCTGTACTACCCGCAGGCCCATGACCTGTTTGCCCGGTGAACAGCCCTGGTTGAGGACTTCGAACAGCACCATGTACCACCAACTGACCAGGAACAGCAGCAGCGAGCCCAGGCCGATCCCGATATTGCCGAGCAGCGCTAATGGCACCAGCAATACGCCCATGATCACTGCGCGTGCGCCTAGGTCGAAGGCAAATGCCAGCGCCCGTGGCACCAGGCCGGCGGGGCGCAGTGGCAGGTCGATGCCCTCTGGGGTCTCGATCTGGTAGCGGGTATCCAATGGGGCTGATGGCATCGCGATCCTTGGCAGTGCAGAGCGGCTGGGTGACACGGATGCTAACAGCGTCCGCGATGGAAGCAACCACTCAAGGTTTTGCTGGATGTTTGTACAGTTGATTTGGTGCTGGCCCCGAACCGGGGTCAACGCCTAGACTTTGTCGATCTTCAGCACAGGAATAGCCCGTGACCTCCATTTTCTGGTACGACTATGAAACCACCGGCATCAACCCGCGCAGTGATCGACCGCTCCAGGTAGCCGGCATTCGTACGGATCTCGAACTCAACGAGGTCGGCCCGCCGGTCAACATCTACTGTCAGCCCAGCGACGATATCCTGCCCCATCCCGCCGCGTGTGCGATTACAGGGATCACCCCCGCCATACTGGCCGAAAAGGGCCTGGCCGAGGCTGATTTCATGACCCGCGTACATGCCGAACTGGCAACGCCGGGGACGTGTGGTGCCGGCTATAACACATTGCGGTTTGACGATGAAATGACGCGCTACAGCCTGTATCGCAATTTCTTCGACCCTTACGCGCGCGAATGGCAGGGCGGTAACAGTCGTTGGGACTTGATCGATGTGGTTCGCACCGCCTACGCCCTGCGTCCGGAAGGTATCGAGTGGCCGCAGCAGGACGGGCGTGTGACCCTCAAGCTTGAGCGTCTGACGGCTGCCAACGGGATCGACCATGGGCAGGCCCACGATGCGCTATCCGACGTGCGCGCCACGATCGCCCTGGCTAAATTGGTGCGCGAGAAGCAGCCCAAGCTGTACGACTGGCTGTTTCAATTACGCAGTAAACAGCGGGTGATGGACCAGGTGCGCCTGTTGCAACCAATGGTGCACATATCAGGGCGGTTTTCCGCCGAACGTCATTACCTCGGCGTTGTTCTGCCCTTGGCGTGGCACCCGCGCAACCGCAACGCGTTGATTGTCTGCGACCTTGGCCTCGACCCTCAGGGGCTGTTTGACACTGACGCCGACACCTTGCGCCAGCGCCTGTACACCCGTCGTGATGACCTTGCCGAAGGTGAGTTGCCGGTGCCGCTGAAGCTGGTGCATATCAATCGCTGCCCGGTGGTCGCGCCCTTGAACGTATTGCGGGCCGAAGATCGTGAACGCCTGCAATTGGATATGGACATTTACCAGGCGCGGGCACTGCGGCTAACTGACGCACAGGAACTGTGGCGCGATAAGTTGGCGGTCATTTATGCCGACGAAGATTTTTCAGAGAATACCGACCCGGAACAGCAGCTTTACGACGGTTTTATTGGCGACCGTGATCGACGCTTATGTGAACAAGTCCGGATGGCAGAGCCCGAGCAATTAGCAAGACAGCAGTGGCCTTTTGATGATCATCGATTGCCGGAATTATTATTTCGCTACCGTGCGCGTAACTTCCCCTATACGCTGAACAGCGAGGAGCTACAACGCTGGAAACTTTTCTGTCAGCAACGTTTGTCCAGCCCTGAATTTGGCGCACCCAATACCCTTGAGGCATTTAATCAGGCGCGGCAGGAGTTGGCTGTTAGTGCGACGCCGTTGCAGCAGCAGGTGCTGGTGCAGTGGCAGGAATATGCCGATGCGTTAGCGGCCCGTGTGAATCTGTAATTAGGTTGTACAGAATTGACGGCCAATAAAAAACGCCAGCAAGCTGGCGTTTTTAATGTGTTGCGTATCAGGCGCAGGCCTGGCAAAGCTTAGCCCAGCAGGGTAGCCCAGCCTTCAACCACGTCACCGCCCCACTTGGCTTTCCACTCTTTCAGCGTCTTGTGGTTGCCACCTTTGGTTTCAATCACTTCGCCGTTGTGCGGGTTTTTGTATTGTTTGACCTTGCGAGCACGCTTGGTGCCGGTAGTTTTCACGGCGCCACGAGGTGCTTTAACTTTCGATTCCGGATCCAGCAGCGCGATGATGTCACGCAGGGATTTGGAGTATTCACCCATGAGGGTACGCAGTTTGCCTTCGAATTCCAGCTCGGTTTTCAGCTTGTCGTCTTGGGACAGGTTCTTCAAACGGGCTTGCAGCTCTTTGATAGCTTCTTCGGTGGCACGGTATTCGTTGATCAGAGACATGTTGACTACCTTATGTAGAGCGCTGATTGACAGGGACAGTGGCCTAATAATAGTCAGGCAGTTTCCCCAAGTAAACATTTAGGTCGCATTTATGTGAATTACTTTGAATGTTTGTAGCACAGCTAATGCAATCGAGTTAATTATCACGGTGTAAACCTGAAGATAATATTCCTGACATCAGGGAACAGCCTCGGGGCACAGTAAATTCATAGTAGCGGTGGTAATCCTTGGGTTGGCGAGGGTGAGGTCGCGTGCAGGTGTACAGAATAAGCGCTAACGAATACTGCAGTTTTCCTGCGCAATCGCTAGAATGGCGGCCTTTGCGAAGTTCTGGAGTTTTCCCCTAATGCGCACTTTTCGGCTGGTGATTGCTTGCCCGGACCGGGTCGGCATCGTTGCCAAAGTCAGTAATTTCCTGGCCTCCCACAACGGTTGGATCACCGAGGCGAGCCATCACTCGGACAATCTCAGCGGTTGGTTCTTCATGCGTCATGAAATCCGTGCCGACACGCTGCCCTTTGGCCTTGAGGCTTTTCGCGAGGCCTTTGCGCCAATCGCCGAAGAGTTTTCGATGACCTGGCGTATCACCGACACCGAGCAGAAGAAGCGCGTGGTGTTGATGGCCAGCCGCGAATCCCACTGCCTGGCCGACTTGCTGCACCGCTGGCACAGTGATGAGCTGGACTGCGAGATCGCGTGTGTAATCTCCAACCATGACGACCTGCGCAGCATGGTCGAGTGGCACGGTATCCCGTACTACCACGTGCCGGTCAATCCACAGGACAAGGAGCCGGCGTTCGCCGAGGTTTCTCGCCTGGTCAAGCAGCATGAGGCTGACGTGGTGGTGCTGGCGCGCTACATGCAGATCCTGCCACCGCAATTGTGCCGCGAATACGCCGGCAAGGTGATCAACATTCACCACAGCTTCCTGCCGTCGTTTGTGGGGGCCAAGCCATACCACCAGGCGTCCCTGCGTGGCGTGAAGTTGATTGGCGCGACCTGCCATTACGTCACCGAAGAGCTGGACGCCGGTCCGATCATCGAGCAGGACGTGGTGCGCGTCAGCCATAGCGACAGCATCGAAGATATGGTGCGCTTCGGTCGTGATGTCGAGAAGATGGTGCTGGCCCGTGGCCTGCGTTACCACCTGGAAGACCGCGTGCTGGTACACGGCAACAAGACTGTGGTGTTCTGATCAAGGCGTTCCGATTGAAGAATGAAGGGCCTGGGCGTTAAGTCGCTGCAGGCCCTTTTTCTTTGTGTGCCATTGAGGATTGACTGATGAGTGACCCACTGGACAAAGCCACCTCCAAGGCACCCGCGACGTTGGGTGAGGGGTGCTTGAGCCGGTACGATCCGGATGACCTGGACAGTGAAGACGGCACCGAATTTCCGGGTGCCGCCGAGCTGTGGGAGCGTGAGCAGGCCAAACCGGATCCCGCTGCTGAATAACGCTGATCAGATCCGGAAGCTGCCCACCAATTGTTTCAACCGCGCCGCCTGCTGTTCCAGGTCAGAGCACGCGCGCAGGGTGGACTGCAGGTTTTCCACGCCTTCCTGATTGAGGGTGTTGATCTCGGTGATGTCCATGTTGATCGACTCCACCACCGAGGTCTGCTCCTCCGTGGCAGTCGCCACTGACTGGTTCATGCCGTCGATCTCGCCGATACGTTGGGTCACGCTGTTCAGGCGTTCGCCGGCCAGGTTGGCGATCTCCACACTGTCATGGCTGTGGCGTTGGCTGTCGCTCATGGTGCTCACCGACTCCCGCGCCCCGACTTGCAGTTCCTCGATCATCTTTTGCACCTGTTGCGCCGATTCCTGGGTGCGGTGGGCCAGGTTGCGCACTTCGTCGGCGACGACCGCAAACCCGCGTCCGGCTTCACCGGCACGGGCGGCTTCGATGGCAGCGTTCAGCGCCAGCAGGTTGGTTTGCTGGGAAATACTGGTGATCACTTCGAGAATCTGGCCGATGTTCACGGTCTTGCTGTTAAGCGCTTCGATATTGCTGCTGGAGGCGCTGATCATTGCAGACAACTGAGTCATCGCCTTGATATTGCGTTCAACCACCTGTTGACCGTCTTCGGCCAAGTGCCGCGCATCGCTGGCCTGGTTGGAGGCTTGTGCAGCGTTGCGCGCAATCTCCTGGGCGGCGGCGCCCAGTTCGTTGATGGCGGCAGCCACGCTGTTGGTGCGGTTGGCCTGTTCGTCGGAGTTGACCATCGACGAGTTGGACGCGCTGACCACCCGCAGTGCCACTTCATTCACTTGCTCGGTGGCCGAGGACACTTCGCGAATGGACGTGTGAATCCGCTCTACGAAGCGGTTGAAGGCATTACCCAGGATGCCGAACTCATCGTGGTTCTGGATGGTCAGGCGGCGCGTCAGGTCACCTTCGCCGTCGGCGATATCCTGCATGGCACGGGTCATCACATGCAGCGGTTGCAACAAGACACGAATCAGCATGCCCAGCAAGGCAATGATGATCACCACGGCAATGATCGTGGCGATCACCGCCGAGGTACGGAATTCGCTGAGCATGGCGAAGGATTTGTCTTTATCCACCGAAATACCCAGGTACCAGTTCACCGACGGCAGGCCTTTGATCGGTGTGAAGGTGACGATGTTGTCCTTGCCGTTGGCCTCGACTTCACTGAAGTCGCCACTGATCTTCGGCGTATGTTTTGGATACACATCGGCCAGGGTTTTCATCACCAGGTTTTTGTCCGGGTGTACCAGCACTTTACCGTCGGCGCTGACCAGGAACGCATAGCCCATGCCGCCGAAGTTCAGCGCGCCAATGTTATCCACCAGGGTTTGCAGGCTCAGGTCACCGCCCACCACGCCGATGCTCTGGCCGCCTTTGGCGCTGGGGGTGGCGATGGAAATGATCAATTGCCCGGTAGCGGCATCGATGTACGGTTCGGTCAGGGTCGAGCCATTGCTGGTCTGGGCGCCTTGTACCAGGGGCGAACGCGTGGGTCGAAGCCGTCCGGCATCTTGGTGTCGGGGCGGATGGTGAAAGCCCCTTTGCTGTCACCCACGTAGGTCGCCATGAAGGACGATGTCAGGCTTTTCTGTTCCAGCAGGCTGGCAACGGTCGAAGGCTCAGGGTTGATGGCGATGTTTTGTGCAGCGTTTTCCACCAGCGCAATGCGCCCGGTCAGCCAGGTCTGAATGTTGCTGGCGGTGACATCGCCCATTTCGTGCAGGTAATTGTTGAGGTCGTCACGGATAGCGTTACGTTGTAGGTAGTCGTTGTAGAGGGTGAACAGGGCAAAGGCCGCGATGACGATAAGGGAGGCTGCAAGCAGGATCTTGTGGCTGAAACGCAGATTTTTATTCATAGCTTGAAGGGTCCGCTAAGGTCTTAATATCCGAAGCGCGTCCTTGTGGAACACGCGAAAGGGTGGCGTAAAAAAAGTTTGATATTTCCGTTGGTCCCTGTAGGAACTATCTGGGCGATTTTTAGACTTTATGGGTCTCACACCTTTCTTATCGACCTGGCGACACTAAAGCTTAACCATGGGTGACGAAATGCCTGATTCCACGCAACTCCTAATCGGTGCCGGTCTTGATGGCCAGCCCATTGCCCAGGCCATGCGCCTGGCCAACCGCCACGGGTTGATCGCCGGCGCCACGGGCACCGGCAAGACCGTCACGTTGCAACGCCTGGCCGAAGCCTTCAGTGATGCGGGCGTGGCGGTATTTGCGGCGGACATCAAAGGTGACCTCTGTGGCCTGGGTGCCGCGGCCAATCCCCAGGGCAAGGTGGCCGAGCGTATTGCCGGGATGCCGTTCCTTAATTACACGGCCAGGGCGTATCCCGTTACGTTGTGGGATATCCACGGGCAGTCCGGTCATCCGTTGCGCACTACCATCAGTGAAATGGGGCCGTTGTTGCTGGGCAGTCTGCTGGAACTGACTGACAGCCAGCAGTCGGCCTTGTACGCAGCGTTCAAGGTGGCGGATCGCGAAGGCCTGCTGCTGCTGGACCTCAAGGATCTCAAGGCACTGCTCAACCATCTACGCTATCACCCGGAACTGCTCGGTGAAGACGCGGCGCTGATGACCACCGGCTCCAGCCAGGCGCTGTTGCGGCGCCTGGCTATCTTGGAGCAGCAGGGGGCCGAGGCGTTGTTTGGCGAGCCGGCCCTGCAGCTTGAAGACATCTTGCAGCCCACGGCTGACGGGCGTGGGCGCATCCATTTGCTGGATGCCAGCCGCTTGGTGCATGAGGCACCGAAGGTGTATGCGACCTTCCTGCTGTGGCTGTTGGCGGAGTTGTTCGAGCAACTGCCGGAGCGCGGCGATGCGGATAAACCGCTGCTGGCGCTGTTCTTCGACGAGGCACATTTATTGTTTGGCGACACGCCCAAGGCATTGCAGGAGCGCCTGGAGCAAGTGGTGCGACTGATTCGTTCCAAAGGCGTGGGTGTGTATTTCGTCACTCAATCGCCGGGCGACCTGCCGGACACCGTGCTGGCGCAACTTGGTTTACGGGTGCAGCACGGCCTGCGGGCGTTCACCACGAAAGAGCAGAAATCCCTTAGGGCGGTAGCGGACGGTTTTCGGCCCAACCCGACATTCGATGCCTTGTCGGTGTTGACCGAGCTGGGCACGGGTGAGGCGTTGGTGGGTACGTTGCAGGAAAAAGGCACGCCGGAAGTCGTCCAGCGCGTACTGGTCGCGCCACCGCAATCGCGGATCGGGCCGCTCAGTGCGGCGGAGCGCGCCGCACTGGTGGTGAGTTCGCCGTTGCAGGCCGCTATGACAAGCCGATTGATCGGGAGTCTGCCTATGAAGTGCTGATGGCGCGTAAGGAACTGGGTCCTACAGAAGAGGCCAGTCAGCCCGCCGAGGAGCCCAGCTTCACGGACAAGGCGGGTGCGTTTCTCGGAACCACCGCAGGCAAGGCGCTGAAATCAGCCATGCAGCAGGCAGCCAATCAGATGGGGCGCCAATTGGTACGGGGTTTGTTGGGGTCTTTGCTGGGAGGCAGCAAGCGCAAATAGCGCTTCAGGCCTTGGGCTTGCCATGGGCGGCCAGGCGCTCAAGCGCGGCGCGCAAGCCTGGATCGCTGATGCCGTCGGCCGTGGCCTGAATAGTCTCGGCCGCATTTTCCGACAGGTCCATAGTATGGCCGGCTGCCCCTTGCTGCACGGTCGGTGGTTGCACCTTGAACTGGATGCGGGTCAGGCTGGCGAACTCATCGAATGCCATCAATTGACGCTGCAGACGTTTTTGCTGATAGCGCAACCGGGTGGCCCAATGACCGTCGGTGACAATTAATAGCAAATTACCTTCACGCCACGACGCTACATGGCAGTGCTCGCGGGCGGCGGGTTGCAGTTGGCTTTCGAGCAGGCGTTGCAGATGGCCCAAGCGTTGCGCATGGCCAAAGATGGCTTTCAACGGCTTGGCTTCGCGAAGCAACACGCTGGGTGCGCGGGCTGTAAGAGGGCGAAATGCCATGATTGGACACCTTAAGTAACAGAGCGGCCATCTTAGCAGAATGCGTCTGCGCGGCCCCGGACAATGCATTGCTGGGGGTTTTCCCATGAAATCAATCGGCTCCATGGGTTGAAGTTCGCGCAAAAGCCCTTATTTTAAACAAGCCCTCTCACAGCGCCATGCCAGCATCGGGGAACAACGCCACTTTCCTCACCCACGATTCCGGGTAGAATGCGCGTTCGCATGCGGCCGTGAGGGCTGCTCGGGCCACTCACGGTGCGCCCTCCATCCCTATGTGTGGAAGAACCTGCCGATATGTTTGCGCCTTTGTTAAAGAAACTTTTTGGAAGCAAGAATGAGCGCGAAGTCAAACGCATGCTCAAGACGGTGCAGCTGGTCAATGCCTTCGAAGAGCAGATGGTTGCCCTGTCGGACGAGCAATTGCGCGCCAAGACCCAAGAGTTCAAGGCCCGCATAGCTAAAGGTGAAACCCTCGACAAGCTGCTTCCCGAAGCCTTTGCGGTCGCCCGTGAAGCCGGTAAGCGTGTCATGGGCATGCGCCACTTCGACGTCCAGTTGATCGGCGGCATGACCTTGCATGAAGGCATGATTGCCGAAATGCGTACCGGTGAAGGCAAGACCCTGGTAGCGACCCTGGGTGTTTACCTCAACGCACTGTCCGGCAAGGGCGTGCACGTTGTGACGGTGAACGACTACCTGGCTCGCCGGGACGCCAACTGGATGCGCCCACTGTATGAATACCTCGGCCTGACCGTCGGTGTAGTCACGCCGTTCCAGCCGCCGGAAGAGAAGCGCGCTGCCTACGCGTGTGACATTACCTACGGCACCAACAACGAATTCGGTTTCGACTACCTGCGCGACAACATGGCGTTCAGCATGGATGAAAAATTCCAGCGCGAACTCAACTTTGCCGTGATCGACGAAGTCGACTCCATCCTCATCGACGAAGCCCGTACCCCACTGATCATCTCCGGCCAGGCCGAAGACAGCTCGCGCCTCTACACCGAGATCAACAAGTTGATCCCGCGTCTGGAGCAGCACATCGAGGAAGTGGAAGGCGTGGTGACCAAAGAAGGTCACTTCACCATCGACGAGAAGACCCGTCAGGTCGAACTCAACGAGGCGGGCCACCAGTTCGTCGAAGACATGCTGACCCAGATCGGCCTGCTGGCAGAAGGCGAAAGCCTGTACTCGGCGCACAACCTGGGCCTGCTGACCCACGTGTACGCCGGCCTGCGCGCCCACAAGCTGTTCCATCGCAACGTTGAATACATCGTGCAGGATGGCCAGGTGGTACTGGTCGACGAACACACCGGTCGTACCATGCCGGGTCGTCGTCTGTCCGAAGGCCTGCACCAGGCTATTGAAGCCAAGGAAGTGCTCAACATCCAGGCTGAAAGCCAGACGTTGGCCTCTACCACCTTCCAGAACTACTTCCGTCTGTACAACAAACTGTCCGGCATGACCGGTACAGCGGACACCGAAGCGTTCGAGTTCCACCAGATCTACAGCCTGGCCGTGATGGTGATTCCACCGAACAAGCCGCTGGCGCGTAAAGACTTCAACGACCTGGTGTTCCTGACCGCCGAAGAGAAGTACGCGGCCATCATCAACGACATCAAGGACGGCCTGGCCCAGGGCCGCCCGATCCTGGTGGGTACCGCAACCATCGAGACTTCCGAGCACGTGTCCAACCTGCTCAACAAGGAAGGCATCGAGCACAAGGTCCTCAACGCCAAGTTCCACGAAAAAGAAGCAGAGATCATTGCCCAGGCCGGTCGCCCAGGCGCACTGACCATCGCCACCAACATGGCCGGTCGTGGTACCGACATCCTGTTGGGCGGTAACTGGGAAGTGGAAGTGGCGTCCCTGGACAACCCGACCCCTGAGCAGATCGCCCAGATCAAGGCTGACTGGCAGAAGCGCCACCAGGCCGTGCTGGAATCCGGTGGCCTGCAGGTGATTGCGTCCGAGCGTCACGAATCGCGTCGTATCGACAACCAGCTGCGTGGTCGTGCCGGCCGTCAGGGTGACGCCGGTTCCAGCCGCTTCTACCTGTCCCTGGAAGACAGCCTGATGCGCATCTTCGCCTCGGATCGGGTGAAGAACTTCATGAAAGCCCTGGGCATGCAGTCCGGTGAAGCGATCGAGCACCGCATGGTGACCAACGCCATCGAAAAGGCCCAGCGCAAGGTTGAAGGCCGTAACTTCGACATTCGTAAGCAACTGCTTGAGTTCGATGACGTCAACAACGAACAGCGTAAAGTGATCTATCACATGCGTAACACGTTGCTGGCCGCCGACAACATTGGCGAGACCATCGCCGATTTCCGCCAAGACGTGCTCAACGCCACTGTCAGCGCACACATTCCGCCACAATCCCTGCCAGAGCAGTGGGATGTTGCCGGTCTGGAAGCCGCGTTGAAGAGCGACTTCGGTGTCGACCTGCCGGTCCAGCAATGGCTCGACGAAGACGATCACCTGTACGAAGAGACGCTGCGCGAGAAGCTGATGACCGAGCTGCTGGCCGCGTACAACGAGAAAGAAGAGCAAGCGAGTGCCGAAGCGCTGCGCACCTTCGAGAAACAAATCGTGCTGCGCGTGCTGGACGACCTGTGGAAAGACCACTTGTCGACCATGGACCACCTGCGTCACGGCATCCACCTGCGTGGCTACGCCCAGAAGAACCCGAAGCAGGAGTACAAGCGCGAGTCGTTCACGCTGTTCTCCGAGTTGCTGGATTCGATCAAGCGCGATTCGATTCGCGTGCTGTCCCACGTTCAGGTGCGTCGCGAAGACCCGATCGAGGAAGAAGCTCGCCTGCGTCAGGAAGCCGAAGCACTGGCGGCGCGCATGCAGTTCCAGCATGACGAAGCGCCGGGTCTGGAAGCACCTGAAGTGTTGGGCGAAGAGGTCGATGTGGCCTTGGCTCAGGCACCGGTTCGTAATGATCAGAAGCTGGGCCGCAACGAACTGTGCTACTGCGGTTCGGGCAAGAAATTCAAACACTGCCACGGCCAGATCGAATAAGATTTTCGCCTGACGCTGCAATACCCCGCGCCGCGACCGGCCTCTGCCGTCGCGGCGTTTTGCCATTAATTTCACCGTCGATTACGACGGCACAGACATCATCTATTTTTTAAGGAGCGCGTTCATGGCTGTTGGTCTTGGTCCTTTGCCCACATTGCACCCGGTTGCCGGTTTCGAGCTCGGTATCGCGTCGGCCGGCATCAAGCGCCCGGGGCGCAAGGATGTGGTGGTGATGCGCTGTGCCGAAGGTTCGACCGTCGCCGGTGTGTTCACCCTCAACGCCTTCTGCGCCGCTCCGGTGATCCTGGCCAAGCAGCGTGTTGCCGGCACCATCCGTTACCTGCTGACCAACACCGGCAATGCCAACGCAGGCACCGGTGAGCCTGGTTTGGTTGCAGCAGCGCGCACCTGCGCCAAGCTGGCCGAGTTGACCGGCGTGGATGCCAGCCAAGTGCTGCCGTACTCCACCGGCGTCATCGGCGAGCCGCTGCCGGTCGAGAAAATCGAAGGCGCCTTGCAAGCCGCGCTCGACGACCTGTCTGTGGATAACTGGGCGGCGGCTGCCACTGGCATCATGACCACCGATACCCTGCCAAAAGGCGCTAGCCGTCAGTTCGCGCACGACGGCGTGACTGTTACCGTCACGGGTATCAGCAAGGGCGCGGGCATGATCCGCCCGAACATGGCCACCATGCTCGGGTATATCGCCACCGACGCCAAAGTCTCTCGCGACGTGCTGCACAGCCTGATCCTGGACGGCGCCAACAAGTCGTTCAACCGCATCACCATCGATGGCGATACCTCGACCAACGACTGCTGCATGCTGATCGCCACCGGCCAGGCCAACCTGCCGGAAATCACCGAGGCCAGCGGCCCGTTGTTCGCAGCGTTGAAGCAGGCGGTGTTTGAAGTCTGCATGGACGTGGCCCAGGCCATCGTGCGTGACGGCGAAGGCGCCACCAAGTTCGTGACGGTTGAAGTCAACGGCGGCGGCAATCACCAGGAATGCCTGGATGTCGGCTACACCGTGGCCCACTCGCCGCTGATCAAGACTGCACTGTTCGCCTCCGATCCTAACTGGGGTCGCATCCTCGCCGCCGTCGGCCGTGCCGGTGTGCCGGACCTGGACGTGAGCAAGATCGACGTGTTCCTCGGCGATGTGTGCATCGCCAGCCGTGGCGCCCGTGCCGAGAGCTACACCGAGGCCCAGGGGGCGGCAGTGATGCAGCAGGAAGAAATCACCATCCGCATTGAGTTGGGTCGCGGCGACTGCAGCGAAACCATCTGGACCACCGACCTGTCCCACGAGTACGTGAAGATCAACGCGGAATACCGTACCTGAGCCTGGAGGATAAGCGCGGTGAAACGAGTGCATGTAGCAGCAGCGGTGATCCGCGGTGTCGATGGCAGGATCCTGCTGGCGCGCCGCGCCGATACTCAGCATCAGGGTGGTCTCTGGGAGTTTCCCGGCGGCAAGGTTGAGGCCGATGAGTCGGTCGCCGCGGCCTTGTCCCGTGAGTTGCAGGAGGAACTGGGTATCCAGGTCACCACGGCGCGGCCGTTGATCAAGGTGCAGCATGACTACCCGGACAAACAGGTGTTGCTGGATGTCTGGGAAGTCTCGGCCTTTACCGGCGAGCCCCACGGTGCCGAAGGGCAGCCTCTGGAATGGGTGGCGCCTCGGGATCTGATCAACTACGAGTTCCCGGCCGCTAACGCTCCAATCGTTGCTGCCGCGCGCTTGCCCGCCGATTACCTGATCACGCCCGGCGAGCTGGAAACCCCGACGTTGTTGCGCGGGATTCAGAAGGCTATCGCGGGTGGCATCAAGCTGGTCCAACTGCGTGCGCCCAACGATTACGACCCTAAATACCGCGACTTGGCGGTGGATGCGGTGGGGCTGTGTGCGGGCAAGGCACAGTTGATGCTCAAGGGACCGTTTGAATGGCTGGGGGATTTTCCTGCCGCCGGTTGGCACATGACCTCGGCCCAATTGCGCAAATACGCGAGCAAGGGCCGGCCGTTGCCGAAAGACCGTTGGTTGGCGGCGTCCTGCCACAACGCTGAAGAACTGGCGTTGGCAGAAATGATGGACGTGGATTTTGTCACGCTGTCACCGGTGCAGCCGACCCAGAGCCATCCAGATGCCCAGCCTTTGGGTTGGGAGCAGGCGGCGGAGTTGATCCGTGGGTTCAGCAAGCCGGTGTTTCTGTTGGGCGGGGTGGGACCTGCTGAGCGGGAACAGGCTTGGGAAGCCGGGGCTCAAGGTGTTGCGGGGATTCGGGCGTTCTGGCCTGAGGGTTGATGTTGTCCTGACTGACCTCATCGTGGGCAAGCCCCCTCCCACCTTTGATGTGTGAATGCATTCAAGTGTGGGAGGGGCCTTGCCCCCGATAGGGCCCTGAAGGTCACCCAAAAAACATCAGTGTGGCTTGGCGGCAGCTTGCCACAGCACTTCAGCCACGCCTTGGCGCCGGGCAATCACCCGCGCCGCCACAAACAGCAAGTCCGACAGCCGATTGATATACGCCAGCCCGACCCCCTCCAACGGCTCCACTGCATTGAGGTGCTGACAGCGCCGTTCTGCACTGCGCGCCAGGCTGCGACATACATGCGCCTGGGCAATCAGCGCCGAGCCACCGGGCAGGATGAAGTTCTCCAGCGGCCCGACCTCTTCATTCCAGCGATCAATCGCGGCCTCCAGCCGATCCACTTCCGCTGCGTTCAACGCCTTGTACACCGGCATCGCCAGCTCACCGCCAAGGTCGAACAGCCGATGCTGGCAGGGCGTCAGGACCTCGATCACATCTTTCAGTTCTGGATGCTTGCCGCTCTGTTCTTCCAGCCCGGCCAGCAGCAATCCCAGTTGGCTGTTCAACGTATCGACTTCGCCGATGGCCTCCACTCGCGGGTGGTCCTTGGGCACCCGGCGACCGTCGCCGAGGCCGGTTTCGCCCTTGTCTCCGGTGCGGGTGTAAATCTTCGACAGGCGAAAGCCCATGGTCAGTGCTCCAGTTGGGTCAGTTCGTAGGGCGGCAGTTGGCTGCCGGCCAAGGGTAAGCGCAGGGTAAAGCAGGTGCCTTGGCCGAGGGTGGAGTGCACCTCCATCTGGCCTTTGTGGTTGTTGGTGATGATGAAGTACGACACTGACAGCCCAAGCCCGGTGCCCTGGCCGATTTCCTTGGTGGTGAAGAACGGTTCGAAGGTGCGTTTGCGCACGTTTTCACTCATGCCGATGCCGTTGTCTTCCACCTGGATCTCTGCCCATGGCGGGTTGAGACGTGTGCGCAGGATGATGCGCCCCGGTTCACGATCGTCTTCACGCAAGTGAATGGCCTGGGCCGCGTTTTTCAGCAGGTTGAGCAGCACTTGTTCCAGTTCGTTGGCGGTGCCCGGTACCGGGCCCAGCTGCGGGTCGAACTGGCGGGTGATCGCCTGCCCCTTGAAGTCGAAGCCGATGGCCAGGTCGAAGTCGTTACCGGCAATTTCCACGGCCTGGTCGATCAGCGCTGGCAGGTCGCAAGGCGCCATCTGCCGGTTGCTGCGGCGGCTGAAGCTGAGCATATGGGTGACGATCTTGGCCGCCCGCGCTCCAGCCTGCTGGATACCATCGAGCAGTTGTGGCACCTCACGGCCTTCAAGGTAGCGGTTGACGATTTCCAGCTCGATACCCGCCTGCTCGGCGTATTCCAGGTTCTTGGGCAGGTCGGACGACAACCGGCGGCGGATGTTCTGCACGTTGTGCAGGATCGCCCCCAGCGGGTTGTTGATCTCGTGGGCCATGCCGGCGGCAAGCCCGCCGACCGAGAGCATTTTTTCCGACTGCACCATCATTTCTTCCAGGGACAGGCGCTGGGTGATGTCGTCGATGCGGATCACCACGCCGCGCCCGGCGCCACCCATCAGTGGGTAGAAGGTCAGGGCGTAATGCTTGGGTTCGTCGTCCTTGATCCAAGTGACGCGCTCAATGCGCTCGACCGTGTGTTGCTCGACCGTGGCCTTGATCTGCGGCAGGTAGGGTTTGAGCGGTTGGAACGCGAGGTAGATCGGCTGATTCAAGGCCTCGTCCAGACGTGTACCGGAAAGCGCGCTGGCTTCCTGGTTCCACTGGGTGACGTAGAGCTGCTCGTCCAGGGCGATCAGTGCCGAGGGCATCGAGTCGATGATGCTGTTCAGGTAATTCTGAAAGCCGGTGAGTTTTTTCTCGATCTTGCTGCGAACCTGGACTTCCAGCTCCAGTTTCCGGTTGGTGTGGCGTGTCTCTTCGGCCAGGCCTTGGGCTTGGTCGTAAGCCGCCTGAGAGTCGTCCCGTGCGCGCTTGAGTTGTTGTTCGCGGGCTTCGATGCGCGACAACATGGTGTTGAAGGCTTCGGCCAGGCTGCCGATTTCATCGTGGTTGCCACGGCCGGCGCGCAGGGCGTAGTTCTCTTCGCGGGTGACCTGGCGGGACAGTTCTTCCAGTTCGTGGATCGGTCGGGTGATCAGGCGTTTGATCTGCCGGGCGATGATCAGCCAGAGCAACACACTGAAAATCAGGATCCCCAGGCTCGCCGTCAGCGTTCCGGTGTAGAAGGCCACCGGCAGCTCACTGCTGGCCACCAGCAGCAAGTGCCCGGAAGGCTGGCCAGCGCGGGGCAGGGTGATGACCTGGTTGCTGCGAAACTCAGTCACGCGCCACGCCTCGATATGCCGATAGTTGTCCGGCAGGTGCAGGCGGTCACCGTGTTGCATCTGTGCCAGGCGGTTGCCTTCGCCGTCATACAGCGCGGCGGCGCGCAATGGCGAATAGCTGGTCAGCTCACTGAGCAAAGCATCGGCGTTGGCAGGGGATTCGAGGGCTTCGGCGGCAAGGGCGGGGTTGGAGACCAGGCGACCGATGGCCTGCAGAGCCTGGGGCGCCATGCTTTCCTGGGAGATCCAGTAGGCGGCGCTGATAAAGGTCAGATTGGCCACCAGCAATACGGTGGTCAACAACACCAGCAGGGCGGCCAGCAGTTTCTGCCCTACCGGTAGATTTTCGAGGCGCTGGCGCAGCGGCATCAGGGTTGTCCCAGGTGATAGACAGGCGGGCAGGGTAGCGCGTGGCTCAGTCGCGGGGCAATCCGCGTGCAACTAACTGATCGATCAAGCGCACCTGCAACTGCTGCAAATGTGGCAGGTTCAATTGGTGGCGCTTGGCTACCTGGCAAGCATAGCCCAACAGGTAGCTGATTTCGGTGCGGCGGCCGTTGGCGACGTCCTGGTACATGGAGGAATAGTTGGCGGCGGTGGCGTGGATCACTCGTTCCACTTCGTGTTGCAGGTCCAGCGCGGCGGCCGGTTGGCCGCAACATTCCAGCAGCTCGCTGAGTTCAGCGCACAGGGTTGCCACTTCGCAGTGGTGGGTTTGCAGTTCGCCGTTGCGGCAGTGGTACAGCACGGTCAACGGATTGATCGCGCAATTGAGCGCCAGTTTGCGCCATAGCCGCGTAAGAATGTCGGCGCTCCACTCGTGGGGGATGCCGGCGGCGTGCAGGTCGTCCAACCACAGCGGTGGGGTCGGGTGACCCGCATCCCCCAGCCAGGTGTAGCCGTGGCCGGCAAATACCACGCGCCAATCGCCATCACGAAATGCGCCTTCGGTACTGGAGGCGAAGAGGCAGCGGGCCTGGGGCACCTGCGCGGCCACTGCGTCCTGGCTGCCGAGGCCGTTTTGCAACAGGATCAGTTCCGCGTCTGGCGCCAGCCGGTGTTGCAGCTGTGCGACGGCGCTCTGGGCGTCGTAGGCTTTACACGCCACCAGCAGGCGATGAATCGGCTCCGGGCTGTTGGGTGTTTCGCCAGTCACCGGGTAGGTCTGTTCCACACCATGCTCGACCAGGGTCAGCCCTGTGCTCGACTGATAGCTGGTCAGGCGCGCCTCATCACGCAGGATCAACCTCACAGGTACGCCGGCGCGAGCCAGGCGCGTGGCCCAGAGTGTGCCCAGGCTGCCGGCGCCGAGAATATGCCAGGTGGTCGACATCAGTTTGTGCTCCGTAGGGTCGCCTGCGGTGAACGGGGCGAAAGAACCGCTATAATGCCCCGGCATTTTAGCTCGGGCGCGCTCCATCTCTACTGAACCCGCCCCTTATATTGGAGAAATCACATGCCTTCGTTCGACGTGGTATCTGAACTGGACAAACACGAAGTCACCAACGCCGTCGAGAACGCCGTCAAGGAACTGGACCGTCGCTATGACCTGAAGGGCAAGGGCAGCTTCGAGTTCAAGGAAAAGGAACTGACCGTCAACCTGACCGCTGAAGCCGATTTCCAGCTGGAAGCGATGATCGAGATCCTCAAGCTGTCGCTGGTCAAGCGCAAGATCGACGCGCAGTGCCTTGAAATCAAGGACGCCTACGCCTCCGGCAAACTGATGAAGCAGGAAGCCGTGCTCAAGGAAGGCATCGACAAGGAGCTGGCGAAGAAGATCGTCGCTCATGTCAAGGACGCCAAGCTCAAAGTCCAGGCCGCCATCCAGGGCGAGCAGGTTCGTATCACCGGCAAGAAACGTGACGACCTGCAAGAGGCCATCGCGGCCCTGCGCGCCAAGACCTTCGACATGCCGCTGCAGTTCAATAACTTCCGCGACTGATGGCGCCTTGGGGAACCCGTGGGCGATTTTGACGTCCCACGCCCCATAACCAGTGCCTACACTTGAGCCCTACGGGGCTCATTTGCGTTTTCAGGCAGTCAATAAAGCCGCACATCCGCCAAACAGGAGAAGCTACATGGATTTAAACGCTGAAATGGATCACTTGATCAAGACCTCACAGTCATGGATCCCGATGATCATGGAATACGGCAGCCGGGTATTGCTGGCAGTGATCACCCTGGCCATCGGCTGGTGGCTGATCAACGTATTGACCCACCGTGTGGGGCGCTTGCTGGCCCTGCGTAATGCCGACCTGGCACTGCAACACTTCATCACCAGCCTGGCGAACATTGCGCTGAAGGTCATGTTGATTGTCAGCGTGGCCTCGATGATCGGCGTGGCGACCACCTCGTTCGTGGCGGCCATTGGTGCCGCAACCCTGGCTATCGGCCTGGCCTTGCAGGGCAGCCTGGCGAACTTTGCCGGTGGCGTGCTGATCCTGTTGTTTCGCCCGTTTCGCATTGGTGACTGGATCGAAGCCCAAGGCACATCGGGCACCGTCGACAGCATCCAGATTTTCCATACGGTGCTGCGCACCGGCGACAACAAGACCGTGATCGTGCCTAACGGCATCCTGTCCAACGGCATCATCACCAACACCAACCGCCAGCCGACCCGCAAGGTGGTGTTTGACGTGGGTGTGGATTACGAGGCTGATTTGCAGAAGGCCCGTGAAGTGCTGCTGGAGCTGGCAAAAGATCCACGCGTGCTGACCGATCCGGCTGCATTGGCGGTGGTTTCGACCTTGGGCGATAGCTCGATCACGGTTTCCCTGCGCTGCTGGACTAATACGCCGGATTATTGGGATGTAGTGTTCATGTTCAATGAACTGGCACGTGATCGCTTGAAGGCCGCCGGGATTGATATTCCGTTTCCGCAACGGGTGATTCGCGTGGTTCAGGAAGCCGCTGTGTAATCAGTCGCATTGTTAACTTGGCCACTCGGTCAGTTATAGCGGTTAAAAACAAGGGGCTTGAGGCCCCTTGTTTGTTGTCAGTTTCTATTGGGTAACTATCAAGTCCTAATTGTGTTGAGTGGCATAATTAGCGAAAGCGACTTGCTTAGTTAGCTTGCTATGTAAGTGCTCGATCCCATCAATACACTTTTTATTGGGCATAAAAAAACCGGCGACCTGATCAGGGCGCCGGTTTTTTATTAGCGTTACGCGTTAGCGCAATCAACTGACCACTGAAATTACAAAATGCTCAGTGGGTATTCCACGATCACACGAGTGTCGATCAGGTTGTCGTAGTTGGTCGCACGGTAGTCGCTGTTGGTGCCGCTGTAGATCGCGTTACGTACGCGGAAGGACAGGCCTTTGGCCGGGCCTTCTTGCAGCACGTACTTGGCTTCCACGTCCCACTCGTGCTCTTTGCCATCGCTGGAATCAGCAACGGTAACGTTGCTACCGCGAGTGTAGCGGGTCATGAAGCTCAGGCCTGGCACGCCGAAGGAGGCCATGTTCAGGTCGTAGCGAGCTTGCCAGGACTTCTCGTCTTCGCCAACGAAGTCGGAGATCTGCACGGAGTTGGCCAGGTAAATGGTACCGCCACCGTCGACGCCGTAGTTGTAGCCGGTTTTACCCGAGGACTGCTGGTAAGCCAGGGTGAACTTGTGGGCGTCGATGCTATAGGCAGCTGCCAGGCTCCAGACGCGGTTGTCCAGTTCGCCGGCCAGTTTCTTGCCGTCGTCATTGCTGCGGTAGCCGTTGAAGTCGAAACTCAACGATTGCTTGTCGCTCAGCGGCAGGGTGTAGAAGACGTTGACGTACTGCTTCTTCCAGTAGTCTTCAACATCGGACGCGTGGAACGCGAAAATGAAGTTCTCAAGACCCGAGTAGGTGAAGCCCGCGATGTTTGCTGCGGTCAGACCTGGGTTTTGCTTGCCGGTAACACGGCTGCGACCGTTGATGGTGTCGCGGCCCATGCCGGTTTGCGCGCTCAATGCGCTGAAGCGGCCGGCGGTCAATTCCAGACCTTTGATCTCGTTGCTGGTGATCAAGGTGCCGGTGGCGACTTCAGGCAGCAGACGGCCGTCATCGGTGGTGAAAACCGGGCTGGAAACGAATTGGTTGCCATATTTCAGTACGGTGTCGGAGATGCGCAGTTTCGCCGCACCAGCCACTTTGGACTGGGTGGTTTCTGGCTCGCCGGCGCCATTGGTTGCGAACAGGCCGTTACCGGCGCGGTCCGAAGTACCGTCGAGTCTGAAGCTGCCCATTGCCATGCATCGATGCCGAAGCCTACGGTGCCTTGGGTGAAGCCGGATTGGTAAGTGACCAGCTCGCTGATGCCGGTGTCCTGGCGGTAGCCGCTGACTTTGTCGTCGGTACCGGTGGTGTAGGTACCGTTACCACGACGTACGTTGCCCACGCCGTCCTTGTAGTCACGGTTCATGTACATTGCACGGGTTTTCGCGGTCAGGGTGCTATCTTCGATAAAACCCTTTGCGTCGTCCTGGGAGGACGCGATTGCGAATTGCGAGGTGCCTGCAGAAACAGCCAGGGCGATCATGCTCCACTTCATCACGCGCATCGTGATTTGCTCCTTTGGTTTTCGGAAGAGTACTGCCGTCCCACCTGTATTTTTATCTGGGCGGCTCTTTCTTTTTTGTGTCGGCGCAAAGTTATATCACGCAGACTCTATTGACGATACTTACCAAACTTTCCTTTCAGCTTCTTTACGAGGCTGTCGTAAATTGCTAGCTCCATGTCGCAAATTCACAGTCCTCAGTGCAACGGGACTGACAACTTCAATGCTGTTTTCAGACGTCTAGAGAAGTTTGAAATCTTCCTTGGATGCATTGAAACGCTGCGGTGCTTCTGTCGCGAAACACCTGCTTCCAAACCGGTGTCGTTGCCGACGATGTGAGTGTGAATGCAACAAGCGCGCCCAAACCGGTAACTGAATGTCATTTTTTCGTGAAAAACGTGAATGGTGCGTAAAAACCTCATAAGCACGGGCTTTTTACGCCGTTTTGTTTGGGCTTGACGTGCATGTGTTACGTCCCTTCAGTGGTACTGAAAAGCTGTGCGAGGGAAAAACGTTACCGGTCCACCCTACAAGTGGGTAGTCCGCGGATCCCTTTGATGCACAAGTGGGTCATTTTGGTGCGCCCTTGTGAGGCCCGGATTAGCCTAGCTCAAATATTCGCCTGCCTCTAAAGGGTGCAGGTTTTTATCGGTTTGCGTTACGTTGCCGCCATTCGCCGTGAAGCCGGGTGCGTTCAACGGTATGCTGGTGCCCTGAACCTGACCTGCCGAACGGAGTGCCCGTGGTGTTCGCCTTAGATCAACGCCTGCAACAAGACACACTGGTCATCGGGGACTTCCCGCTGTGCCGCCTGCTGCTGTCCAATGACGCTAACTACCCCTGGTTCATCCTGGTGCCGCGTATCAACGGTATCAGCGAAGTGTTTCAACTGGATGTCGCCAATCAACACACGCTGTGGCAAGAGACCACGGCCCTGGCGCAGTGGCTGAATGAGGGGTTTAGCGCTGACAAGATGAACATTGGTGCACTGGGCAACGTGGTCAGCCAGTTACACGTGCATGTGATCGTCCGCACACGTGACGACGCCGCCTGGCCCGCCCCCGTGTGGGGCAAACATCCGGCCCGACCGTACACGCAAGAGCAAGTGGCGGCCGTTCGTGCACGTCTGCGTGAATGGCTGCCTGCCGACTTTATTTTTACCCAGGGCTGAACCATGGATCTGCAAGACCGCGTCACCGACCTGGAAAGCCGCCTGGCCTTTCAGGACGACACCATCGAGACCCTCAATGACATTCTGGTCACCCAGCAGCGGGCCGTCGAACGCCTTCAGTTGCAGATGACGGCGCTGCTCAAGCGCCAGGAAGAAATGGGCGGGCAATTCGAGTCTTCCGAAGAAGAGGCGCCGCCGCCTCACTATTGATCCGCAGGCCAAAAAAAACCGCGACCCAGCCAGGCTGGATCGCGGTTTTTTGTTGCTGCAACCGCTGGAATCAGCGACGCGGCAATGCTGCAATCACGTCTTCGGCTTGCAGGCCTTTGTCGCGATTCATCACGGAGAACTCCACGCGCTGGCCTTCAACCAGAACACGATGGCCTTCGCCGCGAATGGCCCGGAAGTGGACGAAGATATCGTCGCCCGAATCACGGGAAATAAAGCCGAAGCCTTTGGACGTGTTGAACCACTTGACGGTACCGGTATCCCGATTGGTCATGTCGTAGTTTTGCGACGCGGCCGCTGGGGACGAACGGTAGAAGCTGATGGCCAGGTGAAGAGCGATGGCGACCACAGCAATCACCAGGCTGAGCAGGATGGCCGGATGGCCGCCGACTTCAGGCATAGGTGCCAGGAGGGTGAGGGTTTGTACGACAACGGTCAGTACCAGCAACGCGCTGACCAGATTTTGCAGTTGATGACGCGTGCCTTTGTTCCAGTAAGGGATTACTGGGGCGAGCGTGAGGTTAAGAAGGCCGAACAAGGCCAGGTACAAAGCATCATGTTGTTGCAGGTAGGGCAGGCTTTCAGGCTGCAGGCTCGGGATAAAGGACAGCAGCAACGCTGCAACGCCCGTTAGCAGGTGGACGATTTTCAACATTTTGATTAACTCACGTTAAGACGGATCGCAAGGAAGAGCTGACTGGCACGGTTCGCTTCTGAACTATGGGAGGCGTTGGGCACGTGCACGGGTATCAGCCTATGCCGCTTGCCGTGGGAAAAAACGGCGGCGACACGCTGCCTATTTAACAGCAAAGGCTGTGCCTACTCAAATCCAGCATTTGCAGGGTGTTTGGGGAGCAGGGCATTTCTGCGTCAAACGTTGGTCCTAGACGGGTGCACGTATTTTTAAAGGGGCGGCGGTGAACATTCCGGCCTTGCTCAAGGACGTGCCCGCCGCGCAGGAGGGCGTGAAGCGCAGGACCATTTGCCGCACCTTGTCCTCGGCGGGCTGCGCGTCAGCAGCACTCTTGCTACAGTGGTCCTGCACCTGATCAATGAATGCTAGTCAATTGAAGGGGATAAACATGGCAATCGATATCGGTATCAGCGAAGAAGATCGTAAATCCATCGTCGATGGGCTTTCACGCCTGCTTTCCGATACCTATGTACTGTACCTGAAGACCCACAACTTCCATTGGAACGTCACGGGCCCCATGTTTCGGACGCTGCACTTGATGTTCGAAGAGCAGTACAACGAACTGGCGCTGGCGGTGGACTCCATTGCCGAGCGTATCCGTGCCCTGGGTTTTCCGGCGCCGGGTGCCTATTCGATCTATGCCCGTCTGTCTTCCATCAAGGAAGAGGAGGGCGTTCCCAGCGCTGAAGAGATGATCAAGCAGTTGGTGGCGGGCCAGGAAGCGGTCACCCGCACCGCACGCGGTATCTTCCCGTTGCTCGACAAAGTCAGCGACGAGCCGACGGCGGACCTGTTGACCCAGCGCATGCAGGTTCACGAAAAAACTGCCTGGATGCTGCGCTCGCTGCTCGAAAACCAGTAAACCTCGAACCGGAGTGGCGCCGATCGGGCGCCACTTGCTGGTTTCCACGCATTTCCTGGCGTTGTCCTACGCTTATCAACGTCCCGTCTTCTGGCTGCCTGTCTCGTCCTGCTGTTTTATAGGGCCACTGCCCCATGGGAGACCCCGTGGGCTGCTGTTTGGCAATGGAGTGTCAGGTGTATGTCACGTGGAGTGGATACTGGAGTGATGGAAACCGGTGGTTTTCATAAGATAAACGTCGACCCTTTCGCCAAGGGGTTCGATATGGGGCTGGCCAAGCCATTGTCCCGATCGGTGCGTCTCAATGGGTTTTCCACTTGTCTGCGGCTTGAGCAGATCTATTGGAATATCCTCACGGAAATAGCCAGGATCAACGCCTGCTCTGTCAGTGCATTGCTGTCTTATGTCGATCGGGAAGTGCACTTGCGCTATGGAGGCGTGAAGAACTTCAGTGGCTTGGTCAGGGTGGTGTGCGTGGTTCATCTGTTAAAAGGTCGTGCCACGTCGCCAAACCCGGAGTGATCGGTAGGCTTTGGGGCCGGTCCGCCGTCGAGGTGGACCAGGCTCCGGGCAGAAAGCCGGCTGCGCTGCCTCGATTTACCAGATATAATCCCGCGCTTTGCTGCGCGTGCCGAGGCTTTATCTTTTGGGCAGGCGTGGCGCAGTAACGATTTGATCGCCGAGACATCGCCATGCCCATGTACGACTATCAATGTGCTTCCTGTGGACATCAGTTGGAAGCCATCCAGAAGATCAGCGCCGCGCCGCTGGTCGATTGCCCGGCCTGCCAGGCACCCGAGCTCAAGAAGATGTTGTCCATGCCAGGCTTTCGCCTGAGCGGCAGCGGCTGGTACGAGACCGATTTCAAGACCGGCTCGAAGAAGAATCTGGCCGGCGGCGACAAGGCAGACTGAGTTGAACTCCATGCGCAGGCTCCTGCATTATCCGTCCCCTGCTTAACTGTGCGGTGACGAGGCAAGCCTCCACCGAATTTCGAATTACGAGAAGTGAAACCACGACCATGATGCGCAGCCACTATTGCGGCCAACTGAACGAGACCCTGGATGGTCAGGAAATTACCCTTTGCGGATGGGTTCACCGTCGCCGCGACCACGGCGGGGTGATCTTCCTCGATATCCGTGATCGCGATGGTCTGGCCCAAGTGGTGTTCGACCCGGACCGCGCCGAGAGCTTCGCCGCCGCTGACCGCGTGCGCAGCGAGTACGTCGTGAAGATCACCGGCAAGGTTCGCCTGCGTCCGGCCGGTGCCGTGAACGCGAACATGGCGTCCGGTGCAATCGAAGTGCTGGGTTATGAGCTGGAAGTGCTGAACGAGTCGGAAACCCCGCCGTTCCCACTCAACGAATACTCCGACGTCGGCGAAGAAACCCGCCTGCGCTATCGCTTCCTGGACCTGCGTCGTCCGGAAATGGCCGAGAAGCTGCGCCTGCGTTCGCGCATGACCACCAGCATCCGCCGCTTCCTCGACGAAAACGGTTTCCTCGACGTCGAAACGCCGATCCTGACCCGGGCCACCCCGGAAGGCGCACGCGACTACCTGGTACCTAGCCGTACCCACCCTGGTTCGTTCTTCGCCTTGCCGCAATCGCCGCAGCTGTTCAAGCAGTTGCTGATGGTGGCCGGCTTCGACCGTTACTACCAGATCGCCAAGTGCTTCCGTGACGAAGACCTGCGCGCCGACCGCCAGCCGGAATTCACCCAGATCGACATCGAGACCAGCTTCCTCGATGAAAAAGAGATCATGGGCCTGACCGAGCAGATGATCCGCAAGCTGTTCAAGGAAGTGCTGGACCTGGAATTCGGCGAATTCCCGCACATGACCTTCGAAGAAGCCATGCGCCGCTACGGTTCCGACAAACCCGACCTGCGTAACCCGCTGGAACTGGTGGACGTCGCCGACCAACTGAAAGAAGTTGATTTCAAAGTCTTCAGCGGCCCGGCCAACGACCCGAAATGCCGCATCGCCGCCCTGCGCGTGCCTGGCGGCGCGAGCATGCCGCGCAAGCAGATCGACGACTACACCAAGTTCGTCGGCATCTACGGTGCCAAGGGCCTGGCGTACATCAAGGTCAACGAGCGCGCAAACGGTGTTGACGGTCTGCAATCGCCGATTGTGAAAAACATTCCGTTGGACAACCTCAACGCGATCCTGGATCGCGTCGGCGCAGTCGACGGCGACATCGTGTTCTTCGGTGCCGACAAAGCCAAGATCGTCAGCGAAGCCCTGGGCGCGCTGCGCATCAAGCTGGGCCACGACCTGGATCTGCTGACCTGCAAGTGGGCGCCGATGTGGGTTGTCGACTTCCCGATGTTCGAAGAAAACGACGACGGCAGCTTCAGCGCCTTGCACCACCCGTTCACCGCACCGAAGTGCTCGCCCGAGGAGTTGGAAGCCAACCCGGCCGGCGCACTGTCCCGTGCGTACGACATGGTGCTCAACGGTACTGAGCTGGGTGGCGGTTCGATCCGTATCCACCGCAAAGAGATGCAGCAAGCGGTCTTCCGTCTGTTGGGCATCAACGAAGCGGAACAGGAAGAGAAATTCGGCTTCCTGCTCGACGCCCTGAAATACGGCGCGCCGCCCCACGGTGGTCTGGCCTTCGGCCTTGACCGCCTGGTGATGCTGATGACCGGCGCCCAGTCGATCCGTGAAGTGATCGCTTTCCCGAAAACCCAGAGTGCTGCGGACGTCATGACCCAGGCACCGGGCGTGGTGGATGCCAAGGCCTTGCGCGAACTGCATATCCGTCTGCGCGAGACGCCAAAGGCTGAGTAAGGCTGCTGCGCGAAAGCGCTATAGGGTTTTACACAGTCAAAAAGGCGCATCTTCGGATGCGCCTTTGCGTTAAAGAGCTGTATCTCGCCTGGGGCGGGATTGATCAAGGTTTCTAGAGAATTTCGGAGTTGTGTTATGGCTGGCCATTCCAAGTGGGCGAACATCAAGCACCGCAAAGAGCGTCAGGATGCCAAGAAAGGCAAGATTTTTACCAAGTGGATCCGCGAGCTGACCGTCGCTGCCCGTCAGGGCGGCGGTGATCCAGGCTCCAACCCGCGCCTGCGCCTGGCGCTGGACAAGGCTCTCGGCGCCAACATGAGCCGCGACATCATCGACCGCGCCGTGGCCCGTGGTGCCGGTGCGGCCGACACCGACGACATGGTCGAACTGACCTATGAAGGCTACGGCCCAGGCGGTGTGGCGGTGATGGTCGAGTGCATGACCGATAACCGCAACCGGACGGCCGCTGCCGTGCGCCATGCGTTCAGCAAGTGCGGTGGCAACCTCGGCACCGACGGCTCCGTGGCCTACCTGTTCGAGCGCAAGGGCCAGATATCCTTCGCGCCGGGCGTGGATGAGGATGCGCTGATGGAAGCGGCGATGGAGGCTGATGCCGACGACGTTGTCACCAATGACGACGGCTCCATCGATGTGTTTACCTCGTTTGCCAGCTTCTACGCCGTGCGTAATGCGCTCGAAGCTGCCGGTTTCAAAGGTACTGACGCGGAAATCGTGATGCTGCCGACCACCAGCGCCGAGTTGGACCTGGACGGCGCACAGAAGGTACTGAAGTTGCTGGATATGCTGGAAGACCTGGATGATGTGCAGAACGTCTATTCCAACGCCGACATCCCCGAGTCGGTAGCCGAGCAGTTGGTCTGACGGACGATGTAGATCCAGATGTAGGAGAGGGGCTGGTATGGGAGGGGGCTTGCCCCCGATGGCGGTGGGTCAGTCACGAATGTGCTTGCTGACACTTCCTCATCGGGGGCAAGCCCCCTCCCACATTGGATTTTCTCTGTATCAAAATTGTTTTCATCCAACCCGCAGGCGTTATGACTTTAATCCTAGGTATCGACCCCGGTTCGCGCATCACCGGTTTTGGTGTGGTGCAACACACCCCGCGCGGCTGCGTCTACGTCGCCTCGGGCTGCATCCGCACCGGCGCGGGCGAGTTGGCCGAGCGCCTGCAGATTGTCTATCGCGGTGTGCGTGAAGTGATCCAGACCTACGGGCCAGTGACCATGGGCATCGAAAAGGTGTTCATGGCGAAGAACGCCGACTCGGCTCTGAAACTCGGCCAGGCCCGTGGCGCCGCCATCGTCGCCGGCGCCGAAGAGGGCCTGGAAATCGCCGAATACACCGCGACCCAGGTCAAGCAGGCCGTGGTCGGCACCGGCGCGGCCAATAAAGAACAGGTGCAGATGATGGTCATGCACATGCTCAAGCTGACGTCGAAACCGCAGATCGACGCCTCCGACGCCCTGGCCATCGCCATTTGCCATGCGCACACCCGCTCCAGCCTGCTGCCGCACGGCTTGGGCACTGCACGCAGTCGTGGCGGGCGGCTGCGTCTCTGATAGCATCAGCGCAATCGAATTGTGCGGTCAGACCTTGATCTGACCCCCACGCTTTAAGGATCTGAACCGTGATTGGACGTTTGCGCGGCACCCTGGCTGAGAAACAGCCGCCGCACCTGATTCTGGATGTAAACGGGTTGGGGTATGAGCTGGAAGTGCCCATGACCACCCTGTATCGCCTACCGTCGGTCGGTGAGTCGATAACGCTGCACACCCATTTGGTGGTGCGCGAAGACGCGCAACTACTCTATGGTTTCATCGGCAAGCGCGACCGGGACTTTTTCCGTGAGCTGATTCGCCTTAATGGCGTAGGGCCGAAACTTGCGCTGGCCCTGATGTCGAGCCTGGAAGTGGACGAATTGGTACGTGCCGTTTCAGCCCAGGACACCTCGGCGTTGACCAAGGTGCCTGGGGTCGGAAAGAAAACCGCCGAGCGCCTGCTGGTAGAACTCAAAGACCGCTTCAAGGCCTGGGAGGTCGTGCCGAGCATGTTTGCCCTGGTGCCTAACCAACCGGACATGCCTGCCGCGCAAGTCGCTAGCGCTGAAAGTGATGCCGTCAATGCGCTGATCTCCCTCGGCTACAAGCCTCAGGAAGCCAGCAAGGCGGTGTCAGCTATCAAGGACAAGAACCTGAGTGCTGAAGACATGATCCGCCGCGCACTGAAGGGAATGATTTAAGTGATTGAAGCTGATCGTCTGATCGCGGCCACTGGCCCGCGCGACCGTGAAGAAGTCCAGGACCGGGCCATCCGCCCGCTGAGCCTGGCCGACTACATCGGCCAGCCCACCGTGCGCGAGCAGATGGAGTTGTTTATCCAGGCCGCGCGCGGGCGCAGTGAGTCCCTGGACCACACGCTGATCTTCGGCCCGCCGGGGTTGGGTAAAACCACCCTGGCGATGATTATTGCCAATGAGATGGGCGTGTCGATCAAGTCCACCTCAGGCCCGGTGCTGGAGCGGCCGGGTGACCTGGCGGCGCTGCTGACCAACCTTGAACCTCACGATGTGCTGTTTATCGACGAGATTCACCGGCTGTCGCCCATCGTCGAGGAAGTGCTGTACCCGGCGATGGAAGACTTCCAGCTCGACATTATGATCGGCGAAGGCCCTGCGGCGCGTTCGATCAAGCTCGACCTGCCGCCGTTCACCCTGGTGGGCGCGACCACCCGTGCGGGCATGCTGACCAACCCGTTGCGAGACCGTTTCGGCATTGTTCAACGTCTTGAGTTCTATAGCACGGCGGACCTGGCAACCATCGTCAGCCGTTCGGCGAGCATCCTTGGCTTGCCGCTGGACCCGGAAGGTGCGTTTGAGATTGCGCGCCGGGCCCGTGGCACACCACGGATAGCCAACCGTTTGCTGCGCCGCGTGCGCGACTTTGCCGAAGTGCGGGCCAAGGGGCATATCACCAAAGCGGTGGCTGACCTGGCGCTGAACCTGCTGGACGTGGACGAACATGGTTTCGATCACCAGGATCGACGTCTACTCTTGACCATGATCGAGAAGTTCGACGGTGGCCCGGTGGGCGTCGACAGCCTGGCTGCGGCCATCAGTGAAGAGCGTCATACCATTGAGGACGTGCTGGAGCCGTACCTGATCCAACAGGGCTACATCATGCGTACGCCAAGGGGGCGGGTGGTGACGCGTCACGCTTATCTGCACTTTGGGTTAAACATTCCGTCACGATTGGGTGAGATGCCCGTGGTAGACGAATTCCTCGATGCAGTGGACGATTAAAAGCATCAGTGGGGTCGATTTATTCGAGGTTTGTGCTGTCCCAGTGTCTGGCGTCGTCATTCAGTCATTGGAAATGTTCGCGAGAATGCAAAAACAGTTGCCCAGCCGGATTGGCAACCTCAGGAGTAAGCACTAGAGTATGCGCGCGCAAAACGGGGATCAGTCGTTCGCACATCGTTGTCGCGTTTATTACGAGGACACCGATGCTGGCGGCATCGTTTATTACGTCAATTACCTCAAGTTCATGGAGCGGGCTCGAACCGAGCGGCTACGGGAGCTGGGCTTTGCCCAATCCCAGCTGGCAGGGGAGGACCTGTTATTCGTCGTGCATTCCAGCGAGGCGCGTTACCACGCGCGGCGCGACTGGACGACGAGCTGCTGGTCAGCGCTGAAGTAATCGAATTGAACCGTGCCAGCCTGCGTTTCAAACAGCAGGTCAGGCGGGCCACGGATGCAACGCTGCTCTGTGAGGGGCAGTTCCTGGTGGCGTGTGTGCGCACCAACAGTTTGAAACCTCGGGCCATTCCCGAAACTCTACGTGCGGCCTTTGCCGCCGTGAGCGGCGCGGGTAAACAATCAAAGCAGGAGATTTAGCGTGGAACCTACCGTCGTCGACCATTCCTCCATGTGGAGCCTGGTCAGCAATGCCAGTGTTGTGGTTCAACTGGTGATGCTGATCCTGGTAGCCGCATCGGTTACCTCTTGGGTCATGATTTTTCAGCGCAGCAACCTGCTGCGTGCCGGTCGACGTGCCCTGGAGAGCTTTGAAGAGCGCTTCTGGTCGGGTATCGACCTGTCCAAGCTGTACCGCCAGGCCGGCAGCAACCCGGACCCGGATTCAGGCGTGGAGCAGATCTTCCGTGCCGGCTTCAAGGAATTCTCGCGCCTGCGCCAGCAGCCGGGTGTTGATCCGGAAGCGGTGATGGAAGGCGTGGCCCGTGCCATGCGCGTCGCCATCTCCCGCGAGGAAGAGAAGCTTGAGCAAAGCCTGCCGTTCCTTGCCACCGTTGGTTCGGTCAGCCCCTACATCGGTCTGTTCGGTACCGTGTGGGGGATCATGAACTCCTTCCGTGGCCTGGCCCAGGCCCAGCAAGCGACCCTGGCCACTGTGGCTCCCGGCATCGCCGAAGCCCTGATCGCCACCGCGATCGGTCTGTTCGCCGCTATCCCGGCCGTTATCGCCTACAACCGTTTTGCCGCACGCGGCGAGAACCTGATTGGCCGTTACTACACCTTCGCCGATGAATTCCAGGCGATCCTGCACCGTAAAGTGCACACCAGCGAAGAATAAGCAGGTACTCCCCGATGGCTTTAATCACTCGAGCTCGAACCAAGCGCAAGCCGGTCGCCGAGATGAACGTAGTGCCTTACATCGACGTGATGCTGGTGCTGCTGGTGATCTTCATGGTGACCGCGCCGATGCTCAACCAGGGTGTGAAGGTTGATCTGCCCAAGGTTTCCAGCGAAGCCTTGCCCCAGGACAACAACACCCAGGTATTGACCATCTCGATCAAGGCTGACAAGACCTATTACTGGAACCTTGGCAGCGAAGTCGACACTCAGAAGCAGCAGGACAAGGCCCTGACCCTGCCGGCGATGACCGATGCGGTGACCAAGATCATTCGCTCCGGCAACGAAGGCGGCAAGCACACGCAGGTGTTCATTCGCGGCGACAAGTCGGTCGACTATGGCTCCGTCATGGGCGCCATGGGCGGGCTGCAGAAGGCCGGCGTCGGTAACGTTGGCTTGATTACCGAGGCGCCCTGATGCAGCAACAGCGAGAGCCGTCCGCCTCGGAAAGCTACTTCTGGCCTAGCGTCTGGGCAATTGCCCTGCACGTCCTGGTGTTTGGCATGCTGTTCGTCAGCTTCGCCATGACCCCGGACCTGCCGCCAGCCAAGCCGATCGTGCAGGCGACCCTGTATCAGCTGAAATCGAAAAGTCAGGCCACCACCCAGACCAATCAGAAGATTGCGGGTGAGGCCCAGAAGTCGGCTGCGCGCCAGACTGAAGTCGAACAGATGGAACAGAAGAAGGTCGAGCAGGAAGCGGTGAAGGCTGCTGCGGAACAAAAGAAAGAAGAGGCGGCTCAAAAGGCCGAGGAATCGAAAAAGGCTGACGAAGCGAAGAAGGCCGACGAGGCGAAAAAGGCTGATGAGGCCAAGAAGTCCGAGAAAGCTGCCGAAGCTAAAAAAGCCGAAGAGAAACAATTGGCTGATATAGCCAAGAAGAAATCTGAAGAAGAAGCGAAAAAAGCTGCCGAAGAAGAGGCCAAGAAAAAGGCCGCTGAAGAAGCCAAGAAGAAGATAGTCGAAGACGCGAAGAAGAAAGCCGCCGAAGACGCCAAGAAAAAAGCTGAAGCAGACGAGGCGAAGAAGAAAATCGCCGACGACGCGAAGAAGAAAGCTGCCGCCGATGCCACCAAGAAAAAGGCCCAGGAAGCAGCGCGTAAATCCGCCGAAGAGAAAAAGGCCCAGGCCTTGGCAGATTTGCTCTCCGACACGCCGCAGCGTCAGCAAGCCTTGGCCGATGAACGTGGTGATGAAGTCGCGGGCAGTTTCGACGACCTGATTCGGGCACGGGCAGCAGAAGGCTGGACACGTCCACCTTCGGCACGCAAAGGCATGACAGTAGTGCTGCAGATCGGCATGTTGCCGGACGGTACGGTGACTTCGGTCAGCGTGGCCAAGTCCAGTGGTGACGGTTCGTTCGACAGTTCGGCGGTTGCCGCGGTCAAGAACATTGGCCGGTTGACCGAGATGCAGGGAATGAAACCAAGCGACTTCGCTCCCTATCGTTCATTCAAGATGACATTCACACCTGAGGATCTAGCCTTGTGAGAAACCTTCTTCGAGGAATGCTTGTCGTTATTTGCTGTATGGCAGGGATAGCGGCGGCGGATGAAAAAAACATCCTGGTAACCAGCGGTAGCGACCGGGCCACCCCGATTGCTGTAGTTCCGTTCGGTTGGCAGGGCGGCAGCGTGCTGCCGGATGACATGGCCCAGATCGTCAGCGACGACCTGCGTAACTCCGGTTACTACGCGCCGATTCCGAAAGGCAACATGATCAGCCAGCCGAACCAGGCCAGCGAAGTCGTGTTCCGTGACTGGAAAGCCGTTGGCGCCCAGTACCTGATGGTCGGCAACATTGTGCCGGCCGGCGGTCGCCTGCAAATCCAGTACACCTTGTTCAACGTGGCCACCGAGCAGCAGGTCCTGACCGGCAGCGTTTCGGGCACCACCGAGCAACTGCGCGACATGGCCCACTACATCTCGGACCAGTCGTTTGAAAAACTCACCGGTATCAAAGGGGCGTTCTCGACACGCCTGCTTTATGTAACGGCTGAGCGTTTCTCTGTAGATAACACTCGCTACACCCTGCAGCGCTCGGACTACGACGGCGCACGTGCCGTGACCCTGCTGCAATCGCGTGAGCCAATCCTGTCGCCGCGCTTTGCGCCGGACGGCAAGCGTATCGCCTACGTGTCTTTCGAACAGAAGCGTCCGCGCATTTTCGTCCAGCATATCGATACTGGCCGTCGTGAGCAGATCACCAACTTCGAAGGCCTCAACGGTGCGCCAGCCTGGTCGCCGGATGGTTCGCGCCTGGCATTCGTGCTGTCCAAGGACGGCAACCCGGATATCTACGTGATGAACATGGCTTCGCGCCAGATCAATCGTGTGACCAGCGGCCCGGGTATCAACACTGAACCGTTCTGGGGCAAGGATGGTTCGACCATCTATTTCACCTCTGACCGGGGCGGCAAGCCACAAATCTACAAATCGAGCGTGAGTGGCGGCGGTGCGGAACGAGTGACCTTTATTGGTAACTACAACGCCAACCCTAAGCTTTCGGCTGATGAAAAGACGTTGGTGATGATTCACCGTCAGGATGGTTTCACTAATTTCCGGGTTGCGGCCCAGGATTTGCAGCGCGGAACCGTAAAAATCCTCACAGATACCAACCTTGATGAGTCAGCTACTGTTGCGCCCAACGGCACCATGGTAATCTACGCCACCCGCCAGCAGGGCCGGGGAGTCTTGATGCTCGTGTCCATTAATGGACGCGTAAGGCTCCCGCTTCCTACCGCTCAAGGCGAAGTCAGAGAACCGTCCTGGTCCCCTTACCTGAACTGACGCGGCGCTACAAAAAGAAGTACTTAACACACTGGGGTTCATTAGGAGTTTCACGATGGAAATGCTGAAGTTTGGTAAGTTTGCTGCTCTGGCTCTGGCTCTGTCCGTAGCCGTTGGTTGCTCGTCTAAAGGCGGCGACAATGCCGGTGAAGGCGCAGCTGTTGATCCAAACGCTGGTTACGGCGCTAACACTGGTGCAGTTGACGGCTCCCTGAGCGAAGAAGCTGCTCTGCGCGCTATCACCACTTTCTACTTCGAATACGACAGTTCGGACCTGAAACCAGAAGCCATGCGCGCTCTGGACGTTCACGCGAAGGACCTGAAAGCTAACGGCGCTCGCGTTGTTCTGGAAGGTAACACCGACGAACGTGGTACTCGTGAGTACAACATGGCACTGGGCGAGCGTCGTGCGAAAGCCGTTCAGCGCTACCTGGTACTGCAAGGTGTTGCTCCAGGCCAACTGGAACTGGTTTCCTACGGTAAAGAGCGTCCAGTTGCTACTGGCCACGACGAGCAGTCCTGGGCTCAAAACCGTCGCGTCGAACTGCGTAAGTAATTCGTCATGCGAACGTGCCGTCGTGCTCTAACTGTATTGGCTCTCAGCTTCGCACCGCTTGCGGTGTGGGCTGCGGTTCCTGTGGAAGATAGCAACTCTGGCTATAACAATAGCGGGAGCAGCTATCCGCCGGCAGGTTATGGCACGAACGGCGCCTATGCTGGGGGGGCGGCTACGTCCGCCCCCTCGGCACAGGGCGAACTGTTCAACCAGCTGCAACGCATGCAGGATCAATTGGCGCAGCAACAAGGCACCATTGAAGTTCTACAGAACGAAGTGCGTCAGCTGAAGCAAGAAGGCCTGGAGCGTTACCAGGATCTTGATCGACGTATAGGAGCCGGTGTTACACCTGCCGCTACTCCTGATAATTCTTCTGCCGGTGGTGCGCCAAGCGCCGCTGCCGGTGGTGCAGCAGCGGGGGCCGCAGCCGCGAGCCAAGCCCCGGCAGCCAGCAGCGAACCGGGTGATCCGGCGAAGGAAAAACTGTATTACGATGCAGCCTTCGACCTGATCAAGGCCAAGGATTTCGACAAGGCCAGCAAGGCCTTCACCGCATTCCTGGGCCGTTACCCAAACAGCCAGTACGCGGGCAACGCCCAGTACTGGTTGGGTGAGGTGAACCTCGCAAAGGGTGATCTGCAGGGGGCGGGCCAGGCATTTGCCAAGGTCAGCCAACTGTACCCCAAGCACGCCAAGGTGCCGGACTCGCTGTACAAGCTCGCTGACGTAGAACGCCGCCTGGGTCATACCGACAAGGTCAAAGGCATTCTGCAGCAGGTTGTTGCCCAATACCCGGGCACTTCTGCCGCACAGTTGGCCCAACGGGATCTGCAACGCTTGTAAGCGATGCCGCCCGTTTAGAAGAAACCCGCGCCTGGCGCGGGTTTTTTCGTTAGAATCCACGCCCTTTTATGACACCCGCTTCCTGGGGCCTACGCGTTGGCGGGGTTTCTTGAAGTGCCTGACGGAGGCGGACAGCCTGTTTAGCTGTTACGCCCGTGGCGACTATGCAAGACACATTACGCATCACCGAAGTTTTTTACTCGTTGCAGGGTGAAACGCGCACCGCCGGCCTGCCCACAGTATTTGTGCGCCTGACCGGCTGCCCGTTACGTTGCCAATACTGTGACAGCGCCTACGCCTTCAGTGGCGGCACCGTGCGTACTCTTGACGACATTCTTGAGCAAGTGGCCAGCTACCGGCCGCGCTACGTCTGTGTGACTGGCGGCGAGCCCCTGGCCCAGCCCAACGCTATTCCTTTGCTCAAGCAGTTGTGTGACGCCGGTTACGAGGTGTCCCTGGAAACCAGCGGTGCCCTGGATATTTCCGCGGTAGACCCGCGTGTGAGCCGAGTGGTCGACCTCAAGACCCCAGGCTCCAAGGAAGCGCACCGCAACCTTTACGAGAACATCGAACTGCTGACGCCCAACGATCAGGTCAAGTTCGTTATCTGTTCCCGCGAGGATTACGACTGGGCCAACTCCAAGCTGATCCAGTACGGCCTCGACCGCCGTGCCGGTGAAGTGCTGTTCTCCCCCAGCCACCATGACCTGAACGCACGGGATCTGGCGGACTGGGTGGTTGCCGATAACCTGCCCGTACGCCTGCAATTGCAGCTGCATAAATACCTGTGGAACGACGAGCCAGGGCGCTGAGATGACCGATCAAAAGCGTGCAGTCATTCTGCTGTCCGGTGGCATCGACTCCGCCACGTTGGTGGCCATGGTCCGAGCCCAAGGCTATAGCTGCTACACCATGAGCTTCGACTACGGCCAGCGTCACCGCGCTGAGTTGAACGCGGCTGCGCGTGTCGCCCGCGACCTCGGCGTGGTGGAGCACAAGGTGGTTGGCCTGAATCTGGGGGGCATGGGCGGTTCGGCCTTGACTGACAGCACCATCGACCTGCCAGAGGCGCCCTCGGAAGGCATCCCCGTCACTTACGTACCGGCACGCAACACGGTGTTTCTGTCCCTGGCCCTTGGCTGGGCCGAAGTGCTGAACGCCCGCGACATCTTTATTGGCGTCAATGCGCTGGATTATTCCGGTTACCCGGACTGCCGCCCGGAGTTCGTCGAATCGTTCGAGCGCATGGCCAACCTCGCGACCAAGGCCGGTGTAGAAGGGCAGGGGTTTCGTATCCAGGCGCCGCTGCAAAACATGAGCAAGGCCGATATCGTGAAGGCTGGCGTAGGACTTGGCGTCGATTACGCGCTGACTGTTTCCTGCTATCAGGCAGACGAAGGCGGTCGTGCTTGTGGGAAATGCGACGCCTGCCGACTGCGTGCCGAGGGCTTCAAAATGGCCGGAATTACGGACCCAACGCGTTATTTCTGATTTATTTCAAATAAGGTGTTGAATAATCCTTAGAAATCAGTATTATACGCGCCACCACACAGCGGGTCGTTAGCTCAGTTGGTAGAGCAGTTGGCTTTTAACCAATTGGTCGTAGGTTCGAATCCCACACGACCCACCATTTTTGGCGGTTTAGAAAATCCGGAAGGCCCACGCAAGTGAGGATTTCCGGGTTTTTTTTTGACCGCGATTTGGGGCTTACCTACCGGTGCGCAATGCATCCGGTTATACCCGCATTTGGCAAACTCCCCCTGTTGACTCTCCCGTTACGGGCACACCCTATTCTGAACGCTCTACTTTCAGGATGAGGTGATGATGAGTAAGCGCGTTCTGGTGATTCTTGGGCATCCTTCAAATGACAGTTTCTGTGGCGCCCTGGCTGACACTTATGTGAGGGCGGCCACACAGGCCGGGCATGAGGTGCGTCTGTTACGGCTGGATGCACTGGGCTTCGACCCCGTGCTGCACGAAGGTTACCAGCAGGTTCAGCCGTTGGAGCCCGATCTGCTCAAGGCCCAGGCCGATATCACATGGGCTGAACACCTGGCGTTTGTGTATCCCATCTGGTGGGGTGGCATTCCGGCGCTGATGAAAGGTTTTTTCGATCGGACTTTTCTTTCTGGTTTCGCCTTTAAGTATCGCGAGGGCAAAGCCTTTCCCGACAAGCTATTGAAGGGGCGCACCGCTCATCTGCTGGTCACGATGGATACTCCACCTTGGTACTACAAATGGATCTATCACATGCCGGGCCTGCACCAGGTGCGCAAGACCACGTTGGCGTTCTGTGGCATCAAGCCGTTGAAGACCCTAACGTTCGGACCGTTGCTTGGTTCCGTTCCCGCCCAGCGTGAGGCCTGGCTCAAGCAAGCCCGGGCAATCGCTGGCCGCTAACCCTGTTTTGAAGCCTTCGTTTCCCGACCCCGTATACCTGTGTGAAGATGCGGCGCGCCAAAGTGCGCGCCTCTTGTTGTGCCTTAAAAAGGACTTTTACATGTATATCGGCAAAGCCGCGCAGTTGTCGGGCACGACGGTCAAGACCATCCGCCACTATGAAGGCATTGGTTTACTGCCGCCGCCCATGCGCGAAGGTAAGTATCGGGTCTATAACCAGCAAAGCGTCGAGCTGCTGACGTTTATCAAATGCGCTCAGCAGTTGGGCTTCAAACTCAAGGAAATGCAGGCGATCATTCAGGCGCACAGCGGGCAGGCGCTGCCTTGGGATGTGGTCAGCCAGGCCATTGCCGCTAAAAAGCTGGAACTGAAAGCCCGGATAGAAGGGTTGCAAAACATCTATAACGGCCTTGAGCAATTCGAAAGCAGCCTCAAGGACGCCGAGTTCCAATGCCTGTTTGAACGCCCTTCCAAAACGGCCTGAATCGACAGGCCGCAGGAGCTTATGAAGCAGTGCGGGCATTGGCGAGCCGGCAGTTACCGTTTTTGCTCCGACAATCGCACGCGCCAACGCCAGATTTGGCTTTTGAATCCATTCGATATTCTGTAGCCTTGCGCAGCTTCACTTTTAGCCGTGCTTGATGAACACAATCACTTCGTCCGGCGGCGCCCGAAGGGCTCCAGAGCCGGTGGTACACTCGACTTTCGCGCAACTGCGCCTGCAGGTCTTGCGAACATGACGCAGATATCTGAACGCCTACTGGTTCAAGCCCACCTCGACGCCAAGCAGCCCAAGGCCCTTAGCGCCGATGAAGAGGCGAGCCTGCGTGCCGCCATCGCCGCCGAGCTGAAAGCTCAGGACGCGGTGCTGGTTGCCCACTTCTATTGCGATCCGGTGATCCAGGCCCTGGCCGAAGAAACCGGTGGCTGCGTCTCCGATTCCCTGGAAATGGCCCGCTTCGGCGCCGCCCACCCGGCCAAGACCGTACTGGTTGCCGGTGTGCGTTTCATGGGCGAGACCGCCAAGATCCTCACCCCCGAAAAACGCATCCTCATGCCCACCCTGGAAGCCACGTGCTCCCTGGACCTTGGTTGCCCGGTGGATGAGTTTTCGGCCTTCTGCGACCAGCATCCCGAACGCACCGTGGTGGTGTACGCCAACACTTCGGCGGCGGTCAAAGCCCGGGCCGATTGGGTGGTGACTTCCAGCTGCGCGCTGGAAATCGTCGAAAGCCTTATGGACAACGGCGAGACCATCATCTGGGGGCCGGACAAGCATCTGGGTACGTACATCCAGCGCCAGACCGGTGCCGACATGCTGCTGTGGGACGGTGCGTGCATCGTCCACGAAGAGTTCAAGTCCAAGCAACTGGAGGACATGAAGGCGCTGTACCCGGATGCTGCGATCCTGGTGCACCCGGAATCGCCGACGGCGGTGATCGAACTGGCGGATGCCGTGGGCTCTACCAGCCAACTGATCGCAGCAGCGCAGCGCTTGTCCAACAAGACCTTTATCGTCGCCACCGACCGCGGCATCTTCTACAAGATGCAGCAGCTGTGCCCGGACAAGGTCTTCGTCGAGGCGCCTACGGCCGGTAACGGCGCCGCATGCCGCAGTTGCGCGCATTGCCCGTGGATGGCGATGAACACGCTGGAACGCACGTTGCAGTGTCTGCGAGAGGGCAGTAACGAAATCTTCGTCGAGCCTTCGGTGATTCCTCATGCCGTGCGGCCGCTCAAGCGCATGCTGGATTTCACCCAGGCTGCGCGTTTGAAGCTGGCCGGCAACGCCTGAGCCAGCTGTGAATACAGTCAAAATGTGGGAGGGGCTTGCCCCCGATAGCGGTGTGACAGTCACAGGTGCATTGACTGAACCACTGCCATCGGGGGCAAGCCCCCTCCCACATTTGGATCTTCAGTGTTCCTGGGGTTACTTTTTCTGCTTCGGAATCCGCACCGGCTGCGTGTCCGAATAAATGTCATGCCAGCTGCGTTTGCGCTTATCAAACACCGACCAGATAAACCCCAGCCCCACGCACAACCACGAC
>NZ_JADDUM010000063.1 GCF_015163715.1 Pseudomonas cyclaminis
GGGAACCGGCGCCGCCGATTGAACCGTTGTCCGCTTCAACCGGGCGGAACTTCAGGCCCAGGCGCGTGAACACATTACAGTAGGCCTGGTGCATGCGGTCGTAGGTGGCCTGCAGCGATGCCTGGTCCGCGTGGAACGAATAGGCGTCCTTCATGATGAATTCGCGGCCACGCATCAAACCGAAGCGTGGGCGGATTTCATCACGGAATTTGGTCTGGATCTGATACAGGTTCAGCGGCAGCTGCTTGTAGCTGCTCAGCTCGTTGCGCATCAGGTCGGTGATCACTTCTTCGTGGGTCGGGCCGGCGCAGAAGTCGCGGCCGTGACGGTCCTTGAAGCGCAGCAACTCAGGGCCGTACTCTTCCCAGCGCCCGGATTCCTGCCACAGCTCAGCCGGCTGGGTGCTCGGCATCAACACTTCGAGAGAGCCGGCGGCGTTCATTTCTTCACGAACGATGGCTTCGACCTTGCGCATCACCTTCAAGCCCATGGGCAGCCAGGTGTACAGGCCGGAGGCCAGTTTGCGGATCATGCCGGCGCGCAGCATCAGCTGATGGCTGATCACAACCGCGTCGGAAGGCGTTTCTTTCTGTGTGGCGAGCAAATATTGACTGGTACGCATGGTAGGCCGTTGTCGGTTGCTTGGACTTGAAATGACTTGGGATTGTACGGGCGCAAACTGCTGGAGTACAGGCATCAGAATGCAGAGGGGTGTGTGGGCTAATGTGGGAGGGGGCTTGCCCCCGATAGCTGCGTGTCAGCCATGGATAAGTTGACTGACACTCTGCAAACGGGGGCAAGCCTCCCACATTGACCGGCTGGTGTCAGTCTTCCTGCGGGGGATTCAACCGAATCCGCCGATTTTCCTGATACCAGTGCAGCGCAATCAACAGCAGCGTCGGCACGCCGAGCATGCAGGTGATCAGGAAGAAGTTGTGGTACCCGAACTTTTCTACCATCACCCCCGAATACCCACCGATCAGGCGCGGCAGCAGCAGCATGATCGAACTGAGCAGCGCGTATTGGGTGGCGGAAAACTTGAGGTTGGTCAGGCTCGACAGGTAGGCCACAAACGCCGACGTGGCGAGGCCGGAGCTGAAGTTATCCAGGGAGATGGTGAAGATCAGCATCTGCAGGTCCGGGCCCATGTCCGCGAGCATCACGAACAGCAGGTTGGTGCCGGCCGACGCCACGCCACCGATGAACAGGATCGGCAGGATGCCGAAGCGCACAATCAGCAGGCCGCCCATGCCGGCGCCGAGCAGGGTCATGATCAGGCCGAAGATCTTGCTGACCCCGGCGATCTGGTCCTTGGTAAAGCCCTGGTCGATGTAGAACACGTTGGCCATCACGCCCATCACCGTGTCGGACATGCGATAGGTGGCGATCAGTCCGAGCAACAGCAGTGCCTGCCAGCGGTAGCGCAGGATAAAGTCGTTGACCGGCGTCAGCACGGGCGCCAGGCCGCGACGGCCCATGGTCGAGAGGCACAGGGCGGTGAGGGTGATATAGAGAATGGCGCGCAGGAAGGCGCGGTCCTCCATCAACAGGTCCCACACGCTGGTGTCGTGGAACAGCACGCTAGCGAAGTCGGTGTTGTACAGCTGGGTAAACATGGCGGGTACGGACACCAGCAGCACGATCAGCACAAACACAGACATCAGTTGATGCATGAAACTGTAGCGCCCGGCCTGCAACTGGGTGCGCAGTGGCACATTCGGTTCGCGCATGAACAGGGTGGTCAGCAGCGCGGGGACCATCAGCACGCCGAACAGCACATAGGTGCCAGTCCACGCCGAGTGTTTATAGTTGAAACCGGTGGAGCCGAAGCCTTCGGCAAAAAACAGTGCACCCGCCGTGGCCAGCAGGGCGGCGATGCGGTAGCCGGACATATAGCTGGCGGCCAGCGCGGCCTGGCGGCTGTCGTCGGCGATTTCCAGGCGATAGGCGTCGACCGCGATGTCCTGGGTGGCGGACGCGAAGGCAACGACGACGGCAATAGCGATCAGCCAGGACAAGTGTTTCTGCGGGTCGCAGAAACCCATGCCGATCAATCCAAGGATCACCAGCGATTGGGCCAATACCAACCAGGAACGACGCCGTCCAAGTTTGCCGAGTAGCGGCAGGCGCCATTGGTCGAGCAGCGGCGACCAGACCCACTTGAAGGCGTACGCCAGCCCGATCAGGCTCGCATAGCCGATGGTCTCGCGGGCCACACCGGCCTCGCGCAGCCACACCGAAAGCGTCGAGAACACCAACATGTAAGGCAAGCCGGCGGCAAAGCCGAGCAACAACAGGACTAACGTCGAGGGGCTGGCATAGGCGGCGAGCGCGGCGCGCCAGGTTTTACGGGGCATGGGCTGGAGTCTGCCTCAGGTTCGCGGAAACAAAGCGCGCACTCTAACCGCTGTGCTCTACCGGGCGCCAGCCATGGCGCTGAATATCCACGCGATTATTACGGACTGTCACGCCTTCTTCGCGCAAACGCGCGCGCTGCTCGTCGCCCGAGACGCTGCCCACCGGCAGACTTATCCGACCACCGGCACCCAGCACGCGGTGCCAGGGCAATGTAGTGCCCTCGGGAAGCTGGCTCAAGGTGCGTCCCACCCAGCGGGCGGCGCGTCCCAAGCCAGCCAGTTGCGCCAGCTCGCCGTAGCTCACCACGCAGCCGGCGGGGACTTGCGCCAAGGTCAGGTACAGCGCGGTGCGGCGCATTTCGGCGGGGCTTCGCGGGGTGTCGGCGGAGAGGTTCACTGAGCAGCTATCCGTTGAAATCGCCTGTCTATCTGTAGGAAACGTCTGTAAACATGGCGATGAGAATTGAACTCAACACAAAACCTTGAGTCAGTCCTAGCTATCTAACACGATAACCGCCCCTTTTCGCCAACCTTGAGCTCCTTATCCGCTTATGTTGTCCAGAACCCTGCTGTGCCTCGCTGTCCTCAGTGCCTCCACGCCCTTGCTTGCCGATACGGTCTGGTTGAAAAACGGTGACCGCCTGACCGGCAAAATCAAGGTCTTCGACGGCGGCAAATTACTGATCCAGACTGACTATGCAGGCGCCATCCCGGTGGACTGGAAGCAGGTCAAGACCCTGGAGAGCGACCAGGAGCTGCTGGTCAAGCAGGACGCCTACACCGGCGAGAAGGCGAAATCCCTGAAGGCCGCAGACGATGGCAAAGTGGTGTTGGCCAATGGCGAGGCGCCGAAGACTGTCGACCTGGCCAGCATCCAGCAGATCATCAAGCCCAAGCCGGTGATCGAAGACCTGGTGTGGAAGGGCAATGTCGACCTGGCGCTGGACTACAAGCGTGCCGAGAACGACACCAACGACTACGACATCGACTTCAAGACCACGGCGCGTCATGGCCAATGGCGTCACACCGGCCAGGGCGAGTACAACCGCGAGTTCCAGGACGACGTCACCACCACCGACAACTGGGCCCTGGAATACGACCTGGACCGATTCCTCACCGAACACTGGTTCTGGCAGGGGCGCCTGACCTACAAGCGTGACAAGGTTGAAGACCTGGCGCGCCAACGCACGGTCGGTACCGGCCCGGGCTATCAGTTCTGGGATGATGAGCTGGGTGCGTTCTCCCTTGGCTCGCTGGTCAACCGCACCGACTATGAATACGCCACGGGCGGCAAGGACAATTTCTACTCAGTGGCCATGAAGTGGAATTACAACCGCTATCTGGTAGGCAAGACGGTCGAGTTCTTTACCACCGGTGAATTGGGCCGTCCTATCGACGGGCCTGTGGATTATTCCCTGGATGCCGAGATGGGCCTGCGCTACAAAGTCACCGAATGGGCCTCCCTCAACCTCAAGGCCGAGCGCGACGTCATCAGTGGCGATTCGGAAAGCAGCCTGAGCAAGACCCGCTACACCGCAGGCTTCGGCGTGGCCTGGTAACACAGAGCCGCTGGCAACCTGCGCGTATATTGATTACCTTGTGTTGAGATCCATTCCCATATGCTGTGGGCGGCTGAATACCCGAGGAGTCATACGTTGAGCGCGCATGTTGCCAAGAACGCCCGAGAGCTGTTGCTCAAGGAATACCGTGGGGCTCTCGCCACACAGTCCAAAGCCATGCCAGGGTTTCCCTTTGGCTCGGTCGTGCCGTACTGCCTGGACGAGCAAGGCCGCCCGCTGATCCTGATCAGCCGTATTGCCCAGCACACCCATAACCTGCAAAAAGACCCCAAGTGCTCGCTGCTGGTCGGCGAACGCGAGGCCGATGATGTGCAGGCAGTGGGGCGCCTGACCTACCTGGCCGAGGCCGAGAAGCTGGAGGCGGGCGCCGCCATTGAAGCCGCCGCCGAACGCTATTACCGCTACTTCCCCGATTCCGCCAACTACCACAAGGCCCACGACTTTGATTTCTGGGTGCTCAAGCCGGTGCGCCACCGTTACATCGGCGGCTTTGGCGCGATTCACTGGGTCGATCAGTTGACCCTGGCCAATCCATTCGCGGGCAAGGCCGAGCGCAGCATGATTGAGCACATGAACAGCGATCACACCAAAGCTATCGCCCATTACGTTCAGCTTGCCGGCCTGCCTGCTTCCGAGCCCGCGCAACTGGCCGGCATTGACAGCGAAGGCATGCACCTGCGCATCGGCCAATCCTTGTACTGGCTGCCGTTTGCCGAGTCTTGCAACACGCCGACACAAGTGCGCGAAGCCCTGGTTTCATTGGCTCACGCTGACGTCTGGCCGAAAAAAGCCGCGGCTGACGCTTGAATTCACATAATGGCGACGTCATCTAAGGTGGACTGGCAAGGCATTCTTGCGTTGAGGAACCTTTTGATGCGCCCTTTTTTATTGCTCTTTCTGCTGTTCCCGGTGTTGGAGCTGTTCGTATTCGTTCAAGTCAGCAGTGCGATCGGCTTTTTCCCGGCCCTGCTGCTGATCATTCTCGGCTCGATGCTCGGCGTTCTGGTGCTGCGCGTCGCCGGCCTGGCCACGGCGCTGCGTGCCCGTGAAAGCCTGAACCGCGGTGAACTGCCGGCCCAGACCATGCTTGAAGGCCTGATGATGGCACTGGCCGGTGGCCTGTTGATCCTGCCGGGTTTCGTCAGCGATGTGCTCGGGCTGGTCCTGCTGTTGCCGTTCACCCGCAAGCTGCTGGCCGGCAAGATGCGTCAGCGCGCCGAAGAGGCGGCGATCCGCCAGCGTGCGTTCGCCGACGACCTGCAACCCCGTGGCGGGCCTGCTCCGCGCCAGCCGTTGGGGCGTGAAGGTGATGTGATCGAAGGTGAGTTCGAACACCGCGACAGCAAATAACCGCTTGATTGGCACGGCACCTTCGGGTGCCGTGTTGCTTTTATCGCTCGGCAGTTGCAAAAAAATTCCGCCGAGCCCCCTTGTAATAAGCTTATGCGCCCTTATGTAACGGTCACCGCAAGGTTTCTGGTGGCAACACTAGACAGACTTCCGCGTCTTGCCTGGCGAGGCGCGACCGGCACCGCCGGATAACAACCTGCCGGTACTGACACCGGCCGATGAAAAACACAATTAGGAGAGATCGACAATGAGCAAGCTTCGTCCTCTGCACGACCGCGTCGTAATCCGTCGCAGCGAAGAAGAAAAGAAAACCGCTGGCGGTATCGTTCTGCCAGGTTCGGCTGCTGAAAAAGCCAACCACGGTGTGATCGTCGCTGCAGGCCCAGGCAAGACTCTGGAAAACGGTGATGTGCGTGCGCTGGCCGTTAAAGTCGGTGACAAGGTTGTATTCGGCCCTTACTCCGGCAGCAACACTGTGAAAGTTGACGGCGAAGACCTGCTGGTTATGGCTGAGAACGAGATTCTCGCTGTTCTGGAAGACTGATTTCCCCGCTCATTTTCCCGTTACTACAAAGTATTTAAGGAATATCGATCATGGCTGCTAAAGAAGTTAAATTCGGCGATTCCGCCCGTAAAAAAATGCTCACCGGTGTCAACATCCTGGCTGACGCAGTAAAAGCGACCCTGGGCCCTAAAGGCCGTAACGTGATCATCGAGAAGAGCTTCGGCGCTCCGACCATCACCAAGGACGGCGTTTCCGTAGCAAAAGAAATCGAACTGGAAGACCGTTTCGAAAACATGGGCGCGCAGCTGGTCAAAGACGTTGCCTCCCGTGCCAACGATGACGCAGGCGACGGCACCACCACCGCTACCGTTCTGGCTCAGGCAATCGTCAACGAAGGCTACAAGGCCGTCGCTGCCGGCATGAACCCGATGGACCTCAAGCGCGGCATCGACAAGGCGACCATCGCCATCGTTGCTGAGCTGAAAAACCTGTCCAAGCCTTGCGCTGACACCAAGGCAATCGCTCAGGTAGGCACCATCTCCGCCAACTCCGACAGCTCCATCGGCGACATCATTGCCGAAGCCATGGAAAAAGTCGGTAAAGAAGGCGTGATCACCGTTGAAGAAGGCACTGGCCTGGAAAACGAACTGTCGGTTGTTGAAGGCATGCAGTTCGACCGTGGCTACCTGTCCCCGTACTTCGTCAACAAGCCAGAAACCATGGTTGCCGAGCTGGACAGCCCGCTGATCCTGCTGGTCGACAAAAAGATCTCCAACATCCGCGAAATGCTGCCAGTGCTGGAAGCCGTTGCCAAAGCCGGCCGTCCACTGCTGATCGTTTCCGAAGACGTTGAAGGCGAAGCCCTGGCGACGCTGGTTGTGAACAACATGCGTGGCATCGTTAAAGTCGCAGCCGTCAAGGCTCCGGGTTTCGGCGACCGTCGCAAGGCCATGCTGCAGGACATCGCTGTTCTGACCGGCGGTACCGTAATCTCCGAAGAGATCGGCCTGAGCCTGGAAAGCGCCACCCTGGAAAACCTGGGTAGCGCCAAGCGCGTGACCATCTCCAAGGAAAACACCATCATCGTTGACGGTGCTGGCGTTGAAGGCGACATCCAGTCGCGCATCACTCAGATCCGCGCCCAGGTTGCCGAGACTTCCTCGGACTACGACCGTGAAAAACTGCAAGAGCGTCTGGCCAAGCTGTCCGGCGGCGTAGCAGTGATCAAGGTTGGCGCTGGTTCCGAAGTTGAAATGAAAGAGAAGAAAGCCCGCGTTGAAGACGCCCTGCACGCAACCCGCGCAGCCGTTGAAGAAGGCGTGGTACCTGGCGGTGGCGTTGCGCTGATCCGTGCTCTGGAAGCCCTGACCAACCTGACCGGCGACAACGCTGATCAGAACGTGGGTATCGCTGTGCTGCGTCGTGCTGTTGAAGCGCCGCTGCGTCAGATCGCTGCCAACTCCGGCGACGAGCCAAGTGTTGTGGTCAACGAAGTCAAGAACGGCAAAGGTAACTACGGTTACAACGCTGCGACTGGCGTCTACGGCGACATGATCGAAATGGGCATCCTGGACCCTACCAAGGTGACTCGTTCCGCGCTGCAGGCAGCAGCCTCCATCGGCGGTCTGATCCTGACCACCGAAGCGGCCATTGCTGACAAGCCGAAGGCTGAAGGCGCTGGCGGCGGTATGCCAGACATGGGCGGCATGGGTGGCATGGGCGGCATGATGTAAGCCAGCCTTACCCGGCTAACCCAAAAGCCCCGCCTGCAGTGATGCAGGCGGGGCTTTTTTTTGCGCGGTGCATGGGGTTCAAAGGCGCGCGGCGTGCCTCGACGGCCGGTACAGCAACAAGCAATACATGCCCAGGCAGATCAGCCAACAGAAAATCGCCGTCCACACATTGTGGGAAAAGAAGTGCGCGCCTTGCAGCATGCGGCTCACTGAAAAGACGCTGCCCAAGCCTGCGGCGAAGACAAATGCGTAGCGTGTCAAGCGCGGCCGACGGTCACGCAGGGCAAAAAACCAGGCGAACAAGGCGAAGCCGGTAGCGGCATGACCCCCTGGCCAGCAACGTCCGGGTTTATCCGTAGGCGGGCGAGGGCTCAGCAGCGCACTGTAGGTTTCCTGCCCTCCGAACTCCTTGAGGCTCCAGGGGCATTGCACGGCGGTGATGGTTTTCAGCGGTGAGACGTAGGCAGTCGCCAACCCCAGCGAAAGCACCAGACAGCCCAGTTCGCGACGGTAGGGTTTGAGCCTTTGCAAAATGAATGTCCCGGCAAACCCCAGAATTGCCAGCACAGAGAACAGGATCACCAACTGCTTGGCGCGGTCATGCAGGATGTCTTCGAGGAAGAAACTGTAACGACCGATAAATCCGCCATCCGCCGCGCTGTAGAAGCGTTTGGCGAGGTCCATGTCCAGGGACGTCAACTCCAGCACAAGCAACACCAGTGCAGCGCCGGCAGGAATACCCAGGCACAGCCAGAGATTAAGCGGTTTGGAAACGGGCGCAGCGGCGCAGTTATTCATGGCTAGCCTTGGTAGGCATGCCCCGTACTGACCTGTACGGGGCAATGGTTTAGCGTGTGCTCAGAGCGGGCGCCTCCTCCTTGGGGGCCCTCCAACTCAGCAACTGTTGTTTGAACCCATAACTGGCGGCCTGGTAGTAGGTGATCGCCCGTTGGATCAACGGGTCATCGCTGCCCACCCGCAATTCCTGGCTTTCACCCAACGCCTCGTCGTGGCGACGCAGGCCGAGGCGCGGGCTGAGGATTGCCAGGTCCTTGCCGTCAAACAACCCCAGGTGCTGATAGTTGCCGACCACTACGCGCGCTGGCAACGGGTTGTCTTGCATCAGGTTGCGACCGAAGAAGGTCGACTCGTAGCTCAGGTTGATCAGGCCCAGCAGTGTCGGCGCAAGGTCGATCTGGCTGGCCAGTTGCGCGGTTTCCCGGGCGTCGATCAGCTTCGGTGCGTAGATGAACAGCGGGATCTGGTAGTTGGTGATGGGCAGGTCTTCCTTGCCCGCGCTGCCGGCGGTGTGGTCGGCGACGAACACGAAGATCGTATTGTCGAACCACGGTTTCTGGCGTGCGGCCTCAAGGAACTGGCCGATGGCGTGGTCGGTGTACTTCACTGCACCGTCGCGTCCGTTGCCGGATTTGATATCGATGCGACCGTCCGGATAGGTGTACGGGCGGTGGTTGGAGGTGGTCATCAGTTGCAGCAAAAACGGCTGCCGCTTGGCGTAGTCGGTGTCTGCGAGCTTCAGGGTTTGGTTGTAGAGATCTTCGTCGGCCATGCCCCAGGCGTTTTTAAACGAGATTTCAGACTCGAGCACGCTGCTTTGGTCTACGACCCGATAGCCGTTGCCACTGAAGAACGCGTTCATATTGTCGAAGTAACCGCGTCCGCCATACACAAACACGCTGTCATAACCGATAGCACTGAGTTGCTGCCCCAGGCTGGCAAAGCCGCTTTCGCGACCGATGCGCTTGACGATCGAACGCCCCGGCGTAGGTGGGATTGCCAGGGTGATGGCCTCAAGTCCGCGGTCGGTACGGGTACCGGTGGCGTAGAAGTTATTGAAGTACAGGCTTTGCTTGCGCAGCGCATCGAGATTGGGCGTGAGGTTGCGTTCGTCGCCGTTGCTGCCCATGTACTTGGCGCTGAAACTTTCGATGGTCACCAGCACGATATTGGGTTTGCGCAACGTTCCCGGGTTGGTGATGGCGCGACGGATATCCAGCGGATCATTGCCGATAAAGCGGGCATTGGGCTCACTGAGTTCGTTGCGCAATTGCCGGGCGACGACCTCCGTCGGCAAGGTCTTGTAGAACTGTGGGTAGTCCAGCTCGTTGTTACGGAAAGCGGCGAAAAACTGATAGGGGCCATTGCTGGCCAGCTCGTTTTTGTAGGCGTTGCCACCCTGAGTGCGCGGGCTGTCCTGGCTGATCAATTGCAGGCTGAGGCCGGCAACGACCAACAGCGCCAGCGCATTCACCATACGGCCGCGCATCGTCGGCAAGGGCGCATTCATTGTTGCGTTAAACGTCTTGCGCAGGGCCAGGCTCAGCACCAGGGCCAGCATCGCCAGCAGGCTCAGCAGCTTGCCGATCGGGTAAGACTCCAACAGGTTGTTCAATACCTCGTCGGAATACACCAGGTAGTCAACGGCGATAAAGTTGAAGCGCACGCCGAATTCGTCCCAGAACAGCCATTCGGCGACGGAGGTGAACAGCATGGCAAACAGACTGGCCGTGAGCACCGCTTGCAGGAACCAGCGGTGACCACGACGACGCCACAGACCGGGTGGGCATAACAGCACATACAGCCCCAGCGGCAACGCCGCATAGGCCAGGAAGCCCAGGTCATACAGCAAGCCCACCCCAAACACCGGCAGCAGATTGCCGCCGACTTCGTCCAGGTGAGTGATGAGCAGCACGCTGCGCGTGAGCAGGAAAACCAGCAGCCAGGCACCGGTTACCAACAGCAAATAGCGCATAGCCGCTGTTTTGAGAAACCCCATGTCCATGTTCCTTATATCAATGGGGGCGATCTTCACGCTGACACTGTAGTCAGTTTGTGAAGCTATAGTGAAAAACTCGTTCAACTCAAGAAACGGTTGAAAACCTTAATCGACGGGCCCTTCAGCTCTATCCCTGAGCCACACTTGGCCTTAAGCTGCGCGAGCCAACACGGCCGTTACCGCGTACGGAGACACTGCCCATGCGAATTTTATTGGTTGAAGACAACCGCGATATTCTGGCCAACCTGGCTGATTACCTGGGGCTGAAGGGCTACACCGTTGACTGTGCGCAGGACGGCTTGTCGGGCCTGCACTTGGCGGCCACCGAGCACTACGACCTGATCGTGCTCGATATCATGCTGCCCGGTATCGATGGCTACACCCTGTGCAAGCGCCTGCGCGAAGACGCACGCCGCGACACGCCAGTGATCATGCTCACCGCTCGCGACCAGTTGGATGACCGGCTGCAGGGCTTCAAGTCCGGCGCCGATGACTACCTGCTCAAACCGTTTGCCCTGTCGGAGCTGGCCGCGCGCATCGAAGCGGTGCTGCGCCGTGCCCAAGGCGGCGGACGCCGTGCCCTGCAGGTGGCCGACCTGAATTATGACCTCGACACCCTGGAAGTCACCCGTGAAGGGCGCCTGCTCAAGCTCAACCCGGTCGGCCTCAAGCTGCTGGCGGTGCTGATGCAGAAGAGCCCGCACGTGCTGCGTCGGGAAGTGCTCGAAGAAGCGCTGTGGGGCGACGACTGCCCGGACAGCGACAGCCTGCGCAGCCACGTCCACCAATTGCGCCAAGTGATCGATAAACCCTTTGCCAAGCCGTTGCTGCAAACGGTGCACGGCGTCGGCTATCGCCTGGCCGAGGGTCGTGATGGAGTTTAAGCAAAGCCTTGCCCAGCGGATCATCATTGCCTTTGCCCTGATGAGCGCGTTAGTGGCGGGGGCCTTCGCCATGGGCATCGTCGCCACCGTGCATCTGGTGGAAGAGAAACTGATTTCGGCGGGTTTGGGCGGTGACTTGCAGCGGCTGCTGTTGATGGACAGCGTCGAGGACTGGAACCACCGGCCGGAGCCGGACCAGTTGTTCTACTTCAGCGGTGGTCCGGGTGATTTCGAGCTGCCCAAGGACCTGCGGCACCTGGAGCCTGGCTTTCATGAGGTGTTTCGCGAGTCGCTGTCCTACCACGCCATGGTCGAAGTGATCGACGGTCGTCGCTATGTGCTGCTGCAAGACCAAAGCGATTTCGAAGAGCGCGAGCGCGTGCTGTTCGCCGTGGTGCTGGTGGGCTTGTGCTCAGCCTGGCGCTGGCGGTGTTCCTCGGCTGGGTGCTGGCGCGCAAAGTAATGGCGCCGGTGGTACGCCTGGCGCGCCAGGTGCGGCATCGCGACCAATTGCTGGGCCTGGCCCCGCCCCTGGCGCCGGACTATGCCGCCGATGAAGTCGGAGAGCTGGCCGTGGCCTTCGACGCCACCCTGGGGCGCCTGCGCCAGGCGCTATCCCGTGAGCAAATGTTCACCAGCGATGTAAGCCACGAATTGCGCACGCCCTTGATGGTGCTGGCCAGTTCCTGCGAGCTGTTGCTGGAAAACCCAGCCATCGACCAGCGCGGGCGTAACCAGGTGCTGCGTATTGCTCGGGCCTGTGAAGAAATGCGTGAACTGGTGCAGACCTTCCTGATGCTGGCCCGTGCCCAGCATAACGATGCGGCCATGTCGCCTCAGGTCACCCTGACGCAAGTGGCGGATGACTTGCTCGGCATCTGGCGTGAGCAAATCGAGCGCAAAGGCCTGGAGCTGATCTACCAGCCGGGCAACCCGCTGGACACGCGTTACAACACCACGTTCCTGCACGCGGTGATGGGCAACCTGTTGCGCAATGCCTTGCACTACACCGAGCACGGTTTTATCCGGCTCACACTTGAACCCAGCGGTTTCGTAGTGGAGGACTCGGGCGTCGGCATTCCCGAAGACAAGCGCGAAGCGATGTTCGAGCCGTTCGTACGCGGCAGCGAAAAGCGCGGTGAGGGCCTGGGGTTGGGGTTGTCACTGGTCCAGCGCATCTGCGAGAACCAGGGCTGGAGCGTCAGCCTCAGCACCATGGAGCCCAATGGCTGTCGCTTTCATGTCGAGTTGAGTCAGGTCAAGGCCTGACCGCTCACCCTGCCGCTATCCTGCCAGACATTCCCGTCATTCGGCGAAGATGGCCCCATGCTACTGAATGTGTCTGTAAAGTCTTGAAATGTATGGGATTGGACAGGACAAGTTTTTCACACACGGTTGACCTGTTGATCACAGTTTGCTGCTTAAGGTGGTAGGCATCAGTCACTGGAGACCTGTGATGTCTGACCCCATCAAGCTCGAATTTTCCGAAAAGTACGACGACGAACACGCCCACGAATATTTGCTCAAGCATCAGGACAATCTGGCCCGCCGGTTGTCCCACAAACGCGACGAGCAATTGGCCCGCGGCGCGCTGGCGATGGCGGGTGAGCCTGGCCTGGTGCTGGACCTGCCCTGTGGGGCGGGGCGCTTCTGGCCATTGCTGGCGGAAAAACCCAACCGTGTGATCATCGGTGCAGACAATTCGGCATCAATGTTGAAAGTTGCAACCGTCGCCCAACCTGCGGATGTGGTGAAACGGGTACGACCCTTGCAGACATCTGCCTTTGATATCGATTTGCCGGATAACTCGGTCGACAGCATTTTCTGTATGCGCTTGTTGCACCACATTGGTGATCCGGCGCACCGACTGGCGATATTGCGGGAGTTTCAGCGTGTTACCCGTGACAGCGTGATCATTTCGCTGTGGGTCGATGGCAATTTCAAAGCCTGGAAACGCAAGCGCCTCGAAGATCAGCGGCGCAAGAAGGGTGAGCAGGAAGGTTACCAAAACAGATTTGTGTTACCGGCTGCTACTGTTGAAGCAGAGTTTGAGCAAGCCGGTTTCCGTGTCCAGGAGTCCCTGGACTTCATCCCGCTGTACGCCATGTGGCGAGTGTACGTATTACGCAAGAGGTAACAGGATGGCAGTTGAGTGCGTAGCAGGCAGTCACGTAACTCCCGAAGAAAGGTTTGACTATTTCTGGCGCCAACAAGGCGAATGGGTCGAAGAACCCAATCGTCGGCGTGGCGGTGAGAGTGGTGTGCAGCGGGTGATGAGCGCCAATGGGCGCCTGCTCTACAGCAAACGCCAGACCGGCCATATCTATCGCAGTTGGCTGCATCCGTTTGGGCGCCCTACCGTGCTGCGCGAGCGTGATGCCCTCAAGGGCCTGCGCCTGCTGGATGTGCGGGTACCGGAACTGGTGTTCTGCGAGGCCCGCCGCGATGCCGAGCATCATTGGCAGGCGTTGCTGGTCACGGCGTCTCTCGACGGTTTCGACGAAATTGAAAACTGGTACTCGGTTGGTGGCCGTGAACGCTACGGCGAGTTGGTTCACGAGCGCGTACTCAAGGAACTGGCCGGCACCCTGGCGCGCATGCACAAGGGCCGCTGGCAGCATGGTTGCCTGTACATCAAGCATATCTTTGTACGGGTGACGGGCGAGGGCGACTCGGCCAATGTGGAAGTGGCACTGCTGGACTTTGAGAAGTGCCGTCAGCGCCTGACCGCTTATCGGGCAGCGGCCCATGATATGCGGCAACTGCGCCGCCATTCGTCGTGGAACGATAGCGACTGGGCAAAACTCAGCTACTTTTACGAGACGGCGTTTGGCAGCGCTATCAAGGGTTTAACCAAATGAAGCTAGAAATAGCACGAGGTGTGTTCCTGGTGGGGGCGTTAGGCGTTGCAGCCTTGGCCCTGGCCGCATGGGAGCAGCCTCGCACACAGGTACTCAGTGCGACGCAGGGTGGGGCGCAATGCCTGTTGCCGCGGGTCGCCAAGGCGAGTACGGCAGCCAAGCCTGATCATGAGTTGCTCCTGTTCATGTTCGGCATGTCTCAAGGGATGAGGCCGCAGAGTTGAAGCGATTGAAACCACCGGGAAAGGGCCTTGCGATGCGAGGCCCTTTTTTTTTGCAAACCGCGCGTCTAAAGACGAAAGCGTGGAGTGGTGCAATCCCAACGGATCAGATGAGGTGCAGGTGGTTGTCCCACAGCCCCGCCGGCAATTCCAGCGGCTTTGCAACCAACGGCTTCTGGCGGCAATCGTAGAAACGGCAACGGCCCTGGCCCGATGTGACGACAAATCCGTCCGCCACCGCACCGACGCCGGCGCAATCGGGCAACGGCCCGTCCAGGCGCAGTTCGCCGCTGTCCATGTCCCAGATAAAGAAGCGATTGCCACGCGGCGCCGTCAATGCAACCAGGCGCAACTCGCTGTGTACCGCGACGCTGGCGGTGTAATGCCCCATGGCCTGCAACTGCTCATCCGCCACCGGGAATGCCACGAACGGCTGCCCCGGCCGCTTGATCGCCAGCAACTCGGAACGCTCCTGTGACGGCCCCATGAACTGCTGCCCGGTAAGGATGGTGCCATCGCTGGCGATGCCCATATGGCGCACGCTGTTCATCTGTTGGGCCAGGGTTTCCTTGCTGATCAGCGTGCCATCGCGCTGCATCAGCACCAGGCTTGGCTCCATGGCGTTGAGGTTCATCTCCACCCGGCTTTCGGCTTCGGTGCGAATGCCGCCGTTGGCCACGATCAACGTTTCGCCATCGGGCATCCACGACACCTGGTGCGGGCCGATGCCGTGGGTAGAAATCTCGCCGCTGTGCACCAACCGCTCGCTTTCGAACTTATACACACCGAGCAAACCTCGGCCGGGATCGGACGTGTCGTTCTCGGTGGCGTAGAGCCAGTCGCCGCTCTTGTGGATCACTGCATGGCCATAGAAGTGGCGATTGGCCTTCGAGGTGATGGTTTGCAGCAACGCGCCATCACGCAGGTCGATCAGGTAACTCTCGGTGCCCGGACGACGGGCGACGAACAGCGCAATCGGCAGCGTCGGGTGGTTGATGATGTCGTGGCAGCGTTGGCCGACCTGGGTGGCAAACACGGGCTTGCCGTCCAGGTGATAACCCACGGCGTAGTGCTTGCCGTCTGCATCATCGCGCGCCGACAGCAGCAGCGGGCCCTTGTCTTTTTGCTTGAACAGCGTCCAACCACCCAGCGTGAGTGCGCTGAGCAGCACGCTGCCAACCGCCAAAGCCTGTCGCCTGAGCATCATCAGTCACCGTCGTTGGCGTTAAAGCCCAGTTGGATGCCCAGCGCCTTGGCCAGTTCGCCTTCGTGCAGGCGGTGGACGACGTTGAGGCTGTCGTAGAGGTCGTTGAGTTGCTGGCGCCCGGCGTCATCGTTCAACAGTTCGTTGAGGGTGCGCTGGTTGCTGGCGAACAGTTTCAGGGACGCGGCGTAGGCGGCGTCGATCTTGTCGGCCAGCGGCTTTTGATCCGACGGCAACAGGCCACGCAGGCCTTTGTTGTCGACGCCGACCCATACGGTCTGGGCGGCGGCGAGGCTGGCTTCCAGGCTTTGCAGGGACGACTGGCTGCGCCATGCATCGGCCTGGAACGGCTGCGGGATACCCTTGGTCTGGCGACCCATGGGCGTGCCGAGTTTTTTCTTCAGGCTGTCGAGGGCGGTCACTTGGACGCGCAGCAGATCGGCGATGGCTTCGTGGGAATCGGCGTAGCGCTGGTTCGGAAACTTGGTCATCTGCGCGAGCATGCCGTCGGTGCTGTTCCAACTGGCCAGGATCTCTTCGGCCAGGACTTTCTGGCGGTCGCCGATGGCCACCAACAGAGGGCAATAACGGGCTTTGTTCGCGTCGTCGGCGAGGTCGGTCTTGGCGTCGTAGAGGATGTATTCGTAGGCCGACAGGCCTTGCACCACTACGCTGGATTTGGCCAGTGCGGCGCCGTCGATCTGCGGCTGGCTGGTGACCAGTTGCTCGACCTGGCGACCGACCAGGTTTTTCTTGTCCGGCCAGAACTGTACTTGCCAGGCACGGTTGCCCTCGGCCAGCGGGCCGATGAGCAGTGGTTGCAACTCGGCCCAGGCTTTTTGCGCGTGGAGGAAGTCGGCGCGGGCGGTGTCCAGGCTTTCCTTGCCCTGGCAGTAGGCGAGGGCGCTGACGGCCAATTGGCGGTCGGCTTCAACCCAGCGGCTGTAGGTTGGCAGGATCACTTGTTTGGCGATCGCCGCCGAGGTCACGGCTTGCGGGTCTTGTGGCGAGCAGGCGCCCAGGGCGAGGGCGGCCAGGCTGGTGAACAACAACTTGGGACGGAACATGTCGAGCTCCCTTCTGTAAGTGGGGCGAAGCTTATAGAGAATTCAGGAACGCCAGCAACGCAGCGCGCTGTTCGGCATTAAAGGACAACACATGCTGCTGCGCCGCTTGGGCTTCACCGCCGTGCCAGAGCACGGCTTCCAGCAGGTTGCGGGCGCGGCCATCATGCAGGAACTGGGTATGGCCGCTCACCGTTTGCGTCAGGCCGATGCCCCACAACGGCGGCGTGCGCCAGTCGCGGCCACCGGCCTTGAATTCGCTGCGGTTGTCGGCCAGGCCTTCGCCCATGTCGTGCAGCAGCAAATCGCTGTAGGGGCGGATCACTTGGTTGGCCAATTCGGGTTCGGCGACATTCGCGGCGGTGGTGAACGTCGGCGTGTGGCAACCCTGGCAACCGGCCTGGTAGAACAGGTTTTTCCCGGCCAGCACCTGCGGATCATTGACGTCGCGGCGCACGGGCACAGCAAGGTTGCGGGTGTAGAACAGCACCAGGCGCAGAATATTATCGCTGACTTCCGGCTCGCCTTCGGCGCCATTGCCGTTGGGCGCCTGTTTGCAGGCCACTTGGGCGTCGGTGCAGTCATCAAAGGGTCTCAGGGACGTAGTGAGGCCCATATCACCAGAAAACGCGTGAACATTTTGTTGATTGAGGTTGGGTTGCCCGGCTTTCCAGCCAAAACGCCCGAGGACGGTTTTTTGCCGGGCGTCATCCCAGACCTGATTGGCCCGGCCGACGATGGCCTCTTTATCGGCGGTTTTCGGGTCGGTGTTGCGCAGGATATCCGCGTCGCTGATCGCTTCGAGCAGGCCCAGGCCAATCATCGGCGGGGCGATGCGCGCCGAGAAGCGGGTGTCGGGGTGCATTGGGCCGTAGCCGAGCTGGGTGATCTGCAGGTTTGGCTTGCGCAACTCGACGACGGTGCCGTCCTTGAACGTGACGTTGACCGGCGTGTAGTCGACCCGCACCTTGCCCTCCGGCGCCACGCCCGGCACGGCCATGTCTTGCAGTTGCCCGCCGTAGACGGGCTCGGGCACGACGCCCGCCTGCTCGATGAGCCTGGCGTAGAGCGGCTCGTCGGGGATCGACAGGCGTACCAGCATCGACACCGCATTGGCCGCGTCGGCAGCGGCGGGTGGCCACGGCCGTCCTTGATATGGCAGTTCTGGCAGGCGTTGGTGTTGAACAACGGGCCGAGGCCATCGCGGGCGGTGGTGGTGGACGGCGCGATCACCCAGGGGTTGCGAAAGAAGCTGTTGCCGACGCTGAAGTCCAGGCGGCGCGTCGGCGACAGGTTGGCCGACGGCAGGGAAAACGCGTTCTGGTCGCGCTTGTTCACCGTCGCCGCGCCGCCCGCCCGTGATTCACCCGGCTCGGCCTTGGTGAACCTGGGGGCGTCATCGCACGCAGTCAGGCCCAGGGCCATGCATGCGACGGACAGACGAACTAGCGAACGGAACATCGAGTTTCCTGAACGAGCGTGAAAAATGTGGTCGCAAAGTCTAACAGGGCCGGGGGGAATGAATAAGAGCAATTATCGTTTGGTGGAAGCCGATTCATTCCCGCTAGAATGACCCCACATTTTTTTCTGGAGGTGGCCAATGCAGGCTCTCGACGCTTTGCTCAACCGTGTTTCCGTGCCGCGTTTGCTGGAGCCGGCACCGACCCAGGAGCAGCGCGACGTGCTGTTCGCCGCTGCCATGCGTGCGCCCGACCACGGTCAACTGCGTCCTTGGCGTTTCCTCACCGTAGAAGGTGCCGCCCGTGAGCAGATGGGTACGCTGCTGGCCGAGGCCGCACGCCTGCAAGACGCCGACGCCCCGCAAGCCGCCATCGACAAGGCCCAGAACGGCCCGTTGCGCGCCCCGCTGGTGGTGGTGGTGATTGCCCGTTTGCAGGAGCACTTCAAGGTGCCCAAGTCCGAGCAACTGCTGGCGGCGGCCTGTGCGGCTCATGGCATTCTGCTGGCGGCGTATGCACAGGGGATTGGTGCGGTGTGGCGTACGGGTGAATTGTCGTACTCGGCCCATGTGGCCAAGGGTTTGGGGCTGACGGCGGATGAGGAGGTGATTGGCTTCCTCTATTTGGGGACACCACAGAATCCACCGCGTACGGCCGCGAAGGAAGATGTGGCGGCGTTTGTGAAGGCCTGGACGGGTCTCTAAGCAGTACGCGGTCAAAATGTGGGAGGGGGCTTGCCCCCTCCCACATTTGACCGTTGGTGTGTCTTACACCTTGAATTGATCCATGAGTTTCATCTGCTGGCTGGCCAAGGCATTGAGCTGGCTGCTGATGGCCGCCGATTCGGTAGCCTGGCCGGTCAGGGTTTCGGTCACAGTGCGAATCGCCGAGACGTTGCGGTTGACCTCTTCGGCCACCGCGCTCTGTTGTTCGGCGGCACTGGCGATTTGCAGGTTCATATCGCTGATCACCGTCACCGCATCGCTGATCTTGCCCAACGCCTGCACGGCCTGATGGATCTGCCCGGCATTGCTCTGGGCCTGGCTTTGGCTTGAGTGCATGGTCGCGACCACGCCACGGGTGCCGCTCTGGATGCGCTCGATCACCAGGCGGATTTCCTCCACGGAGTCCTGGGTGCGTTTGGCCAGGTTGCGCACTTCATCAGCCACCACCGCAAACCCACGGCCGGTTTCACCGGCGCGGGCCGCTTCAATCGCCGCGTTGAGCGCCAGCAGGTTGGTCTGCTCGGCGATGCTGCGGATCACTTCCAGCACCGAGCCGATTTGCTCGCTGTTGACCGCCAGGGCTTCGACTTCGCCTACGGCCTTGCTGACCTCTTCGGCGAGGGTGGTGATATCCCGCGTACTCTTTTCAATGATCTGCATGCCTTCGCGTGCCGACTGATCGGCGCCGCGTGCCGCACTGGCGGCATTCGAGGCGCTGTTGGCCACGTCGTGGGCGGTGGCGCTCATTTCGTTGGACGCCGTGGCCACCTGGTCGATTTCACGGAACTGCACCTGCATGCCCTCGCTGGTCTGGCGGGCGATGGCTGAGGATTGATCCGCCGTGCCGCGGGCCTCGGTGATGTTTTGCTTGATCTGCGCGATAGTCGGTTGCAGCTTGTCGAGGAAGCGGTTGAACCAGTTCACCAGTTCGCCCAGCTCGTCTTTCTTGGCATAAGCCAGCCGCTGGGTGAGGTCGCCGTCGCCGCTGGCGATGTCCTTGAGCATCGCGGCCACGCTGTTGATCGGGCGGGTCACGCCGGTGGCGGTCAGCCAGATCAGCAGCAGGCCGAGCAGCGCTGCGGCAGCCGCCACCAGCAACGCTTTGAGCACGCCGGCCGCCTGGGCATCGTCGAGCACGGCTTGCAGCTTGACGTTATCGGCCAGCATCACGGCTTTTGGCAGCTTGATCACCACGCCCCAGGATTTGGCATCGCTGATGGGCTTGACCGGGTACACGGCGCGGATGGTGTCGCCCTGTTCGCGGATCATGCGGCTGTCACTGGCCAGCAGTTGCACGATTTCCTTGCCTTCGGCGCCAAGGGTATCGATCAGGTTCTTGCCGACCTTGGCCGGTTCGCCACTGTAGGCGGCGATCAAGCCGGTACTGGAGAGAATTTCCAGGTGTGCCGCGCCGTTGAACAGGTCTTTCTGCGCGGCATCGGTGGTCGCTTGCAGGGCGGTGAGGGCGATGTCGACACCGACAATGCCAATGACCTTGCCGTCCACGATCAGCGGCAGGGAAATAGTGGTCATCAGCACGGGTTTGCCGGCCACGGTGTCTTCGTACGGGTCCAGCAGGCAGGTGCTGCGGGTGTCGCGTGGGCAGGTGTACCAGATGTTGTAGGGCGTGCCGCTGAGGTTGAGGGCGGTTTTGTTGAGGTCGTCCTCGACCATGATGGTGTTCAGGCCTGCGCCACCGGCCCGGCTCCAGTAGCTGGAAAAACGGCCTTTTTCGTTGGACACGCGGGCCTTGTCATCAATGAATTCGCTGTCCTTGCCATCCAGGCCATTGGGCTCGAACGACAGCCAGATGCCCAGCACCTTATTGTTGCGCTCGAATGCGGTTTTTACGCTCTGGTTGAGTGCTTCGCGCAGGGCGCCGGCGTCGAGGCCGCGCTGGGTCCCCAGGTTGCGCAGGTCTTTGATCTGGTCGGCCAGGGCGGTCAACGCCACCTGGCTGTCGCCGAAGGTTTTCTGCAATTGCACGGCCTGTTCGGCGGCCTTCGCTTGCAGCAGCTGTTCCACGCTGGCGGTGAGCATTCGCGAACTTGAATCGCTGACCAACTGATCGTTCTGGTTGGTGTTGAAGATATTGATGCCGACCACCAGCGCAATCACACCCAGTAGGCATAGCCCTGACAGCAGCACGATTTTCAAGCGGATAGAGAGGGTGTCGAACATAGGTTCACTCGCGAATGGACTTGTTGGAATGCACAGCACGGCCAAGTCCCTTCAGCGCTATATCCGGAGCATCGGCGTATCAGGATGTTTCATGAGGGGCAGGCGATGAGTGGTAGGAAAATACCTACACGCAGCGTTATACGGGCTGTACGAGCCGTTCGGGGCGTGACCAGATCCACAGGTTGCCCAGGCTCATCCCGGCAATCGCCAGGTAGATCGGCCAGCCATGGTCGAGCATCACCAGCATCAGGATCGCGCACAGCAGCATGCTCACGGTGGCGCTGACTTTGGCCCGGCGGGCAATGATCTTGCCGTTGCGCCAGTTGAACAGGATGGGGCCGAACAGGCGGTGGTTTTCCAGCCAGGCGCTGAGGCGCGGCGAGCTTTTGGTCGCGGCCCAGGCGGCCAGCAGGATGAATTCGGTGGTGGGCAAACCCGGCACGACAATCGCCACCAGCCCGATGCCCAGGCTGACGTAGGCCAGCAGGCCGAACAGGATCTGCGCGATTTTCGAGGTGGATTGGGTTTTGCCGGTCATGGTGTGTGCAAAGTAGGGAATAACAAAAAGTCAGCATTGACATGCGGTTTAAATGTGGGAGGGG
>NZ_JADDUM010000064.1 GCF_015163715.1 Pseudomonas cyclaminis
GCCATGGCCAAGCGCAAAGTGGTGGTCAAGCGCTTGAATGCGATCCAGAACTTCGGCTCCATGGATGTGTTGTGCACCGACAAGACCGGCACCCTGACCCAGGACAAAATCATCCTCGAACATCACGTCAATGCCTTTGGCCAACGCGATGATGCCGTGCTGTCCCTGGCCTGGCTCAACAGCTATCACCAGAGCGGCATGAAGAACCTGATGGACCAGGCGGTGGTGCAGTTTTCAGAACAGAATCCGAAATTCCAGGTGCCGTTTGCCTACAGCAAGGTCGATGAATTGCCCTTCGACTTTGTCCGCCGTCGCCTGTCCATCGTGGTCAAGGACGCGGCCGACGACCATCTGCTGGTGTGCAAAGGTGCGGTGGAAGAGATGCTCGGCATTGCCACCCATGTGATGGACACCGGCGCCGCCGTGCCATTGGATGAACGCCGCCGCGAGGAACTGCTGGCGATTGCCAACGATTACAACGAAGACGGCTTTCGGGTGCTGGTGGTGGCGACCCGCACGATCCCCAAGGCGCTGGCACGCCAGCAGTACACCACCGGCGATGAGCGCAACCTGGTGATCCAGGGGTTCCTGACCTTCCTCGATCCACCCAAGGAAACCGCCGGCCCGGCGATTGCCGCTCTGCAACAGATCGGCGTAGCGGTCAAAGTGCTGACCGGCGACAACGCGGTGGTCACCAGCAAGATCTGCCGCCAGGTCGGCCTTGAGCCCGGCCGGCCGCTGCTGGGGGTGGAGATCGAATTGATGGACGACGCCACCCTGGCACGTCACGTTGAAGAACGTACGGTGTTCGCCAAGCTCACGCCGCTGCAGAAATCCCGTGTACTCAAGGCCCTGCAAGCCAACGGCCACACCGTGGGTTTTCTCGGTGACGGCATCAATGATGCCCCGGCCCTGCGCGATGCCGACGTAGGCATCTCGGTGGACAGCGGCACCGACATCGCCAAGGAATCGGCCGACATCATCCTGCTGGAAAAGAGCCTGATGGTGCTGGAAGAAGGCGTGCTCAAGGGCCGCGAAACCTTCGGCAATATCATGAAGTACCTGAACATGACCGCCAGCTCCAACTTCGGCAATGTGTTCTCGGTGCTGGTGGCCAGCGCCTTCATCCCCTTCATGCCGATGCTGGCAATCCACTTGCTGCTGCAAAACCTGATGTACGACATCTCCCAGCTGGCATTGCCGTGGGACAAGATGGACAAGGAATACCTGGCCCAGCCACGCAAGTGGGATGCGAAAAACATCGGCCGTTTCATGCTGTGGATCGGGCCGACCTCGTCGATCTTCGACATCACCACCTTTGCGCTGATGTGGTACGTGTTCGCCGCCAACAGTGTCGAGATGCAGACTCTGTTCCAGTCCGGTTGGTTTATCGAAGGCCTGCTTTCGCAAACCCTCGTGGTGCATATGTTGCGCACCCGCAAGATCCCGTTCTTCCAGAGCACAGCCGCCTGGCCGGTGTTGATGATGACCTGCGTGGTGATCGTGCTGGGGATCTACGTACCGTTCTCGCCGCTGGGCACACTGGTGGGCTTGCAACCGCTGCCACTGGCGTACTTCCCATGGCTGGTGGGCACCTTGGTCAGCTACTGCTGCGTGGCCCAACTGATGAAAACGATCTACATCCGCCGCTTCAAGCAGTGGTACTGATCACCCCTGCCGTTTAAACGGTGGTGGCCGCTGGGCCGCCGCCGTGCCTCACAAGGAATCGGACTATGCGCATCTTGATCTGTGCAGGTCGTCATTACGCCGACACCAAGAAGTCCCGCCAGGTGCTGGACGCTTACCACCGCCTGCGCCCGGTGCAGGTATTGATCCACGGCGGCAACCAGTTCCTCGGCAGTGACATCGAGGAATGGGCCCGGGAAATCGGCATCGACGTGGTGCGTTACCCACCCAACTGGCAACGCCATGGCAAGCAGGCCGAACGCCAGCGCAACCACTTCATGCTGACCGACAGCCGCCCCGATGTGGTCATCGCCCTGCCGGGTGGTGAGGACACGTCGGAGCTGGTCTGCCAGGCCAGAGCCAGCGGCATTTCGGTGCTGACTGTAGAAAGCTGAACTCAAGCGAGGTGCATCATGCACAACCCACACACTCCCAAACGCCCTGACGGGTTTGCCAAATACCGTGCGCGTCACGGCCGTGATGTGCACCACAGCCTGCTGCTGTTGCCGCCGGCTAAACGCCGTGCATTGCGGCATAACTTAATGTTTATCGGCCTGACGCTGGGCTTTATTTTGCTCATCGCCGTGATATCGAAGGCCAATGCGGCTGGCGGCGCCTATGTGGTCGATGACGGCGCTATCAACGCGCCGGGCGAATGCAATGTAGACGCCTGGTTCAGCGCTTATCGCCACGACGGCGGCAGCCACAGCGAAACACTGTCGCCGGCCTGTACGTTCAGTGCGATGCCTGCGGTGCAATGGGGCACAGCACTGTCACGTGCCAGCGGCGAAAGCCAGCTCAGCCCGCAACTCAAGGCCCAAGTGCTGTCACGGGATGACCTTGGTCTGCAACTGGCGGTTGCTGCCGGCGCGCACTTTGCCCAGGACCGCAGGCATGCGTATGACGGCGCGGATTTCAACGTCCCCCTGACGTGGCAGCCGCTGGCGCCACTGCGCCTGAATCTGAATGCCGGCTGGACCCATGCCTATAACGACGGCGATGACCAACACCGCCTGACCTGGGGCACCGGTTTTGAGTATCAGCTGGCGCGCACGCTGACGCTGGTCGCCGAGCGTTATGGCCAGGCCGGCGGCGACCAGGCGTGGCAGGCCGGGCCACGCTTGCATGTCGGGACATACCTCGATGTGGACGTTGTGGTTGGGCGCAGCCTGATCGGCGAGCGTGAGCAATGGTTGACTACCGGCGCTACGGTGCGGTTCTAGGCCCTGGCCTGTTGCTCCAGGTGCAGCTGCAATTGGGGATCGATTTGCAGCTGCCCCGCCAAGTCATCCAGGTAGTTGCGCTCGGCGTCCTGCTGGTCGTCCACCAGCATCACACTGGCGAGGTACACCTCGGCCGCTACTGCCGGGTCGCGGGCGAATTCGGCAAAATCCGCAGCATCCAAAGGCTTGTCGACTTCGGCATTGAGCCACTGTTTCAATTGCGGGTCGTCGGTGTGCTTGCTCAACTCAGCGGTGATCATTTGCTGCTCTTTATCATCGATCCGGCCATCTGCCTTGGCCGCGGCAATCAAGGCGCGTAACACAGCATGGCTGTGGACCTCGGCTTCAGGGCCATCAAGCTGGTCGACGGTCTGGAAGGACGACTGCGCTTTGGAAGCCTGCTGACTCTGCCAAGCCTGATATGCCTGAAAGGCCATCATCCCTAACGACGCCAGCGCCGCGTAATTCATCCCGCCGGAGCGCCCCTGCGAAGGACGCGTTGCAGCCCCGCCACCGAGCATGCCGCCAAGGCCGCCCAACAACCCACCCAGCCCGCCGCCGGCCGATGCATTGCCGGTGGTGGTGCCCTTCAACAAACCGCCGAGTAGCCCGCCCAGGCCGCCGCCCGTAGCGCCCCCACCGGTCTGTCCGGCGCGCAGCAGTTGTTCGAGTAGATCGCTGGTGTTCATGGTGTCACCCTCCCGGGCGTAGTATTGGCGTTCAACAACCATAGCCCGCCGCTGCCGGAACACCATGACCGCCGAGCGGGCGCGCATCCAACCAGGGAACACCCGTGAACCGAATCGAGCAGATCGCACTGATGGCGACCTACAACCAGTGGATGAACCGTAAGGTCTATGAGGCCGCCGCCAAGCTTTCAGATGCGCAATTACGCGAGGATCGCCAGGCTTTTTTCGACTCGATCCTGGGCACACTCAACCACCTGGTGCTGGGTGATACGGTCTGGCTCAAACGCTTCGCCCAACACCCGGCGGGCTTTACCGCGCTGGCCCCCTTGGAGGCCATAGCCACGCCTGTCGAACTCAAGCGCCTGGCCTTCGCCGACCTGAGCGCGCTGGCGACGCGCCGCACCTGGCTTGACCAACTGATCATCGACTGGGCCAACACGTTGCGCGAGGCCGACCTCGACCTGCGCCTGCCCTACCACACCATGCGCGGCGTTGCCGCCGATAAGCCGTTTGCCAGCCTGCTGCTGCACTTCTTCAATCATCAGACCCACCATCGGGGCCAGGCGACGACCCTGCTGACTCAAGCCGGAGTGGATGTCGGCGACACGGACCTGCTGGCATTGATCGATTGACGTCAACGGGCACTGAACACGGCGTAGGCCTGCATCAAGCGCGGGAAGTCCTGGGGTTCAGGCAGTTGCGCAAAACTTTCGACCGCCGGGGTCGTGGCCCAGGGCAGCTTTTCACTGGTCCAGGTTTCCATGAACGGCACATACCCGCTGGCGTTATCCAGCAAAGTCGCACGCACGTTGACGAACTCATCAGTGCCATGGGGGCGGGTAAACAGCCAGCTCATGCAATGTGGGCACACATAATGACGGTCCACCCCGTGCAGGCCACCGATCACCGGGCAGCCCTGGGTCACGGTGAAGGCGCTGGCCGGGATCAATGCACTGAGGGAGAACGCGCTGGAGGTCATTTCTGACACCCCGTGCAATGGCAGGCCATGGTGATCACAGGGGCCTCACTCACACTGAAACGCACACGATTACAGCGGCAACTGCCTTCTTGAGGCAGAGTCTGGACACTCATCACTCACTCCTTTTTATGATTAGGGTAGTGGCAGGGTAGCGTCCAGGTTTGGGCTTGAACAGGTTGGCGCCATAAACGAACGCTAAGGGGCCTGTGAGGTCGTAATTTCAGGTGCCGGGATTTGTCGCAGCGTTTGCCCAGAGGGTTCAGCGGCCAGCCTTTCGTATAAGCCTCTACGCAGAAGCCCCGGAAAAACCGGGGCTTCTTTGCATTCACTGCGTCAACACTGCGCGTTAAGTCGTCAAGGCCGCGCTTGAGGCTCTTGATGCCACTTTTCTGCCGATCGATGGTGTTTTTCCGCTCCTCGACCATAGGTTTGAGGCTCTACAGCTGACTGTCGCTGGTACTCCACCCATCCTTACGTTTAAAGCCCCTGTAGATCACTGATCTTTCGAGCTTTTTCACCCTGGCCTGCGCACAACAAAGCTACTTTGCGGCCTTGCGCATACGCGCTTGGATCTATATATTCCCAACCCTGCTACACCGCGCTACCGCCCGAATGGCGAAACTGGTAGACGCATGGGACTTAAAATCCCCCGCTCGTAAGGGCGTCCCGGTTCGATTCCGGGTTCGGGCACCATCTCCAGTTCCACGGACAGCCAGTAAAGTCCGTGGAACCCTTTAAAACCCGCCTCTTGGCGGGTTTTTTCGTTTATGGCATTCAGTCGGTTTCCGTCAGAAACTGGCGGATTCCAACCGTTTCAGGGGTAGTGTTAGGGGTAAGGTAATTCGATAATGGGGGAGTACCCTTATGTCGCGCACCACTGCTCCACTCTCCGATTCGGCTTGCTGCGGATGCTGGCGAAAGGCATCGACCCCATAGAGACCAAACACCAAGCCAAGACGCAGGCCGCAATCAAAGGCCGAACCTTTGAAAGCGCCGCACTGGACTGGCACAAAGCGATGTCCGCCAAATGGGCTCCGGGCCATGCCAAGACCGTCCTGAACCGTCTCAAAACCCATGTCTTCCAGCTAATTGGCGCTCGCTCTATTGTCGATCTGCACACCCATGACCTGATGCAACCTCTGGAAGCGATCCGGAAACGCGGCACGATTGACGTCGCGTTAAGGGTACAAAACTACCTGCAAAGCATCATGCGCGAGGCGAAACGTGCTCGACACATTCCCGATCCCTTCTGTAAAGCGCTCGAGTGGGGGCAAAATTGGGGGCATAATTCGATTTTTTCAAGCTGTAACTATCGTTCTAGAGCCCAGTCAAAATGTTTTTTGGGCATTGCCTTTGGCGGTATCACGGCTGCCGGAACGGGGTCTGGCTGATGGTCGTCTTCCGTCGACACTGCGGGCACAGATACGCCGAATAGCGCCTGTCGCATCTCTTCTTCCGTCAATTCGGTGTTCATACTGTTTCTCAGGGGGATTCAGGAAAGGCTTGGCCGCGATTGAAGCCAGTACTCGTGGCGGTGGGTCATATATTAACTGAGCGCAAGCTTGCTGGTCTCGTAGAGCGTGACGGTACTAAAATTATGGATCGGACAGGAGTGATGGTATGCGCAGTTTTTCAATTCAACGTATCGACCATGTGGTTCTGCGGGTGCGGGACATTGAGCGCAGCGTGGCTTTCTACGTCTCGGTACTCGGGTGTGAGGTTAAAAAGCGCCGTGACGACCTGGGCCTGATTCACTTGAGCGCGGGCACGGCCCTGATTGACCTGGTGGATGTGAATGGCGCCATCGGACGCCAAGGCGGGGAGCCGGCGGGCAAGCAAGGGCACAATGTCGATCACGTCTGCCTGCGGGTCGAGCCGTTTGATGAACAAGCCATTCTCGGTCACCTGGCTGAAGCGGGAATATCCGCTGACAAAGCCGAGATGCGCTATGGCGCAGAGGGCACAGGCTGGTCAATTTATTTCAACGACCCGGACCATAATCAAATCGAGTTGAAAGGCCCGGCGGTGCAGCCTTGATGGACGCTTGCGCCCTGCCCGCGCCACCCCAAAACATCATAAAAATAGATGATCTTAAAAAACAGGATAATGACAATATCTAATAATTAGCTTATTCCAAAAAAGACTTTCCCTCGGGTTTTTTATAGGAATATCTTCACTTCACAGACCGACCCCATACCTGGCGGAGGACGTACCCCCGACCACCAGGAGCCTGTAGCAGGCTAAATGGACCGATCTCGACATGCCAGACCTCGCCGCCCCGCTGCCCCTCAAGCACTTCCACCTGTCACTGCTGACCAGTTCGCTGCTGCTCGCAGCAGCGCCCTCCTTCGCCGAAACCGCCACGCAAGACGCCAAGCTCGGCACCGTCACGGTGATCTCCACCGGCCTGCGTGGCCAGGAGCGCACCGTGGCCGACAGCCCGGCGCCGATTGATGTGATCAACAGCGAGCAACTGCTCAAGACCGGCCGCGCCGAATTGTCCGAGGCGATTGCAAAGTTGCTGCCGTCGTTCAACTTCGGCACCAACATCGCCGGCTATAACTCAGTCACCCGCCCGCTGAGCAACCGCAGCCTCGGCCCCGCCTACACGCTGGTGCTGGTCAACGGCAAACGCCGCCACAACGGCGCCACCGGCCAGCGCGGGTCCATCGACAACAGCGGCGCCAATGCGGTGGACATCGACCTGATCCCGGTCAGCTCGGTGGACCATATCGAAGTGCTCAAAGACAGCGCAGCGGCCCAGTACGGATCCGATGCGGTGGCGGGTGTGATCAACATCATCCTCAAGACCGGCAGCAGCGGCGGTCACCTGGAAACCAGTTACGGCCAGTTGTTCTCCGGCCAGGGCGAGACCATCAAGGTGGCGGGTGACCAGGGCTTCACGCTCGGCGAAGGCGGCTTTTTCCACCTCTCGGCGGATGCGCGCAAACGTGGCGAAGCGTCGTGGAACGACAAGGCCGACGGCAGCGTCAGGGCCTTCAACGATCCAGCCAAGGAAGTCGCCTGGGACCGCGTAGCGATCAAGAACGGCGATCCTGACCTCAAGGCCTTCAACCTGGCCTATAACGCCGAACTGCCCCTGGAAGCCCTGACCCTGTACTCATTCTCCACCTACGGCGAGCGTGATGCCGAGGCCGCCAACTACTTCCGCCTGCCGACCGGCCGGGCCGCCGTGCCCGAGGTGTTCCCCGACGGTTACTACCCGCTCAACAACATCAAGGACCGCGATTACCAACTGCTGTTCGGCGGCAAGGGCCAGGCAGCCGAATGGAACTGGGACCTGAGCACCACTTACGGGCGTAACAATGTCCACCACTCCAGCGACCTCAACATCAACCCGTCCCTGGGCACCGCGTCACCGACCAAATTCGACAACCTGGCGACCTTCCGCTTCGAGCAGTGGGTCAACAACCTGGATTTCACCCGCCGCTACGACAGCCTGTTCAACCTGACTTCGCCGGTGCAGGTGTCGGCCGGACTGGAACATCGCTGGGAGCACTTCAGTACCTTCGCCGGCGACCCCGAGGCCTATATCACCGGTTCGTACCCGGCGGCATCGGGTGCCCAGGCGGCGGTGACGATTCGTCCGGAAGACGAAGTCAGCCTGATCCGCAACAACTACGCAGGCTACCTGGACTTGGGCTTCGACCTGACCGAACGCTGGTTTCTCGACGTCGCCGGGCGGGTCGAACATTACGATGACGACTCAGGCAACACCTTCGGCCTGAAAGTGAACTCGCGCTACGAACTCACCGACAGCGTGGCCGTGCGCGGCACGGTCGGCAGCGGTTTCCGTGCGCCGTCCCTGACCCAGATCGGCTACACCGTGGCCGACAACCGCGTGTCCACCGACGTGAACGGCAACGTCGTGCCCGCCGTCACCCGCCTGACCCCGTCGGGCAGCAACCTGGCCAAGGCGTTGGGCGGTGATGACCTCAAGCCGGAAAAGTCGCGCAACCTCGGGCTGGGCCTGACCTGGCAACCGGCGCCGCGCACCAGCATCACCGCCGATGCCTACCTGATCGACATCGACGACCGCATCGCCCTGACCAGCAATATCTACGACCAGGGCAACGGCGTGATCAACGGCATCCTCACCGGCCAGGGCGTGCCCTCGGGCACCTGGGTCAACTACTACACCAATGCCTTCGATACCCGCACCCGTGGCCTGGACGTGGTCGCCGACCACACCACACCGCTGGATACCTGGGGCGAAGTGCGCTGGAGCCTGGGCTTCAACTGGAACAAGACCACCATCGAAGGCACCCGCGACACACCGAGTGCGCTGGCCAACTCCGGCGTGACCCTGGTGGGCCGCGACCGCGAAGGCGACCTGACCGAAGCGTCACCCAAGACCAAATGGATCCTGGGCGCCAACTGGAAGGTCGAGGACGTCGCAGTCAACCTGCAAACCAGCCGCTACGGCGCGGTCAAGACCCTGGCGGTCAACCCCACGGGCGACCGCAGCTTCGGCGCCAAATGGATCACCGACCTGGACGTCAGCTACACCTTCGTCGACCAGATCACCGTGAGCATCGGCGGCACCAACATCTTCGACGTGCGCCCCGACCGGCACGCCGTCTACAGCAACCTGGGCCTGGCGCCCTACGGCAACCCGCCGTTCTACCCCGGCGGCGGCTACTGGTACACCAAGCTGGCCTACGACTTTTAAGCCAATCGCCATACGAGGGCATCCCATTGAACACCTCCAACTTGATGAGCCGTCTATTGGCCCCTTGCGTCCTGGCGTTAAGCTTGGCCGCCTGCTCGCCTTCGGGCAGTGACAGCCAGGCCGGCAAGACCCTGAATATCGCCTTCTTTGGCGACAACACCATCCTGGTCAGTGTCGACCCGTTCCAGGTCTATTGGCTGGAACACCGGGTGCTGCTGCGCAATATCGCCGAGTCCCTCACCGATCAGGACCCGCAAACCGGCAAGATCATTCCCTGGCTGGCCAAAAGCTGGGAAGTCAGTGACGACGCGCTGACCTACACCTTCCACCTGCGCGACAACGTCACCTTCAGCAATGGCGAGCGCTTCGATGCCAAGGCGGTGAAAACCGCCTTTGACAGCAATAAGGCACTGGCTACCGAGTTGCCCGCCACCTTCGGCGCGACGTACCTGGCGGGCTTTGATCACGCCGAAGTGGTCGATGAATTTACCGTCAAGCTGGTACTCGCCAGGCCCAATGCGGGCTTCCTGCAAGCGACGTCCACCACCAACCTGGCGATCCTCGCGCCAGCCTCCTACACGCTGAGCGTCAAGGAACGCTCGCTGGGCAAGATCATTGGCACCGGCCCGTTCGTCTTGGCCAGCTACACCCCGGAAGTCGGCGCGCACCTGACCAAGCGCAAGGGTTACGCCTGGGCGTCGGCCAATATGAAAAACCAGGGCGAAGCGCACCTGGATGCGGTGGACGTCACCTACATCCCCGAAGAAAGCGTGCGTAACGGCCTGTTCCTGCAAGGCAAGGCCGACATTCTGTGGCCACGCAACCCGTTCTCCGAGGTCGACCTGAAACTGCTCCAATCCAAGGGCGCGACCATCCAGAGCCGCTCGCTGCCGGGGCCCTCCCTGAACCTGTTTCCCAACACCCGTGGCGGTCGCATATTGGCCGATAAACAGGTGCGCCTCGCCGTGCAGAAAGCCATCGACCGCAAGAGTTACGCGAGTACCGTCTACAACGCCGAGTTTGCCGTGGTAGACGGCATCTTTGATGTGACCACGCCTTACTTCAAGAGCCAGGGCGCCAAGCTCGCCTATGACCCGGCGGGCGCCGAGCGCCTGTTGGACAGTGCCGGCTGGGCCCAAGGTGCAGACGGCTACCGCCAGAAGGACGGTAAACGCCTGAGCCTGACCTACAACGTCATGCAGGCCGAGACCGCAGGCGATGTACTGCTGCAGGATCAACTGCGCAAGGTGGGCATTGAGGTAAAACTCAGCGTGGTCACGCGTGCCGAATGGGTCGCCAACAACTCCGCCGGCAACTACGACCTGACCATCAGCTACATGACCCGCGCCGACCCGATCATCCTGCAAACCATCCTTGACCCCCGTACGGCCAACAGCTCGACGGTAGCCACCAACCTCTTTGAGCCACCCGTACTTGAACGCGCCAAGGGCCTGTTCGATGCCGGCATCACTGCCACCCAGAGCCAGCAACGCGCAGCGGCCTACGGCGAGCTGCAAGACCTGTTGGTGGATGAAGGCTCGGCGTTCCCGGTCTACGAGCGCGTATGGCAGGCGGCAACGTCGGCCAAAGTGAAAAACTTCCGCTGGACCGCCGAAGGCTTTGCGCTGCTGGGTGATATCGAGGTCGATGCACCATGAGCCGCTACCTGATCGGCCGGGTCGGCCAGGCACTGCTGGTGCTATGGGGTGCCTATAGCATCACCTACTTCATCCTCTATTTGCTGCCGGGCGACACCTTGTCGATCATGCTCAGTGCGTCCGGCATGGAGGCCGACGCGCTGTCGGTGGAAGACCTGGCCAAGGCGCGGGCCTATTACGGGCTGGATAAAGGCCTGTTCGAGCAATATATCGACCTGCTGCTGGGCGCGTTGCACGGCGACTTTGGGCAATCACTGTCACTTAACCGCCCGGTGGCCGAGTTGCTCGCCGAGCGCCTGCCCCAGACGCTGTCCCTGGCGGGGCTGGCGATTGTGCTGTCGCTGCTGGGCGGTATCGGCCTGGCTTACCTCACCGCGTATATCCGCTGGCAACCGTTGAAAAAAGCCCTGGCGCGCTTGCCGTCCCTGGGCTTTTCGGTGCCGGTGTTCTGGATGGGCTTGCTGCTGATCCAGGTGTTTGCGTTTGGCCTGGGCTGGTTTCCCGCCACCGGCAGCCGGGGTTTCGAAAGCCTGGTACTGCCGGCGATCACCCTGGCTATCCCCAGTGCAGCGGTGTACGCCCAGGTGCTGCAACGCAGTTTTCAGGGCGTGTGGAAAGAGGCGTATATCGTCACCGCCTACGCCAAGGGCCTGAGCCGAGGCCAGGTGCAGGCCCGCCATGGGTTCAGGAATGCCGCGCTGCCCATCCTCACCCTGATCGGTTTGCAGGTGGGCAATACCGTGTCTGGCGCCGTGCTGGTGGAAACCATCTTCGCCCGCTCCGGCATCGGCCGCCTGGCCCAGGAAGCCGTGCTGCGCCAGGACATTCCAGTGGTGCTGGCCATCGTGGCCGTGTCGGCGGCGGCCTTTGTCCTGGTAAACCTGCTGGTGGACCTGCTTTACCCGTGGCTCGACCCGCGCATCTCCCACACGCCCAAGGTGTCCTAGACCATGACGACGCTTACCCACAAACGCGTGCGCAGTGAAACCCTCTGGCGCCGCCGCAGCCCCTGGCAACGCGCCACGGCAACCCTGCTGCCCTTGTTGCGCCGGCCGGGATTCAGTCTGGCGATGCTGGTGGTGCTGTTCTCGCTGGTGGCCGCCGTGGCGCCGCAGCTGCTGAGCAGCTTCGACCCTTACGCCACCTCGCCCGCCGCCAAACTCACCGCGCCCAGCCTGAACCACTGGTTCGGTACCGACGAACTGGGACGCGACCTGTTTACCCGCGTGGTCTACGGCGCGAGCCTGTCGGTGCTGGCAGCCTCGCTGGCGGTGGGGATCGCACTGGTGGGCGGCCTCGGCCTGGGCATCTTGTCCGGGTTTGCCGGTGGCCGTCTCGATGCGGTGATCATGCGCGTGGTCGATGTATTGCTCGCCCTGCCCGGCCTGCTGCTGGCCCTGGCGATTGTCACGGCCATCGGCTTCGGTACGGTGCCGGTGGCCATCGCCGTGGGCATCGGCATTATTCCGGGCTTTGCCCGCACCACCCGCGCTGAAGTGCTGCGGGTGAAAACCCTGCCTTATGTCGAGGCTGCACGCCTGGGCGGTGCCAGCTGGGGGCGCACGTTGTTGCGGCACATTCTGCCCAACGCCTGGGGCCCGGTAGCGGTGCTGGCGACACTGGATTTCGGCGCGGCGATCCTCGCCACCGCAGGCTTGAGTTTCCTCGGTTTCGGCGCCGCGCCACCGGCGGCGGAATGGGGCACCTTGATCGCCAACGGCCGGCACTTCCTGATCACCGCACCGTGGGTGTCCTTGCTGCCCGGCCTGTTCCTGGTGGCGGTGGTGTTCAGCCTTAACCATATCGCTCGCACCTTTGAGGAGATCCAGCGATGAGCGCGCTTTTGGTCGATGTACGCCAACTCAGTGTCGATTACCGCGCCAGCGGCCAGGTCAATCCGGCGGTGCGTTCGCTGTCGTTTTCCCTGGCGCAGGGCGAAACCGTGGCGATTGTCGGCGAGTCCGGCTCGGGCAAATCCACCCTGGCCAATGCCATTCTGGGCCTGCTGCCGGACAATGCGCAGATCAGCGCCGGGCAACTGTGGGTCGACGGCCACAACCTGACCCACGCCAGCGAACACCAGCAACGCAGCCTGCGCGGCCGCACCATCGGCCTGGTGCCCCAGGACCCGATGGTCAGCCTCAACCCCACTCTGCGCGTCGGCCAGCAGATTGCCGAGGCGTTGATCCTGGCCAAGGGCAAGCGCTACCCCGGCGTCGATGCGGATATCGTCGAATTGCTGCAACAGGTGGGGATCGACAAACCGGTGCTGCGTGCGCGCCAGTATCCCCATGAACTCTCCGGCGGCATGCGCCAGCGTGTGCTGATCGCCATCGCCCTGGCCGGTAACCCGCGCCTGATCATCGCCGACGAACCCACCAGCGCCCTCGACGTGACCGTGCAGCGCAAGATCCTCGACCACCTGCAACGGCTGGTCAGCGAGCGCGGTATTTCGCTGCTGATCATCACCCACGACCTGGGCGTGGCCGCCGACCGTGCCGATCGCATCCTGGTGATGCAGCACGGCGAGGTGGTGGAACAAGGCCCGCCAAAGCAGATCCTGGCCCAGCCCAGCCACGACTACACCCGCGCCCTGATCGCCGCCGCGCCTGCCTTCGCCAAGCGTCGCGAACCCTTGCTCAACCTCGACCTGGGGCGCCGGCCGATCCTGAGCCTGCACAACGTCGGCAAAACGTCGCCCTGCCCAAGGTCAAGGGCGAAGCGTCGACCTTCCTGGCCCTGGAGGGTCTCAACCTGGAGGTCTACCCCGGCCAGACCCTGGCCATCGTCGGCGAGTCCGGCTCGGGCAAGAGCACCGCGCTGCGCATCGCCCTCGGCCTGGAGAAGCCAAGCCAGGGCCAGGTGTTCTTCGAACAACAGGACGTCACCGACCTCAGTTGGCGCGAATTCCGCCCATTGCGCCAACGCTTGCAACTGGTGCAGCAAAACCCCTTCGCCGCCCTCGACCCGCGCTTTACGGTGTTCGACAGCATTGTCGAACCGCTGGTGTCGTTCGGTTTGCTCAAGGGCGCGGCGCTGGAGCAGGCGGCGCGGGAGTTGATCAGCCGCGTGCACTTGCCGGTGAGTTTCCTCGACCGCTTGCCCCGCGAGCTGTCCGGCGGCCAGTGCCAACGCGTGGCCATCGCCCGCGCCCTGGCGTTGAAACCCGACCTGCTGCTGCTGGACGAACCGGTCAGCGCGCTGGATGTGTCGGTGCAGGCGCACATTCTCGACCTGCTGCAGGAACTGCAACGGGACATGGGCATTGCCTACGTGCTGGTGTCCCACGACCTGTCGGTGGTCGCCAACTTCGCCCACGAGGTGCTGGTGCTGCGTAATGGCCGGGTGGTGGAACAGGGTTCGGTGGAACAGATTTTCAACCGCCCGGCCACCGCGTACACCCGCGAACTGATTGCGGCCATCCCTGGCCAGCAGCTCAAGGCGACGGCCGCCTGAGTCGTTCCTCAAACACACGGTCTGGGGAGGAAGCAATTGCTAACACGTTTGAATTCATAACAGGGGAATCAAACGCCACGGTTGCTCACTCATGCCAACAACCCCGTCGATAGAACCAAAACTGGGCACCCACGATTGAGTGAGATAGAGAGGTAGAAATTCGTGACCCTACTTTCCAGCAGCGTCCCCCGGAGTACAGGGCAGGTACTGCCACAGCCTTTCGTGGCCGAGCCCACACGGGGCCCGTCACCCGCCACCAGCACGGCGGCACACGCGACCGATCAAGCCCTTGGCGATACTCCCCAGGCCAAGGGCGACAAGGACCTCGCGGGGGTGTTTGCCAAAACCGCACATGAACTCGTGAAGACAGGGCTTTCAATTGACGGTACCGATTCCCTCGACGAGATTCCGCCTGATTCAACCTTCGGACAATGGTGGACACACCTACACAAACTGCTTAAAAACCCACAGTTCGTGGGTTGGGCGAAAGGCAAACATATCGACCTTTCCAAGCCTCTGCTGATCAGCTCCTTCGGCCATCTGACCGCGACTGCCAGTGGCCAGCGCCAAACCTTCAGAGCGTTGGATAAGGACCCCTTATGGGACATGGCCGTGGCACCAGTGCTACGGGCGGCGGGCGTGGCGGCGGCGGGCAACTCCCCCCTGGTAATCACGCCGGGCAGTCCCACCAGCGCCCCCTTTCAGGTCGTGGCGAATTTCTATGGCGAAGGGGGAAATGTGAGTGCTGTGCGAGCCAACGAGTTGGAGCGGACCCAGACCTTCAGAAAAAACGCGGCTAACGATCCGGACAGTCACATGACCCCAACGGCCAGTCTGGATCGCCTGGCCATGGAAAAAACTGCGCTGGGCGACCTTGAGGACATACACGCGTTGTCCTCCAGGTTGAAGCAACTCCTGTACAACGGCTCCAGCCAAATCGAAGGTGCGTTGACGAGTACCACGATGGATGTGGATCCGGACTCCTCATTCGGCCAATTGAGCGAGTTGGGTAACACCATGTCCCCTACACTCGAACAGTTTATTCTTGCTAACAATTGGAACCTGCCGAAAACACCGGCAGAACTCGACAACTTAATACAGGTCATCAACAGTCCACCGCTGCCCGTGTCAACGCTTGGCACTCTGGGGGGAGCCCTGTCATGGCCAGTGCCGCTGGAGGAGTACGAACAAAAAGCGGTTTACAGTGACTTTTACTACAACCTGAATCTGCCAAGCCTTATCAACAATGGTCTTGAAATAGACCCACGAGGTGCCTTGGGTTACCTGGCAAAAAACATGCAGTTTTCTAACAGCGAATTGCGCAATCCTCTTCAAGTCATAGAGAAAATACTCAATACCCCCAAGGCTCGCGAACTCGAGTCTGCCCTGCAAGCAAAAATGGGCGACCAGTGGAAAACCAGCTCTTCCCATGACTGGGTCTTGACCGCGATCGCGACAACCTTGGACACAGAGAGCCTTTTTCGTCCAACTCTCAATCATGTGGCAGGTTTCAACCTCGCAGACTACCGCTTCAGTGGGCAGCCCCTGACAACGATCAAACAGGAACTCGCCGACCATCTCGTACAGCTCAACCGGGTATCGCAAGAGTTGGCCCCTGTTGCTGCGCACCTGCTGCTGGCGCGTGCAGCGCCGGAATTGCTGGTCCAAAATATTCCCACTCATGTGACTTACGGGTCCGCCGCTTGGGTAGCGCTCAAGGCCGCAGTGGCGCGCATCGAAACCTACAGTCCTGGCGCCACCGCGCAGATGACCTTTGCTCAGGTGTCCGCGCTGGACGCCAAGGATCCGATTACCGCTTCCGGCCAAGGAATTCAGGACGCCAAATCACGCTTGGCTCTGATCGAATGGGGAAAACTGCACGGTACACTCGTGCCCCGAGAAGACGGCAACTATGCGCAGGCACACATCGACCAGACGAAAAAAGCGTTTCAAGACAAAATTACGGCGTTGCAAACGTCACTCGAACACCTTGCCACCAAGGTGCCTACCCAACGCGATATTGGATTGGACGAACTCAAGAAGAAGTTTGGCGCCGAACTTCCTTACGAACTCAAGTGTTTCAGGGATAACAGCCCTATAGGACGAGGCAGCGGCAACCTTGCCAGCTCCACACAACCCACCTTCTCGTTGTTGGATTTTTACCTAGCCAATCCTGAGTTGAATAGATTTTCAAACTGGGTATCAGATGACAGTCGGTTTCCCACCGGCATGATCGCTCAACTGTCGAGCCTGCCCAACCCAAAATCCAAACATGAGCGAGCGTTTGGCACGTACAAACAAAACGTTATCGATGCGCACACCACCGTGATAAAAAACCAGATTTCCAGACTGCCCCCGGATGATCGAAAAAATCTCGAGTTCGGTAAAATTCGAGTCTTTACCGAAGGTGAGGTCATAAAGTCAAGAACGGTCCTTCCCGGTTTTACACAAAACGATGAAGGTCGCCATCCAGACCAACCCCAGGACAAACGGGCGCTTATTTTCCAGACCGAGCGTGACGGCAATCTGGAGTTTTATGAAATGTCATCGCAAAAAGGGCAAATAACCAAGCGCGACGACCTGAAAAAAAACTTCAAGGAAGGACCTCAAGGCGATTGGGTCGAAATTCCTAGCCATCATGGCGAAACCTGGAAAAACACGGCGATCTATGAACGGACCCCGTCGGTGGAGCAGGCCGCCAAACAAGCAGCCAGCCCCCTACCGGTCACTACACCCGCCTCGTTCACCAGCCCACGCAGTCACTATATTGGTGAACTCGTCGCCTCCCATAGCAACCCCGCATCGCTCTTTGATCCTATGTTTGAGTTGACCAAGGCCATCACGACATTTGATGAAGAGAAAGCCAAGGAAAACGCAATAACCAATATCATCCTCGGCCTGATACCTGGGGCCTCCGCCGTCAGGAACTTGATCAACGGCGACCCGCTGGCCGCGATTGGCGATCTGTTTTTTGATGCCGTCATGTACCTGACAGGTACGGCCTTTACCAAAGGCGGCAGCGCGCTCAGTAGCGTCGGACGTACCAGGGCGGCAAGCGCTGCGAGCAGGCCATTTGGCCGAGGTGTGCTGGGAAGCGCCCCGGGCCTGCCTGGCAGCACTGGACCCATTGCGCCTGGCGCAAAATTCCCGCACATCCGTCAGGTGCAACAAAGTGCGATGAACAACGCACAGATGAAAGAATTTATCAAAAGGGCGGATATCGCTGAAGGCACCTATCAGGTGGGCACGAGCACTGAGCGTATCAAAGCGTTAGCGATGCGCGATCAGAACACAGGTCACTGGTTCCATTATGACGCTGGCAAAGCGCGCCCGTACGGAGCAAAAATCGACAAGTTTTCACCGCAGACACATCGACCGGTTTCAACTGCAGCCTCTGCACCTTCGGCCCCGCTCAATCACTTCGAGAAAAGTCTGCAAGCCGATAACGTTGTACAAATGGGCGGTCCAATGAAGGACCTGAAGATGGTCGCTAACGAAATGCATACGTATGTTGATGTATACAAAGGAGTGGACCGTCTTAACATCGTTGCCCACGGACACCCCCGTAACCTGGCTGACAAAATATTCGGCAGGGGCACTCATGTCGTGATTGATGGTAAACCCTATTCTGCTCGGGAACTGGTGACGTTATTGAACAGCAAGGGGGTTGATCCCTCGCTGTACAACAACATCAGGCTTTTGGTGTGCTATTCCGGTGAAGGGCGAAGCCAGGCTTTTGGTCGATTGCTCCAACAAGAACTCCAGCGCCCCGTCAAAGCGTTTGAAGGCACAGTGACCATGACTTACGGCGCTACCGAAATGGCCAGCAAGCGACGCACGTTAATGACGGCAACACAAAGTACGTATCCGCAAGCCTCGCCCAGCATCGTCGAGCAAGTGTCAGACACGATATTACGAAACAAATTTATCGGTCAGATAACGCCAACCATCTCTAAAGCTCACGGCAGTGCCGTCAAGATCAATGTGGCAGATGTAGGCGTGCCGCCGGTGTTCACCGATAGCGTTATTTCTTACAAACCGGTGTATTTCCAATAAGGCCAGCCGGTCACTCGGCCGAGCGGCCCCCTCCACCTATCACTGCTTGGCGTGCTTGACCTGCACCTCGGGCATCGCCGAAGAGTGATGATTCAGAATTTTCCACTGGCCGCCAACCTGCTCATAGACGAAGGTGTAGCGCGCCTGCACATGGCTGACCTTACCCTTCGCGTCAGTCAGGGTGAAGGTGTAGACCCCGCTGTCCATGGCCACGTTAGTGCCCAGTTGGCGGATTTCACGGTAGTTGATCTGGCCTACCGGCTTGAGCGCCAGGAAGTGATCGAAGTAGTCCTTGATCTGGTCCGGCGTGGTGCGCACCTGGTTGGACACGGTCGGCTGCAACACCGCGCCCGGCGCATAGAGGTCGACCACCGACGTGACGTTGCCGGTCTGCAAGGCGCTGTTCCAACGGTCGAACAAACCGGCGATCTCCCGGTCCTTCACATTGGCCGGCGCCTGGGCCACCTCGCGGTAGACATACGGCGACGTTTCAGCGGCCTGAACAAACGGAACGCTCAAGGCAAACATCAGGGCGATAGCAGCGGGCTTGAATTGCATGGGGAGACTCCAGTGGTGTTGGTTGAGCCCACTTTGCCAAACCGACCGTGGCGCGCCATCGGCCAATCGGAGTCATTTACCTATGCCATCTGGCAGATAGCCCCCGAGGTGTTTAACCATGTTTAATAGACGCCCCCGCCCCTTGCATCACTGGAGCAGCACCCATGCATAACCCGCCCCATGACCCCGGCAGCGCCTTGGCCATGCGTGCGCATTTCCGGCAATCGGAAAGCCGCACGGCGCGGCTGCGGCTGTTGGTGGATACCGGACAGGAGCTGAGCCAACTGGCCCCCGACGCCATGCGCGAACGCGTGCTCGTGCGCGCCTGCGCGTTTCTTGCGATGGACCATGGCCTGCTGCTGGAATGGGACGCCGAGGGGGCAGCCCATACCACCGCAAGCCATGGCAGCCAGGCGCGCCTGAACGGCCTGGCCGCCCTCGCCGACCGCGACCTGCGCGCACCCCGCTGGCAGGAACAGCCGCACAGCGTGCTGCAAGTGCCATTGTGCGGCAGTGACGGCCAGGCTTTTGGCCTGCTGGTGCTGGGCAACAGCGTCAGCCTGCGGGCGCCGGAGCATGAAGACAGCGAATCCCTGCAACTGCTCGCCACCCTGCTGGCTGCGCACCTGGAAAACGATCGGCTGTTGACCACCCTCAAAACCCGCGACAAGACACTGTCCGACCTGGTCAACCGCCTGTTCCGCGCCCAAGAGGACGAGCGCAAACGCGTGGCCTACGACCTGCACGATGGACTGGCACAGACCCTCGCGGGCTTGCACCAGCGACTGCAAGGCTTTGCCGGCCGCTGCCCCGCGCTGCCGGACGCACTCGCCGCCGATTTGCAGGCGATCCTCACCCTGGCGCAGCACTCCGTCGGTGAAGGCCGGCAGTTGATCGCAGGCCTGCGCCCCACGGTGCTGGATGACTTCGGCCTGTTCAAAGCCCTCGACAAGGAAGCCGACCGCCTGCGCGACGCTGGCATCACCGTGGTGTGGCACGCGCACTGTGAAACGCGATTGGCCAGCCAGGTGGAAATCGCGCTGTTCCGGATCGGCCAGGAAGCCATCAACAATGTCCTCAAGCATGCCCACGCCAGCCGGGTGCACTTGACCCTGGCATTGCACGACGGCCAGGCGTCCCTGCGCCTGGACGACAATGGCAAAGGCTTCACTTGCGCGCCGCACGATGACGCCCAGCATCTGGGACTCGCGACCATGCAGGAGCGCGCCAGCCTGCTGGGCGGCAGCTTCACCTGCGTCAGCGCAGTCCACAGCGGTACCCAACTGCACGCCCGCGTGCCAGCTCACTTGCCTGGAACCCCTCAATGACCCACGTCCTGCGTCTCGTATTGGCAGACGATCATGAAGTCACGCGTACCGGTTTTGTCTCGCTGCTGGCCGGCCTTGAGCAGTTCGAGGTGGTCGGTCAAGCCAGCGATGGGCTGCAAGCGGTTGAGCTGTGCGCGGAACTGTTGCCGGACATCGTCATCCTCGACATCCGCATGCCCGGGCTCAACGGCTTGGGCGCCGCGCGTTTGCTGCAAGAACGCCTGCCGGCGGTGAAGGTGGTGATGTTCACCATGGACGACAGCCCCGAATACCTGGAAGCGGCGATGAATGCCGGTGCCGTCGGCTACTTGCTCAAGGACGCCAGCCGGGCCGAGGTGATCGACGCCCTGCAACACGTGGGCGCCGGCGGCGAAGCGCTCAACACGGCGGTCAGCACGCGGCTGTTGCGCCGCATGACCGAACGCCAGGCCAGCGGCGCAGCACCCAGCGAAAACCTCACCCCACGCGAGCGCCAGGTACTTGGCCTGGTCGCCAACGGCATGAGCAACCGCGCCATAGGCGAACAGCTGGGGATCACCACCGGTACCGCCAAGGCCCATGTGGAGCGCGTGATCGGCAAGCTCGGGGCGGCTGATCGGACCCAGGCTGCCGTGCGCGGCATCGCCTTGGGCCTGGTGACGCCATCATGAAGCGGCGTTGGGCCGACCTGCCGCTGCGGGGCAAGGCGCTGGTGGTGATCTCGCTGCCGCTGGTGGTGCTGTTGCTGTCCCTGGTGCTGATCTACACCACTGAACGCCAGACCGCCCGCGCCGAAGAGGACGTGCGCCGCGTGCTACGCGTGCAGGGCGATATCCAGGCCGTGCACACCCTGCTCGCAGAAGCCGCCGCCAGTGTGCGCGGCTACCTGCTCACGCACCGTGAAGACTTCCTGCCCAGCTACCTCAACGCCGGGCCACAGATCGAGTCCGCCCTGCGCCGGCTGGACCGCAATGTGCGTGATCAACGGGTGCGCGAGCAACTGAGCGCTATCAAGCCGTTGATCGAAGGCAAGGTCGACGGCCTGGAAGAGATGCTCAAGGACCGCGAGGCCACACCGGCATCCATCAGTGCCATCCTGATCAGCAACAAACACATCCTCGATGCGTTGCGCCAACACATCAGCACCATGCTCACCCTGGAGGAATCGTTGCTGGCCGAGCGCAGCGCTGCGGCGGCCGAAACCCGTCAACGCTTGTTGCTGTCCACCTGGCTGGCGGCGATCTGCGGGCTGTTTGGGGCGATTGTCGCGGTGCTGTTCCTGTCCAAAGGCATTGTGGCGCGGGTGCAGAATGTACAGCGCAATGCCCAGCGCCTGGCCTTGGGCTCGCCGCTGCTGCCGCAACCGCCGGAGCACGATGAAATCGGCCAGTTGGGCACCAGCCTGGTGGAAGCCGGGTTGCTGCTGGCCGAACGCGAACGCGCCTTGCGTGACAACGAGGAACGCCTGCGGCTGATCATCGACGGGGTCAAGGACTACGGGATCTTCGCCCTCGACACGGCGGGCCATGTCACCAGTTGGAACAACGGCGCCGAGCGGATCAAGGGCTATACCGAACAGGAAATCATCGGCCAGCATTTCTCGGTGTTCTACTTGCCCGAGGAATGCCCGCAGCACCCGGACATGGCGCTGCGCGAAGCCACCCTTAACGGCGATTACACCGAAGAAGGCTGGCGCTGCCGCCAGGACGGCACGCGGTTCTGGGCCAGTGTGGTGATCACCGCCCAGTACGACGGCACCGGCGCGTTGCGCGGGTTCTCGAAGATCACCCGCGACATCACCGACCGCCGCGCTGCCGAAATCGCCCTGCGCAAGGCCCGTGAGGAAGCCGAGCGCGCCAGCCGCGCCAAAAGCGAGTTTCTGTCGCGCATGAGCCACGAACTGCGCACCCCGCTCAACTCGATCCTGGGCTTTGCACAGCTGCTGGACATGGACGCGCCCAAGGCGCAAAAGGCCGACGTCGGGCATATCTTGCGCGCCGGCCAGCACCTGCTGACGCTGATCAACGAAGTGCTGGACATCGCCAAGATCGAATCAGGGAGCCTGGCGTTGAACATTGCGCCGATTCCGTTGGCGGACGCCTTGCAGGAGGCGCTGTCGCTGGTGTCGCCAATGGCCGCCGAGGCGGGTATCCGGTTGCAACCATTGCCCGCCCTGGCGGCGGACGTTGGCATCGTCGCCGACCGCCAACGCCTGACCCAGGTGCTGCTGAACCTGCTGTCCAACGCAATCAAATACAACCAGCGCGAGGGCGAGGTCAGCATCGAGGTCGTCGTTGATGGCCCGCGTATCGGCGTGTCGGTGTGTGATACCGGCAACGGCATTGCGGCGGATCACCTGGGGCAGTTGTTCAAGCCGTTCGAACGCCTGGGCGCCGACCCGAATGTGGAAGGTAGCGGCCTGGGCCTGGCGCTGAGTAAAAGCCTGCTGGAAAACATGGACGGCCATCTCAACGTGCAGAGCCAGGCCGGCATTGGCTCACGCTTCACCTTGGAACTGCCGTTCGCGCGCGTGGCGCCATTGCAGCGCATCGCCACGCCCGTCATCGACACGCAGTCGCCGCGCCCTGCCCCCGCCGCCTGCGCGCACCTGGGCAAGGTCTTGTGCATCGAAGACAACCTTTCCAGCCTGGCGCTGATCGAAACCCTGCTGCAACGCCGACCGGGGATAAAACTGCTGTCGAGCATGCAAGGCCAACTGGGCCTGGACCTCGCCGCACAGCACGCGCCGCAGTTGATTCTGCTGGATGTCTGCCTGCCGGACCTCGACGGTGTGAAGGTGCTGCAACGCCTGCGTCAATCGCCGATCACCCGTGACACCCCGGTGCTGATGATCACTGCCGACGCCA
>NZ_JADDUM010000065.1 GCF_015163715.1 Pseudomonas cyclaminis
AAAATCTCAGTTTTAGAGGTTTTTTTAACTCTTTAAAATCAGTAACTTATTTTATGTTTGATAAGAGGGGCCCCCATCTACACAACTCTCAAAGGCTTATACATAGCTCCGTGGTGAGCGGGCTTCTGTGTCAGCCTTTAAGAGTTGTTTAGATACCCATGCACAGTTGGATTCGTGGTCAGTTAAGGACGTCACTCAGGGGAATGAAATTGACCCGATCACCCACCTCCAGGGTCGTCCCTTCCAGCACTTCCACAAACCCCTCTGCCCACGCCGCGCTGCGCAGCACGCCGGAGCTCTGGTTGCGGTAGATGATCGCCTTGCCCTGCTCGATGCGCCCGCGCAGATACTCACGGCGGTTGCCCGGCTTGGGCCAGGTGAACCCCACCGGCACTTCGAAACGCAACGGTTCCACGTCGATTACCCCTTGGCGACGCAGAATGTACGGCCGCGCCAACAGGGCGAAGGTCACCAGGGTCGAGGCCGGATTACCCGGCAGGCCGATCACCGGCACACCACGGAAATGCCCGACCGTCAGCGGCTTGCCTGGTTTGATCGCGAGTTTCCACAGGGCCAGTTCGCCCTCTTCGCGCAGGGCGATGCCGAGGAAGTCCGCCTCGCCCACCGACACGCCGCCGGTGGACAGGATCAGGTCGACACTGCCCAGGCCCGCCAATTGCGTGCGGGTCTGTTCCAGGTCATCCGGGAGTATCCCCGCGTCGATCACTTCGCAGCCCATGCGCGCCAGCCAGCTGCACAGCACGCGCCGGTTGCTGTTGTAGATCTGGCCGGGGCCCAGCGGCAAACCAGGTTCGATCAACTCGTCACCGGTGGACAACACGGCCACACGCGGGCGACGCACGACATTCAAATGATCGCAGCCCAGGGAGGCAGCCAGGCCCAGTTCAATCGGACCCAGGCGCGTGCCGGCGGACAACACGCGTTCACCGACGGTGGTTTCCTGGCCCTGGGGGCGGATGTTCTGGTCGGCGTGCAGGGGCTCGGTAAAGCTCACGCGCTGATCGGCGTGGACCACGGCGTTTTCCTGCATCTCTACGCAGTCGGCGCCTTCGGGCACCGGCGCGCCGGTGAAGATGCGTGCACACGTGCCAACGGCCAACGGCTCAGGCGCTTGTCCGGCAAAGATGCGCTGGCTCACGGCCAGAGGCTCACCCGTCCAGTCCGCCAGGCGCAGGGCGTAACCGTCCATGGCGCTGTTGGGCCACGGCGGCAGGTCGAGGGTAGAGACCAGATCCTGCGCCAGTACCCGGCCATCACACTCGGCCAGGGGCAAGGCGTGCGGCTCGCGGATGGGCGCAGCTTCGGCCAGCGCCAGCAGGTGCCGTAGCGCTTCTTCCACCGGCATGAGGGCGCCGGTCTTGCCAGGCTTACCCACGGGATTCACAAGGCTCGGCCTGTTTCAGGTGCGGGACGAAGTTGCAGGGACGATGGCGGTTATCCAACTGCTCGGCAAGAATGCCGTCCCAACCGGTACGCACGGCATTGGTGGAACCCGGCAGGCAGCAGACCAGCGTGCCATTGGCCAGGCCGGCCAGGGCGCGGGATTGCACGGTGGAGGTGCCGATGTCGGCCACGGATATCTGGCGGAACAGTTCGCCGAAACCATCGACCTGCTTGTCCAGCAGGCAGCTCACGGCTTCGGGGGTGCTGTCGCGACCGGTGAAGCCGGTGCCGCCCGTGATCAGCACAACCTGCACCACGTCTTCGGCAATCCAGTGGGCAACCTGGGCGCGGATTTTGTAGAGGTCGTCCTTGAGCAGCACGCGCTCGGCCAGGTAATGACCGGCGGCGGTCAGGCGGTCGACGAAGACCTGGCCCGAGGTGTCGGTGTCCAGGGTGCGGGTGTCGCTGACGGTCAATACTGCAATGTTCAGGGGTACGAAGGGCGCATCTGCCTTGGCTTTCATGGCACGGTCCGGTTGTCGAAGGAACAGCCTGGTGTTATATCACAGGCCCCTGTTTACCTGCCGTAGCGGAACCCCTATGTCGATAGATTCTTCGCCCCTGCCCTGCTCGATTCTGCTCTTGTCCGGCGGACGCGGCCAGCGCATGGGCGGCCAGGACAAGGGCCTGCTGGTGTGGCGCGACCAGCCCTTGATCGCCCATCTGCAGGGCCTGGTGCGACCGCTGACGGATGACCTGATCATCTCGTGCAACCGCAACCAGGACCGCTACGCGCCCTATGCCGATACGCTGGTGAGTGACGACAGCCCGGACTTCCCGGGCCCCCTCGCCGGTATCCGCGCCGGGCTCGCCGTAGCGCGCCATGAGCACCTGCTGATATTGCCGTGCGATGTGCCGAATATCGACACACGACTACTGGCCGACCTGCGCGCGACCGCGCGGCAGAACCCATTGGTGCCCGTGATGGTACGTCACGGCGAATTCTGGGAACCCTTGATCTGCATCATCCCCACCCACCTCAAAAACGAGGTAGAACGGGCCTGGAACACGGGTGAGCGCAGCCCGCGCAAGATCTTCCTGCAGTTGGGCGGCGTGGGCCTGGCGTGCCCGGCAGATGACCCACGCTTGGCAAACCTTAATACGCCCGAGCTGTTAAAGCCGAGCGCTGACGTGTCAGAATGAACTTTCGCACAAGGAACTTTGGCGACGTCTTACGCGTCTCAAGGTCAGCAATCAAAAAGTATTCTCTCGGAGACAAACCCATGACTCAACGGACCATCGCCGCTCTCATGCTTGCACTGGGCCTCGCCACCCTCGCCGGTTGCGCTTCGCCAACAGTGATCACACTGAATGACGGTCGCGAAATCCAGGCCGTCGACACCCCGAAATACAACGAAGATTCGGGTTTCTACGAATTCGAACAACTTGACGGCAAGCGCACCCGCATCAACAAAGATCAGGTTCGCACCGTTAAAGATCTGTAAGTCTTAGCGCTTTCCACCAAGCCCGCCTCGTGCGGGCCTTGTTGTTTGCGGGGGTTACCAGTCGAGGGTGATCTGGCTGCGAAAATGGCGTTCTTCGCCGGTGACCGGGTCGATAAACCGCACGCCCTGGGCCAGCAGCTTGAGGGGGTTGGCGTAATCGTCGACGGCGTCCTGGAGCACGTCCGGGTAGAACGGGTCATTGCAGATGCTCGCCCCCAGCGCCGTCATGTGCACGCGCAGCTGGTGCTTCTTGCCGGTTACGGGAAACAGCCCATAACGCCATAGATCGCCATTTTTTTCCCGCACTTGCACGGCCGTTTCGGTGTTGCTGGCGCCCTCGCCTTCCTGCATGCGGAAGAAGGGTTCGCCATCCACCAAACGGCTTTTGTGCACCAATGGGAACGTTAGCCTTGGTAAGGCCGGGGCAATGGCTTCGTAGAACTTATCGATCTGGCGTGTGGGAAACAGCTGCTGATAAGCCGAGCGGCTGGCGGGGTTGGCCGAGAACAGCACCAGCCCGGCGGTGTGCCGGTCGATACGGTGCAGGGGCACCAGCGACGGGTTGTCCAGGCGACGAATCAGGCGGCGCAGCAAGGTTTGCTCGACGTACTCGCCGGCCGGGGTCACCGGCAGGAAGTGCGGCTTATCCGCCACCACCAGGTGCTCGTCGGCGTACAGGATGGTTTCCTGCACCGGGATCACCTTTTCGTTCGGCACTTCCCGGAAGTAGTAAATGCACAGACCTTCCTTGTAGGCCAGGTCCAGGTGGATGGGGCTGCCGTTGATATCCAACACCCGCCCACGGCCGATGCGGTCCAACCAGTGCTCACGGCTGATCGCCGGGAAGTGTTCGCACAGGCAATCGAGCACGGTCGCCCAAGGGCCAGGCGGCAGATACAGGGTGCTGGCTTGGTGTTGGGACGCGGAAAAACCGGAAGTGGACATGCCGATGCTCGAAGCCTTGAAAAACCGGCGGGCATTATCCCGCATGAAGCGGGACTCAGCCTAGGGCGGATCTCAGGCTTTGGCCAATTGCGCTCGCAGGACAGGCGACGCACTGGCCGCTTCGGTGAACTCCTTGAGCCAGCGCAGCACATCCACCGCTTCCCAGCGGCCCGGATCGTACAAGGCGTAAAGCAGTCCCTGATAACCCACCACATCCAGTTGCTTGTGGTAACCGGCGCGCTGGAACAACGCTTCGATCTCCGCGAAGCAGGTATTGAAATGCACTTTGTTAAAGGGCGTCTTGCCTTCCGTGACCAGGCCATCGAGGCGCAGCTCGTTCACCGCGTCGCGCACGACGTCGGCGGACATGCGATTGACGCTGCTTTTCAGTTGTTCAACATTCACCACGGGCGTTCCCTCTATTCAATCGCTGTACAAACATACAGTAACGTAATAATTGGAAACCCGCCATCGCAGAAGCGTCAGCGCAAGAAGGCGACAACCTGCTCAGTGTCGAAAGGCCAATCCAGTTCGGCACCGGTGTCCACCCGTCTAAGCACCGGAATCCGCAGGCCGTAGGCTTCTGTGAGGTCAGCGGGATCGGTGATATCCACCAGTTCCACCATCAACCCGTGTTCGACGAGCGGCATGATTTCGGCTTCGGCAATCTCACAAAGATGGCAACCCAGGGTGCCGAACAGCTGGCATTCAGGAAGCATGACGAAAGGACCTGATCAGAAAACAGATCAACATTCTAGGCCTGCTCAGTAGCCGTGGCGAGCCGATAAACCCTGATCCAGATCAGCATGGCCTATAACTGATTCAGCGATTCTCGCGGCTTTTTGCCCGCTCATCCTGCAACGGAGATGCTTGTGTTCGCCAACCTGCTGATCATTCTGGCCTCATCCCTGGTGGTGATTGCGTTGTTTCGCCGGCTGCAACTGCCGCCCGTGCTGGGCTACCTGTGCGTGGGCCTGGCGGTGGGGCCTACGGCGCTGGACTGGGTGAATGATAGCGAAGAGCTGCCCGATCTCGCCGAGCTTGGCGTGGTGTTCCTGCTGTTTTCCCTGGGCCTGGAGTTCTCCCTGACCAAGATGCTCGCCCTGCGCCGCGTGGTGTTTGGCCTGGGCAGTTTGCAGGTGCTGGGGTGCAGTGCGCTGCTGGGGGGCTTGTTGATGGGCTTTGGTGTGGCGCCCGGCATCGCCCTGCTGCTGGGGGCGGGGCTGGCGTTGTCCTCCACGGCGATCGTCAGCAAAGAGCTGGGCAGCCTTGGGGAAATCTTCAGCAGCCATGGGCAGAATGCGATTGGCGTACTGCTGTTCCAGGACGTGGTGGCCGTTTTGCTGTTGACCCTGGTGCCGGTATTTGCCGGCAGCAGCGACCAGGCCTGGTACTGGGCGCTGCCGGTGACCCTGGGCAAAACCGTGGTGCTGTTTGTTGGCCTGCTACTGGCCAGTCGCTGGTTGTTGCCGCGCCTGTTCCGTGAGGTCGCCGCGTCCCATTCGGCAGAACTGTTTGTGCTGCTGGCGCTGGTGATCGTGTTGCTGACCGCCTGGCTCACCCACTTGCTTGGCCTGTCCCCGGCCCTCGGTGCGTTCCTGGCCGGCATGCTGCTGGGAGAGAGCCATTACCGCCACCAGATCGAAGCGGATATCCGCCCGTTTCGCGACATCCTGCTGGGGCTGTTTTTCGTCAGCATCGGCATGTTGATTGACCTGCAGTTGTTCATCAGCCACAGCCTGCTGATCCTTGGCCTGACCCTTACACTGATGCTGGTTAAAGGTTGCGTGGTGGCGGTGCTGGTCAAGCTGCGCGGCAGCGACAGCGAAACAGCCTGGCGCAGCGGCCTGGCCCTCGCCCAAGGGGGTGAATTCTGTTTTGCACTGATGGCGCAGATGCAGCAAAGCCGGCTGATCCCGGACCAATTCAATGGCCTGCTGCTCGCCGCCACGTTTTGCTCAATGCTGCTGACGCCACTGCTGTTGCGTGCCGCACCGGCGATTGCCCTGCGCCTGCACCGCAAGCCCAACCAGCAAGTGCAACTGGAAGAAATCACCGCGCTCAATGCCGAGCTACGCGACCATGCGGTGATCTGTGGCTACGGCCGCGTCGGGCAGTCCATCGGGCGTTTTCTGCGCCGCGAGCAACAAGCGTTTATCGCCCTGGATGACGACCCGGAACGGGTACAGGAAACCGCAACCGAAGACAGCAGCGTGCATTACGGCGACTGCCGTCGCGGCGCCCTGCTCAGTGCGGTGGGGCTGGAGCGCGCGCGGTTGGTGGTGATTGCCGTGGACAACAGCGATGTCGCCCTGGTGGTGCTCAAAGAAGCGCGCCGCATCAACCCCGATGTGCCGATCCTGGTGCGTACCCGCGATGACAGCCAGTGGGCTGAGTTGAAAGCTGCGGGCGCCAGCGAAGTGGTGCCCGAGCTATTGGAGTCGAGCCTGATGCTTGCCTCCCACGCCTTGATCCTGTTGGGCCTGCCGGACCAACAGGTGCAGGCGCGGGTCGATGAAGTACGGCATAACCGCTATCGACTGCTCCATGGCTTTTACACGCCGCCGGACAGCGACGACGCGCCGATCAATCCTGACTGACCGCGCCGATCTTGTGGATCGACAGGTCCGCGCCGTAGTACTCCTGCTCCTGGCTCAGGCGCAGGCCGCCGACGCGCTTGATCACGCCGTACACCAGCAGGCCGCCGCCAAATGCGACCGCCACGCCGAGGCCGGTGCCGATCAACTGGCTGATCAGGCTCACGCCGCCCAGGCCGCCCAACGCCGTCTGGCCAAAGATGCCACAGGCAATCCCACCCCACACACCGCACAGACCATGCAGCGGCCACACACCCAGCACGTCGTCAATCTTCCAGCGATCCTGGGCGGCGATAAAGCACCACACAAACAGCCCACCGGCGACTACCCCAGTGACCAGCGCGCCCACCGGGTGCATCAAGTCGGACCCGGCGCAGATCGCCACCAGCCCGGCCAGCGGGCCGTTATGCAGGAAGCCTGGGTCGTTACGCCCGATCACCAACGCGGCCACCGTGCCACCGACCATCGCCATCAACGAGTTGACCGCCACCAGGCCGCTGACGCCGCTGAGAGTTTGCGCGCTCATCACGTTAAAACCGAACCAGCCGACGATGAGAATCCACGACCCGAGGGCCAGGAATGGAATGCTCGACGGGGCAAATGCGACCAGGCGCCCTTCCCTGTAGCGCCCATTACGCGGGCCGAGCAGCAACACCGCCGCCAACGCCAGCCAGCCGCCCATGGCGTGTACCACCACGGAGCCGGCAAAGTCATGGAAGCTGGCACCAAAGGTCGCAAGCAACCAGGCTTGCAGGCCGAAATTGCCGTTCCAGACCATGCCTTCGAAAAACGGGTAGATAAACGCCACGATCAATGCGGTGGCGCACAACTGCGGAGCGAACTTTGCACGCTCGGCAATGCCGCCGGAGATGATCGCCGGGATTGCCGCCGCAAATGTCAGCAGGAAGAAGAACTTCACCAGGCCATAACCGTGGTCGGCGCTGATCACCGCCGCCGGTTGCATGAAGCTGACGCCGTAGGAGATCCAATAGCCTATAAAGAAATAGGCCAGGGTGGAGATGGCGAAGTCGCTGAGGATCTTCGACAGTGCGTTGACCTGGTTTTTCTGGCGCACCGTGCCGACTTCCAGGAACGCGAAGCCCGCGTGCATGGCCAGCACCATGACCGCGCCGATCAGGATAAACAGGGTGTTTGAGCTGTGGACCAGGGTGTCCACCGCACTTTGCAAATTTTCCATGGAGGTTGGCAGGCCTGCATTAAGAGCAAAAAGCACCAAAGCGGTTCAGGCCACGATTGCACGCACTAAATTGGCACCGCCGGTTCCGCCCCTCTTGAGAGGGCGTGAACCGCTTTAGCGCAGCGATCAACACAACAGGCCGTTGCCGACAGGGTTTTTCCGCGGGTTTCAGTTATTTAAGGTAAGGTTTTTGATGGCTTGAGGCCTTACCGCCCAGATTCAGCGCAGGCACTCGTGCATGCGCACCATGGCAAAGCAAAAGCTGTACCACACAATTGCACTGAACCTTCACCGATGCGGGTGACTCGAAACCACACGTACCGATCAGCCAATCACGGAGATAACCATGGCCAGAAAAACAGCACAGACAGCCCAAGAAATACTGATGGCGGATTTTCAAACCCTGGTCAGTGACACCGAAAAACTGCTGGATGACACCGCGATCCTGGCCGGAGACCAGGCCGACGAGCTGCGCAGCAAGATCCATGACAGCCTGCTCAAGGCTCGCGAAACCCTGCAACTGACCGAAGACTCCTTGCGCGAGCGCGGCCAGGCGGCGGTCACTGCGACAGAAGATTACGTACAAGCCAACCCTTGGCAGTCGGTGGGTATCGCGGCCGGCGTGGGCTTTTTGATCGGCCTGCTGGCTACAAGGCGCTAATCATGTCTATCGGCGAAAGCGGCTCGGCTACGGGCGCAAGTTCTACCTCACGACGCCTGGGCGCGGCCGTTCTAGGCTTGCTGCACAGCCACGTCGAACTGTTCGGCATCGAATTGCAGGAGCAGAAAGCACGCACCGTCAGCCTGCTGCTGTTTGCCGGCTTGGCCTTGGTGTTTGCCCTGTTGTTGCTGGTGGGGTTGTCGACACTGGTGATGATCCTGGTCTGGGACACCGGCTACCGTCTGACCGGCATCATCTGCCTCTGCGTGTTCTACAGCTTGGCCGCCGCGTTCTGCGGGGTGCGCTTGAAAGCTGCGGTGTTCGATGAATCCACGCCCTTCCACGCCACGCTTGAAGAGCTGGCCAATGATCGGGAGCGCCTGCTGCCATGAGCCTGACTGAGATCCCGCACAACACATCCCGCCGGGAAATGCGCAAGGCACTGATCCGCCTGCGCATGGAAATGCACCGCCAGGAAATCCGTCACGAGTCCCAACAATTGATGGCACCGCTGCACAAAGTGCGCGACATGCGCCACAACTGGCAGGACAGCCTGGGTATCAAGCACGCGCCGCTGTGGGGCGTGGCGGCGGTGACGCTGATGGGCTTCTTTACCGGCAAGGGCTCCAAGGGCGGCAGTATCAGCAGCATCACCCGACTGGTGCGGCTGGGCGCCGGTTTGATCCCCCTGATCAAATTGGCGATGGCAGGTACTTCACGCAAAGGATAAGCCCTGCTGGCTGCATTCTTGCAAACAGAAACGGCCCGGCCTTCGTCATTGAAGGCGGGCCTCTTTTTTTCGCTATCTCTCATAAGGAGGCCCTGTGATTGACGGGCAACCGCTCGCCTGCTTCCAGCCGTTTATCGACACTGCCACCGGGCGCATTGCCGGCGTCGAGGCCCTGGGACGCCTGCGCCAGGCCGACGGCAGTTTGCAGTCCGTGGGCCCGTTGTTCGCCGACCCGCGCACGCCAGGCACGACCTTGCGCCGCCTCGACCGGCAGTTGCGCGACAATGCCTTGAGCCGTCTGCATGAAGCGCCCGAAGATTGGTTTCTGAGCCTCAACATCTCCCCGCGCTGGATCAACCGATTGCGTCCGGGCCAGGCCCTGCCGAGTCTGAAACAGATCCACGCCCATGGAGTTGACCCGCAGCGCATCGTGTTCGAGATCACTGAACTGGGCGGTGATATCCAGCGCCTGGCCGATGTGGTTGCGCGGTATCGCCAGGCCGGTGCACGCATCGCGATTGATGACTTCGGCGCGGGCTACTCCCAGCTTGACCGGGTACTGGCGTTGCAGCCGGATATCCTCAAGCTGGACATGCGCCTGTTCCAGGAAGCCGCCAAGGGCGGGCCAAGCAGTGATGTGGTGCGGGCACTGGCACAGATGGCGGAGAAGACCGGCTGCTGGATCATTGCCGAAGGCGTGGAAACCGAGGCACAACTGAGCTTTGCCCTGGAATGCGGCTCGCGCTATGTACAAGGCTATCTGTTTGCCCAGGCGCAGTTGGACTGGTTTGCCGCCGACGCTTTCGTACCGCGCTTTGCCCAACTGCGCACGACATACGTCCAGCAGAAACTGGCGGAGCGCGGGCGCATCATGCACCTGCGCCAGCAATTGACCGAGTTGATGAAAATCCTGCAAAGCTGGGCCCTGGGCCAGGCACCGCTTGACCAGTTGCCGCAATTGCCGGATTTCCCTTGGCTGCTGCGTTTTTATCAGTGCGACCGGCATGGCACGCAGCTCACGCCCAACCTGGAATGGCGCCATGACGCCTGGCAAGCCGACAACCGTTACCTGGGCCACAACTGGTCGTGGCGCCCGTATTTCTATCACCTGCTGGCCGAAGGTTGGGACGAGCGGCGCCTGACGCTGTCCTCGACTTATCGCGACGCCACCACCAACCAGTATTGCCTCACCGCCGGACAATTCTTCGATAACGGTCAGCGCTTGCTGTTAATCGATATCGACGCGGCCGGGTTGTAGATTTTCGCTTGCCCCGCCAGGACGGAACCGGGAAGCTGGGGGGGTCATTCACCGCACGGAGAGTACCCGCCTTGGATTGGCCTACCCTGCTTACCCGCGAACGGCTTGGAAAGCCCCTGCATAGCCCGGAAGAACTCGGCCGCAGCCCCTTTCACAAAGACCATGACCGCATTATTTTCTCCGGCGCGTTTCGCCGCCTGGGCCGCAAGACCCAAGTGCACCCGGTGTCCAGCAACGACCATATCCACACCCGCCTGACCCACTCCCTGGAAGTCAGTTGCGTGGGCCGCTCCCTGGGCATGCGCGTCGGCGAGACCCTGCGCAGCGCCCTGCCCGACTGGTGCGACCCGAGTGACCTGGGCATGGTGGTGCAATCGGCCTGCCTGGCCCACGACATCGGCAATCCGCCGTTCGGCATTCGGGGGAAGATGCTATCCGCCACTGGTTCCAACAGGCAGCCGGGCGCGGCTGGCTGGATGACATGAGCAGCGCCGAGCGCAATGACTTCCTCAATTTCGAAGGCAATGCCCAAGGTTTCCGGGTCCTGACCCAGCTCGAATATCACCAGTTCGACGGCGGTACGCGACTGACGTATGCCACCCTGGGCACTTACCTGAAATACCCCTGGACCGCGCGCCACGCCGACTCGCTGGGTTACAAGAAACACAAGTTCGGTTGCTACCAGAGCGAGCTGCCGATTCTCGAACAGATCGCCCACAAGCTCGGCCTGCCACAACTGGAAGAGCAACGCTGGGCCCGTCATCCACTGGTCTATTTGATGGAGGCGGCGGATGACATCTGCTACGCCCTGATCGACCTGGAAGACGGCCTGGAAATGGAGCTGCTGGAATACGCTGAAGTCGAGTCGCTGCTGCTTGACCTGGTGGGCGACGACCTGCCGCAGACCTATCGGCAACTGGGCTCCCAGGACTCGCGCCGACGCAAGCTGGCGATCCTGCGCGGCAAGGCCATCGAGCATTTGACCAACGCGGCGGCAAGAGCCTTCGTCGAACAGCAGGATGCCTTGCTGGCCGGCACCCTGCCCGGCGACTTGGTGGAGCATATGCACGGCCCGGCCAAACGCTGCGTGCTGGATGCCAAAGACATGGCGCGCAAGAAGATCTTCCAGGACAAACGCAAGACCTTGCATGAAATTGGCGCCTACACCACGTTGGAAATACTGCTGAATGCCTTTTGTGGCGCGGCGTTGGAGCAGCATGGCGGGCGTACGCCGTCCTTCAAGAACCGGCGCATTCTCGATCTGTTGGGCAACAATGCGCCGAATCCGGCTTGGCCGCTGCACGCCTCGTTCCTGCGCATGATCGACTTTATCGCCGGCATGACCGACAGCTATGCCACCGAGATGGCGCGGGAAATGACCGGACGTTCGAGCCCTCAGTAACGTCATTGATCAAGTTGCCTGTTCCCTGAAGAGAATCGCCCTACGACGGGAACAGAGCGGCCTGATCGAATTCGCACAAACACCCGAGGAATAATCGCGCACGCTCCGGGCAAATCTGGCGAACCGTTCTTGCGTGCCTCCCATCGACGCTGGACTCACCGTGTGCCTTCTATGCCCAAGTACCCCCTTCGGATCCTGTTGGTGGAGGATCACCCCTTTCAATTGCTCGCCACCCAATGCCTGCTGAAAAGCTTCGGCTTCGAGCACCTGACCCCGGCGGAAAACGCCGAACAGGCGATTCGCCTCATGACACAGGCCGAGGCGCCCTTCGACATCATCCTGTGCGACCAGTGCCTGCCCGATCTGCCTGGGCTTGAACTGATCGAAATCGCCAGCCGCCGTGGCTTTATCAAGGCCGCCATCCTGCTCAGCGGGCTGCCCGTGACAGAACTTTCAACGCTGCGGACCCTGGCGCTCAAACGGGGCCTGCCACTGCTCGGCTACTTGCCGAAGCCATTAAACAAAGATGAACTCGCGAGTTTAACCCTGCCATTACTCACACTATAAATGTAGGACTTAAAACATATAAACCCGTCGAAAACTGCACGCGTTACCTCCGCAAAGTTCCTGGCACCATGATTCAGTTCACCCCCCTGCGAAATGCAGGCATCTCGCCCTACAACGCCTTACCAACCGGTAGGCTTTCACCTTTTTTAATGTAGGAATTTTCCTGTTTTATATCTACTCCCCTTCAAGTTCATGCTCCTGCCTTAGCTTCTGAGCTAATGTGCCCGCTTTATTTGCATACGCATGGAATACGATCATGAACACAGTTTTTATTATTGATGACCACCCGGTTATAAGGCTCGCCATACGAATGTTGTTGGAACATGAAGAGAATTTCAAAGTAGTCGGCGAAACGGATAACGGGTGCGACGCCATCCAAATGGTCCGCGAATGCATGCCGGACCTGATCATCCTTGACATCAGCATTCCGAAGCTCGATGGACTGGAAGTGCTGTGCCGGTTCAACGCCATGAACACCTCGATGAAAACCCTGGTGCTGACGGCTCAATCGCCCACCCTGTTCGCCACCCGTTGCATGCGTTCAGGTGCCGATGGCTACGTGTGCAAGGAAGGCGACCTGAGTGAACTGATGAGCGCCATCCGTGCCGTCTTGTCAGGTTACAACTACTTCCCCAGCCAGGCCTTGAACCCCAATGACGAAAGCTGCAAGGAGCTTGAATTGTTCAAGGCCGTTAACGATCGCGAGTTAATGGTATTGCAACTTTTCGCACAAGGTCGCACGAACAAGGAAATCGCCAAAGGCATGTTTCTGAGTAACAAAACAGTAAGCACCTACAAAAAGAGGCTAATGCAAAAACTTCAAGCCAAGTCTTTGGTAGAACTTATCGAGATGGCAAAACGAAACGCGCTAGTGTGAGAAAGCGGATGCCCAGGCGTATAAAGGACTATTTGATTATATTGAGTGCCGGTTTGTGCTTCAGCACTGCCGTGCCTGCAACCCCTCCAGCGAGTCCGGAACATTTCGACTTATTGAGTCGCGCAAACTCCGTGCAACTGGAAACCCACCTGAACAAGGCCCAGCGCCAATGGCTCCAAAACAAACGGGAATTGGTGCTGGGAACGGCATACCCCGACTATCCGCCGTTTGACATGACCTCCAGCGGGCGCGACTACGAGGGACTCACTGCGGACTACGCCGGCCTGCTGGCCACGGCATTGGCCTTACCGATAAAGGTATTGCGCTACCCCTCCCGAGAAGCCGCCATTCGGGCCCTTGAAGCTGGGGATATCGATTTACTGGGCTCCTCCAACAGTTTTGAAGCGGCAAACCCCAACCTGACCCTGTCTGAGCCCTATGCCGCAGACCGGCCGGTACTGGTGACCCGCGAAGGCGAGACCCGCAGCCTGAGTGACGGACTGGCCGGGATGCGTCTGGCACTGGTCTACCACTACCTGCCGCTGGGCGAGGTGGAAAAGCTGTACCCCAAGGCGATCATCCGCGCCTACCCCTCTTATCAGAACGCGTTGAATGCGGTGGCTTTCGACCAGGCTGACGTTTTTCTCGGCGATACCATTTCCACCCACTACATGATCAACAAGGGCTACCTGAAAAACATCCGCATGGCGAACTTCGGCAAACATGAAGCCTATGGGTTCAGCTTTGCGATGCCCCAAGAACAGCAGTTACTGTTGAGCATCGTCGACACGGCACTGAGGGCCGTGCCTACCACCGAAAGGGAAGCGATCGCCAAGCGCTGGAGTGCCGGCAGCGACATCCTGTTGACCGACCAGAAGCTGCAACTGACGCAGCGCGAGGAACGCTGGCTCAGGGACAATCCGGTGGTCAGGGTGATCGTGAACCCCACCTTTGCGCCGCTGACGTTCTTCGATGCCGATGGCAATTTCCGCGGCGTCACCGCCGACCTGCTGGAACTGATTCGCCTGCGCACCGGGCTGCGCTTCGAGATCCAGAGCGGGCGGGATGTGAACGCGATGATCGAACAGGTCGAGACAGGCAAGGCAGACATCATCGGGGCGATCATCCCGAGCGTCGAACGCGAGGCTCAACTGAACTTCAGTCGCCCCTACCTGGAAAACTCCTACGTAATGCTGACGCGCAAGGACGGCCAGGCCCCCACAGGTCTGGAGGAAATGGAGGGCAAACGCCTGGCGGTCACTCAGGGCAGCCCGTTGAAAAAATTCCTGCGCGAGCAGTTCCCAAAGATCCAGCTGGTGGAAACGGGTGACACCTTCAAGTCAGCCGAGCTGCTCGTACAGGGCCATGTGGAGGGGGCCGTGAATACCCTGGTGGTCGCCAATTACTTTCTGACCTCACAGATGTTCCAGGACAAGGTTCAAATCAGCTTCAGCATTGGCACCATGCCCGCCACCTTTGGATTGGCGACATCACGCAGCGCCACGGAACTCAGCTCGATCCTCGACAAAGCCCTGCTCAGCATCGCCCCGGATGAGCTGGGGGTGATCAACAGTCGTTGGCGCGGCTATACCGCCGCCTCAGACAGTTACTGGCGTGACTATCACCAACTCATTGCACGCATCATCATCGGCACCGGGTTGCTGCTGCTGATTTCCCTGAGCTGGAACGCTTACATGCGCCGCCAGATCACGCACCGGAAAATGGCCGAGCGCGCCCTCAATGATCAGTTCGAGTTCATGCGCGCACTGGTCAATGAAACCCCGCACCCGATCTATGTTCGTGATAGCAGGGGCCTGCTGCAGACCTGCAATGACAGTTACCTGCAGGTGTTCGACGTCAAACGCGAAGACGTGATAGGCAAAAGTGCGGTCCAGATCAGCACAGCCCTTGCAACAGAAGCGGCGCAATACCATGCCGACTATCAACGCGTGGTGGCCGAAGGCGACCGATGATCCTGGACCGTACCCTGCATATTCGCGGAAAAAAACTGACGATCTACCACTGGATCCTGCCGTACCGTGACTCCGTCGGTGAAGTGCAGGGCATCATCGGTGGCTGGATAGACATCAGTGAGCGACGCCAGCTGTTCGACGAACTTCGTACCGCCAAGGAACGAGCCGACGAAGCCAACCGGGCCAAGAGCACGTTCCTCGCGACCATGAGCCATGAAATCCGCACACCGATGAACGCGGTGATCGGCATGCTGGAACTGACCCTCAAGCGGGCGGACCAGGGCCACCTTGATCGCCCGGCCATCGAAGTGGCCTATAACTCAGCCAAGGATCTGCTGGAGCTGATCGGCGACATCCTGGACATTGCGCGTATTGAGTCCGGGCGCCTGAGCCTGGCACCGGAGCGCGTCAACCTGAGGGAAGTGATCGAGTCGGTGGTGCGCGTCTTCGACGGCCTGGCGCGTCAAAAGACCCTTAGCCTGATGCTGGAGTTCACGCCAGACCTTGAAGACATTGAAGTCTTGATCGACCCGTTGCGCTTCAAGCAGGTGCTGTCGAACCTGGTCAGCAATGCCATCAAGTTCACCGAGCGTGGCCAGGTAAAAATCAAGGTGGGAGTATTACCCACTGAGCTGGCGCAACAGGTCGAGATGAAACTGGTGGTGGAAGACACCGGCATCGGTATCAGCCGGGACGACCAGAAACGCCTGTTCGAACCCTTTGCCCAGGCCGACAATTCCGGGCAATTGGCCAGGAGCGGCGCAGGCCTGGGGCTGGTGATCTGCCGCAGCCTATGCGCCATGATGGGCGGACAACTGAGTCTGAGCAGCGTGCCCATGGTGGGTACCCAAGTGCATGTGAGCCTGAGGATGACGCGCCTGCAGCCGGTGACGACGGCGGACGAACTCAAATCCGAGGCGCCTACCAGCGCGACGGTGCTCAATGTGCTGGTGGTGGACGATCACCCGGCAAACCGTTTGCTGATGTGTCAGCAACTCGGTTTCCTGGGCCACCAGTTCACTGCCGCCCAGAACGGGGCCACCGGCTTCCAGGCGTGGCGTCAGGAGCACTTCGACCTGGTGATCGCCGATTGCAACATGCCCATCATGAATGGCTACGAGTTGAGTCGATCGATCCGCGAATATGAACAACGCGAACACCTGAAGCCCTGCGTCGTGCTGGGCTTCACCGCCAATGCACAGCCCGAGGAGAAGCAACGCTGCGCAGAAGCAGGCATGAACGACTGCCTGTTCAAACCCATCAGCCTCACGGCGCTGGAACGGCAGCTGGCAAAGATCAGTCCGCAACCCACCCACATGGTCCTGGACCTCGGCAATTTCGAGAACCTTACCGGTGGCGACCCGCACATGAGCCGTCGCTTGCTTGAAGAGTTACTGAACAGCAGTCGTCAGGATCGCCAGGAATTGGTCGCACTGATGGCTGCGCAGGCCTCGGCCCAGGACATCATCGAACAGGCTCACAAGATCAAGGGCGCTGCCCGCATCGTTCAAGCCAGTACGCTGGCATCGCAATGCGAAGCCCTTGAACAGACCTGTGCCCACGGCGATGAACGCCCCCAGATCAATGCGGGTGTGAAATCCCTGGAAAAACTGATGTTGGAGATGGAAAGGATGCTGCAGATGCAGCTTCACGGGATGGATATTAAATAGGGGGCGGGCTGCGCCCCCTGCTGGATCAGCAGTCGGTCAAACGCAGGAAAATCGCCGCCAGTTGTTCGATCCCCGCCTGGTCCTGAGGGGTAAAGCGGGCCAGCGACGGGCTATCGAGGTCGAGGACGCCAATCAAGTTGCCGTCCTTGACCAGTGGCACCACCAGTTCGCTGTTGGATGCGCTGTCACAGGCGATATGCCCGGGGAACGCATGCACATCTTCCACCCGCTGGGTTTGCTGCGAGGCCGCAGCGGCACCGCAGACCCCTCGGCCAAACGGAATACGCACACACGCGATCTGCCCCTGGAAGGGGCCGAGTACCAGCTCTTCATTGCGGTTGAGGTAGAAGCCGGCCCAGTTCAGGTCATCCAACTGGCTGAACAGGAACGCGGAAAACTGCGCGCTGTTGGCGATGAAGTCGCGTTCATCCGCCAGCAGCGACTCCAACTGTGCGCACAGCAGGGCATAGCCACCGAGACCGGTGCCGGCTTGTTGTAAATCGATCATGGTTGACGCTCCAGCAATTTGAGGCCCACCCAGTAACGGGCGAATTGATACGCGCAACGGCCGTTGCGGTTGCCACGCCCGGTCGCCCAGCGCACGGCCAGGATGTCGAGGGTTTCATCGCGTTGCCACGGCAAACCAGCTTTGTTCGCCAGCTCGCCGATCCAGTGCTCGACCACATCCAGGAAATGTTCCTGGGTGAACGGGTAGAACGACAGCCACAAGCCAAAACGGTCGGACAGGGCAATCTTGTCTTCCACCGCCTCACTCGGGTGCAGTTCGCCATCCACCCGCTTCCAGTTGTCGTTGTCGCTCTGGTTTTCCGGCACCAAGTGACGGCGGTTGGACGTGGCATACAGCAGCACGTTTTCAGGCGCCTGTTCCAGGGAGCCATCCAGTACGCTCTTGAGTACCCGGTAGTCGCCCTCACCGGCCTCGAACGACAGGTCATCACAAAACAGGATGAAACGCTGCGGCAGCTTGAGCAGTTGCTCAACCACACGGGGCAAGTCGGCCAGGTGGTCACGCTCGATTTCGATCAGGCGCAAACCGGCCTTGGCATGTTGGGCGAGCAACGCGCGCACCATGGACGATTTGCCGGTGCCGCGCGAACCCCACAGCAACGCATGGTTGGCGGGCAGTCCATCCAGAAACTGCTGGGTGTTGCGCGCCAGTGTTTCACGCTGCTTGTCCACGCCGATCAGGTCGGACAGGCGCATGTCCAGGCTCACGTCCAGGGGCAACAGGAAACCACTGCGGCCTTCACGCTGCCAACGGGCGGCCAGGCACAGGTTCCAGTCGATGGCTTGGCGTGGCGCGGGCAACAAGGGTTCCAGACGAGCGAGCACTGCATCGGCCCGCTCCAAAAAGGCATTCAATCGAGAGTCCACGATTATTCCTCTGGCAAGTTCTTGTAAAAGATGGCGTATTGGCAACCCCACGACAGACCGTTTGGGGCTGCGTAAAAAACGATTTATGCCGGGCAAGCCTGAGCCTGTGGATGTTCAGCTATGCTTGCCGGGCGAAGGGAAACGTGAAGTGGTTCAACACTCTATGGATATCAAGTTCGCCCACCGCTTGTCTTATAAACAAGCTCGATTGACTGTGCTAGTCGGTTTTGTCTTAGGAACCTTGCTCAGTTTGATTCAAATCGGCATCGATTATGCCAGCGAAGACGCATCCATAAACCGTGAAATACGCTCGCTGATCGAAATCAGCCACAACCCCGCGTCGCGTATTGCCTACAACATCGATGCCGAACTGGCCCAGGAGTTGACCCTTGGCCTGCTGCACTCCCCCGCCATCATTCGTGCGCAGTTGATCGACAACAATGGCGTGGTATTGGCCGACGTCGACCGGCCACGCAAGGAAAGCACTTACCGGCCTATCAGTGACTTCATGTTTGGCGCCAACCGCCAGTTCGAGGACCAACTGTTCCTGAGCCATATGCCTAACGAGTCACTGGGCGCACTACGTCTGGATGTAGACACCTACGCTTTTGGCAGCCGGTTCCTGCGCCGCGCCGAGATCACCCTGTTCAATGGATTTGCCCGCAGCCTGCTGCTGACCGGGATTTTGCTGGGCCTGTTCTATGTGATGCTGACTCAACCGCTGGTGCGCATTATTCGTGAACTGAGCACCCGCAAGCAGGCCGCCTGGATTGCCCGCCGGGGCATGAGCACGATGAAATCGGCGTGTTGGTGAATGTCGCCAACCAGCAATTCGAAAACATGGAAACCGAAATCCAGCAACGCCGTCACGCTGAAGACCGACTCACGGAATACCTGGGGCAACTGGAAGACATCGTTTCCGCTCGCACCCTCGAACTCAAGGCCAGCAACCAGCGCCTGACCCAGACCAACAATGAACTTGAAGCGGCAAAGATGAATGCATTGGGCATGGCTCAGGCCCGGGCGGCCTTCCTTGCAAACATGAGCCACGAAATTCGCACCCCGCTCAACGGCCTGCTGGGCATGATCGCACTGTCGCTGGACAGCCCGTTGAACGCCGAGCAACGCCAGCAACTGTCTATCGCCCATGACTCAGGCAAAGTGCTGGTGGAGTTGCTCAACGATATTCTCGACCTGTCCAAGTTTGATGCCGGGCAGTTGGAGCTGGAGCGCATCCCGTTCGACCTCGGCGCGCTGATCGAAGACACCGCGAACCTGTTATCACAGAACGCAGCGCCGAGCGTGGAACTGACGTGCCTGATCGACCCGCAGTTTCCGGCCCAGGTACTGGGCGACCCGACCCGGGTGCGGCAGATCGTCAGCAACTTACTGTCCAACGCCCTCAAGTTCACACGCTTCGGTCGCGTTGATGTGCGCCTGCACACCCACGACGGCGGCGTGCGTATTGAAGTCTGCGATACCGGCATCGGCATTGCGCAGGATGCCCAAGTGAAGATTTTCCAGCCGTTCACCCAGGCCGGTGCCGGTATCACTCGCCAGTTTGGCGGGACGGGCCTGGGTCTGGCGCTGACCCACAACCTCTGTGAAGCCATGAAGGGACGGTTGAGTATCAGCTCGGAGGTGGGCTTTGGCAGCCAATTCTGCGCAGACCTGCCGCTGCCCACCCATTTGCCCGCCGTGCAGCCGCCGCCTCTCAGCGGCCAGGTCATCGCCATCACCAGCGCTGGCGGCGGTTTGACGGAGTTGCTCACCACACTGCTGCCCAGTTGGGGGCTGACACCGCGTTGTTTCACCATGGATGACGATTTGAGCGGGCAAACGCCTGACCTGCTGATTACCGACTGCCCGGAATGCCTGTTCCGCATACGGCCGGGCATTACCGCGCCCATTTTGCTGGTTACGGCCTATGGCAATTTCATGCCCAGCGAGGAAGTGGCGGCGCTGGTACCACTGCACCAACAAGCGCGCCCTTTGAGCCGCACCGCGCTGTATCAGATCCTGCTACGCAACATGCACAGAGGCACGCAGTTGATCCTTGATCCGATCCAACTGGATGCCGCCCCCCTCGCACATCGGGCGCGCATCCTGCTGGTGGAGGACAACCCGGTCAACCAACTGGTGGCCAAGGGCATGCTCAGCAAACTGGGTTGCGAGGTGATTGTGGCGGCCCATGGTGGCGAAGCGCTCAAACTCCTCGAAGAACAACCCTTCGACCTGGTGCTGATGGACTGCAACATGCCGGTGATGGATGGCTATGAAGCCAGCCGGCAGATTCGCCGCAGCGGGCGCTGGCCGGACCTGCCGATTGTCGCGTTGACGGCCAACGCGCTGTCCGAGGAGCGCGAGCGTTGCCGTGCGGCGGGCATGAATGACTACCTGGCCAAACCGTTCCGCCGCGAAGAACTCAATGCCCTGCTGGACTTGTGGGTGCCTCGCAAGACAACGCTCTGATCTGCGCCAGTAACTGATCCAGACCGTCGCGCAAGGCGTCAGCCTGGTTCAGGTCAACCCCACTGGCGCACAGCAGCCGAGTCTTCAGGGCGAGGGTCTGATCACGCAGTTGTACGCCGCTGTCACTCAGGCTCAGGTGCACCTCCCGCTCATCCTGGGCACTGCGCCGGCGCCGCACCAGCGCAAGTTGCTCCAGACGCTTGAGCAAGGGCGTCAACGTACCCGAGTCAAGCATCAGGCGTTCGCCCAGGGCTTTGACTGTGGGTTGCGGCGCTGGCGTATCGTGCCACTCCCACAACACCAGCATCACCACGTATTGAGGATAGGTCAGGCCCAGTTGCTCAAGCATCGGCTTATAGGCGCGGATAACGGCGCGGGAAGCAGCGTAGAGCTTGAAACACAACTGGTTGTCCAGGGCCAGGGAGACGGCGGGCAGTTCGATCATTTGAGCAGGGCTTCGATCTCTTGGGTCAGGTCCTGCGGCTTGGTGGTAGGGCCAAAGCGCTTGACCACCTGGCCGTCGCGACCAATGAGGAACTTGGTGAAGTTCCACTTAATGCCTTTGGAACCCAGCAGACCCGGCGCCTGTTTTTTCAGTTGCACGAACAGTGGATGGGCATCGCTGCCATTCACGTCGATCTTCTTGAACAGCGGGAAGCTGACACCGAAATTCAGCTCGCAGAATTCCGAGATCGCGCCTTCGTCACCGGGCTCCTGCTTGCCGAACTGATTGCAGGGAAAGCCCAGCACCACCAAGCCCTGATCCTTGTATTGCTGCCAGAGTTGTTCCAGCCCTTTGTACTGCGGAGTGAAACCGCACTTGCTGGCAGTGTTGACCACCAGCACGGCCTTGCCGGCGAAATCGGCCAAGGTCTTTTGCTCACCTTTGATAGTGGTGCAAGGGATGCTCAGCAGGTTGTCGCTCATGGCAGTGCCTCAAGAAAACGGGGAAGAAGGAGAAAGATAGTAGGCGATTCAATTGCGTGCAATTGAATTGATCAGAATGATGGTGCCTTATGGGCGCACGGAATGAGGGAGCAGGCTCCCTCACCACGAAGACTCAGCGCGGGACCAGGTCCAGGCACACCGAGTTGATGCAATAACGCAGACCGGTCGGCGGCGGACCATCCGGGAACACATGGCCCAGGTGCGCATCACACTTGGCGCAGGTGACTTCGGTGCGGATCATGCCGTGGCTGACGTCACGGATCTCGATCATCGCGCTGTCGGCAATCGGCGCGTAAAAGCTCGGCCAGCCGCAGCCGGAATCAAATTTGGTGGTGGAATCGAACAGCGGCTCATTGCAGCAGATGCAGTGGTAAACGCCATCGGTCTTGGTGCCGTTGTACTTGCCGCTGAACGGGCGCTCGGTACCTTTGAGCCGGCACACGTTGTACTGCTCGGGATCGAGCATGGCCTTCCACTCTTCAACGGTTTTCTGCAACTTATCCATCGGTACACCTCGGCAACTGAAAAAGCCTGATCTGTGTCTTTTCCATGGATCAGGCGGCACGTATGATTGCGCCTCTTCAAAACACCAGTCTGGCACCCGCGCTATCGGCATTCAAACGTATTTATGGGTGCGGGCCCCGCAGGTTTCACAGTACGGTAGTGTCCACACCGTCTGGATCGTTCATTTTCAGGATCACATCGCCATGCAGGTCAGCAAATCGAACAAGCTCGCCAACGTCTGCTATGACATTCGCGGCCCAGTGCTCAAGCACGCCAAACGCCTGGAAGAGGAAGGCCATCGCATCCTCAAGCTGAACATTGGCAACCCGGCGCCCTTTGGTTTCGAAGCGCCGGACGAAATCCTCCAGGACGTGATCCGCAACCTGCCTACCGCACAGGGCTACAGCGACTCCAAAGGCCTGTTCAGCGCACGCAAGGCGGTGATGCAGTACTACCAGCAAAAGCAGGTGGAAGGTGTCGGCATTGAAGACATCTACCTGGGCAACGGCGTGTCCGAGCTGATCGTGATGTCCATGCAGGCCCTGCTGAACAACGGCGACGAAGTGCTGGTACCGGCACCGGACTATCCACTGTGGACCGCTGCCGTGACCCTGGCCGGTGGCCACCCGGTGCACTACCTGTGCGACGAGGGCGCCGATTGGTTCCCGGACCTGGCCGACATCAAGGCCAAGATCACACCGAACACCAAGGCCCTGGTGATCATCAACCCGAACAACCCGACCGGCGCCGTGTATTCCAGGGAAGTGCTGCTGGGCATGCTCGAACTGGCCCGCCAGCACAACCTGGTGGTGTTCTCCGACGAGATCTACGACAAGATTCTCTACGACGACGCGGTCCATATCTGCACTGGCTCCCTGGCGCCGGACCTGCTGTGCCTGACCTTCAACGGCCTGTCCAAGTCCTACCGCGTGGCGGGCTTCCGCTCCGGCTGGATCGCCATCTCCGGTCCCAAGCACAACGCCCAGAGCTACATCGAAGGTATCGACATGCTGGCCAACATGCGCCTGTGTGCCAACGTGCCAAGCCAACACGCGATCCAGACCGCACTGGGCGGCTACCAGAGCATCAATGACCTGGTACTGCCCCAGGGCCGCCTGCTGGAGCAGCGCAACCGCACGTGGGAACTGCTCAACGCGATTCCGGGCGTGAGCTGCGTGAAACCCATGGGTGCGCTGTACGCGTTCCCACGGATCGACCCGAAGGTGTGCCCGATCCTCAACGACGAGAAGTTCGTGCTCGACTTGCTGCTGTCGGAAAAACTACTGGTGGTGCAGGGCACCGCGTTCAACTGGCCGTGGCCGGATCACTTCCGCGTGGTGACCTTGCCGCGCGTGGATGACCTGGATATGGCGATTGGACGTATAGGCAATTTCCTCAAGTCCTATCGCCAGTAGTGGATATGGCGCTGTACGACCGGCATTCGGTCGTACAGCGATTATCTGGCAACACTTCTCTGTCTTCCCCCTCCCCTCACACCGCCTTTGCCACTCTATAGCCCCAAGCCCCCTATAATTGTTGGGCCACAAGACAATGAACGACTTATAACGGGTAGCATTCCCGATCGGAAAATCCCTTCAAGACTCTACATTCGAGCTGTAGGACACAGTTTGAAATAGTCGCTCGGTTGAATCACCCCATGCCGCACCTTATATACCCCGCAGTACGCGACATATTAAGCATGAGGAGAACTCTACAACCATGATGCGCATCCTGCTGTTCTTGGCCACCAACCTGGCGGTCGTGCTGATTGCCAGCATCACCCTGAGCCTTTTCGGCTTCAACGGGTTCATGGCGGCCAACGGGGTTGATCTGAACCTCAATCAGCTGCTGATTTTCTGTGCGGTCTTTGGTTTTGCCGGCTCACTGTTCTCGCTGTTCATCTCCAAGTGGATGGCGAAGATGAGCACCAGCACCCAAGTCATCACCCAACCACGCACCCGCCATGAACAATGGCTGATGCAAACCGTGGAGCAGTTGTCCCAAGAGGCAGGTATCAAAATGCCCGAAGTGGGGATTTTCCCTGCTTATGAGGCCAACGCCTTTGCGACGGGCTGGAACAAGAACGACGCGCTCGTGGCCGTCAGCCAGGGCTTGCTCGAACGTTTCTCGCCCGATGAAGTGAAGGCAGTCCTCGCGCACGAGATTGGTCACGTTGCCAACGGCGACATGATCACCCTGGCACTGGTGCAGGGCGTGGTGAACACCTTCGTGATGTTCTTTGCGCGGATCATCGGTAATTTTGTCGACAAGGTGATCTTCAAGAACGAAGGCGGTCGCGGTATCGCCTACTTCGTGGCGACCATCTTCGCCGAAGTGGTACTGGGCTTCCTGGCCAGTGCGATCGTGATGTGGTTCTCGCGCAAACGCGAGTTCCGGGCAGACGAAGCCGGCGCACGCCTGGCGGGCACCAGCGCAATGATCAGTGCGCTGCAACGCCTGCGCTCCGAGCAGGGCCTGCCGGTGCACATGCCTGACAGCCTGACCGCCTTTGGCATCAACGGCGGTGTCAAACAGGGCCTGGCACGCATGTTCATGAGCCACCCACCGCTGGAAGAGCGTATTGACGCGCTACGTCGCCGGGGCTGATAACACGGCAAAGCAAAAAGGGGTGATCGGATCGCCCCTTTTTTGTGGGCGCCCCTTTATACCCGCGCCATTTTGTAGACGCGCTCGTCCAAGCCCGTGACGCCGTCCTGCACGAACTTCCAGCTCTCACCCAGGACGTCTTGCTCCTCGATCACCTGCAGGCTCCAGTGCGTGCCCAGCAGCACCTTCACCTCGTCATCCGTCACCGCAAACGGCGGGCCAGCCTTTTGCGTCTGGTCGTAGTCGAGGGTGATGAGCAACCCTTGGCAGCCTGGCCGCAGAAAGGCGTTCAGATGCTCGGCGTACTGCGCGCGCATCAGCGGTGGCAAGGCGATCAGTGCGGCGCGGTCGTAAAGCGCGGTGCAATCAGCCAGTGCCTCAGCGTCCATGGCGAAGAAATCGCCGCACCACACTTCGATCAAATCAGCCTGGTACACCTTGAACACGCCGTGCCGAGTGATTCGCGGCGTCAGGTTCTGCTCGGCGAAGAAGGCTTCAACCGCCTGGTCCGACAATTCAACGCCGAGCACACGATAACCGTGGCTGGCCAGCCACATCAGGTCCAGGCTTTTGCCACACAGCGGCACCAGCACTTTGGCCCCCTCAGCAAGCCCCAACGAAAGCCAATGCCGTTGCAGGTAAGGGTTGACCTCGGGCAGATGGAAGCCGATCTGATTGCGCGCCCAGCGCTCCTGCCAAAACTTAGGTTCCATGGATCCCCCAGAAATCTCGATCAAAAGGCACTAAAACTTATATTAGATTTAGATCAATGATCTGATTGAAGATGGGCCCATGTTAACGCTCAGGACCCCACTTATGCTCCCTAGCCTGTTTATCTCCCACGGTTCGCCCATGCTCGCCCTGCAACCCGGCGCCAGCGGCCCGGCGCTGCAACGCCTGGCGGCCGAGCTGCCCCGCCCGAAGGCAATCGTGGTGGTGTCGGCGCATTGGGAAAGCCAGGAGTTGCTCGTCAGCGGCAGCGCCGCACCGGAAACCTGGCACGACTTCGGCGGCTTCCCCCGTGAACTGTTTGCCGTGCAATACCCGGCGCCGGGCGACCCACAACTGGCCCGCGAGATTGTCCAACTGTTACACGCCGATGGCCTGAATGCGCGCATTGACGACCGTCGCCCCTTCGACCATGGCACCTGGGTGCCGCTGTCGCTGATGTACCCGGCGGCAGATATCCCGGTGGTGCAGGTGTCCCTGCCCAGTCACATGGGCCCGGCCCTGCAGACCCGCGTCGGGCATGCCTTGGCTAGCCTGCGCGAGCAAGGCGTATTGCTGATCGGTTCGGGCAGCATCACCCATAACCTCGGTGAGCTTGACTGGCACGCCGGACCCGAGACCATCACGCCATGGGCGCTGGCGTTTCGCGATTGGGTCGTCGACAAGCTGGCGGCCAACGATGAAACCGCATTGCACGATTATCGTCGTCAGGCACCGAATGCCGTGCGCAACCATCCCAGTGATGAACACCTGTTGCCGCTGTATTTTGCGCGAGGTGCCGGTGGCGATTTCAGCGTGGCGCACCAGGGCTTCACCCTGGGCGCGCTGGGCATGGATATCTACCGATTCGGTTGACAGGGCCGATAGCCCTGCAATATCAAGTACACAGGCTAGGCTTTCTTTTCAGAGCCCACGCCTTGAAAGGAGAAGTGGATTTCCTTTCCTGCACCGGACTCTTTGGTAATCTGCTCGTTACCCACCATCGAGTTCTTATACCTGCCGTAAAAACCATCACTGTTAATGACGCCCGTTTTAACATTGCCCTTTTCGTCTGTAGTAAAGGGTGCTGAAAAACTGCCGCCCGCTGGAGCAATCTGCGAACTTCGGTTTATTTTCGCGCCATACTGCTCAACAAACCCAACGTCTCTGCCAGCCAGTGCAACTTTTCTGTCGACATCAAGATCTTGAACGTGCTGCTTGGAGCCCAAGTTATCGGGATCCGTGACATCCTGAATATAAGCGCTCAACCGCTGGGGGTTTTGAGGGTCCCGCTCCACCGTCAGGTTATATTTATTCCCAAACTTAAAATCGACCAATGTGCTATTGCTGGCGCCCTTCCCCCCATCAAACTCGGCGCGACCTTGCGGCGCTTTGAAATGCGGACCGTATCCGGAAAATGTAACCAGCGCCTTGCCATCTCCACGTGGCTGCATCCCTATATAGCCGCCACCGAGACGCTTGCCACCGCTGTCATTAACGACAAATTGCATCGCGTGATAAATACCCGGATCCTTGTGTGTCTTTCTTTGGAGGCCTTCGTCAATACTCATTGGGAACGTGATATTGCTCAACCCAGGGTGCGGCGAGGGCACTGAGTAATTCACCTTATATAGCCCATTGGGGGCTGTGGCTTGCTTCTTGATTTCGAGTTTTGGATCGCTCACTGTATCAAGCTTTGAATTATGGACTGTGACCGTGGGCGAAACCGCTTGCGAGGAAACTTCTTTTTTTACACGCCTCGCAGCATCAGTCAACACACTAGAGCCCCCTGACGACCGAAAGCTATTTGTATGTTGTTGGTGCTGATCATTGCGTGGCTCACCAGCCGTATTAACGGATGGTTGCACGGGAGAATGAATAATGGGCTCAGGTATTTTTGATGGGGGACGGTGTGAGTTATCAACGCGCATAACAACTACAGCCTCTTTCCAGTGAGTTCAATCACTCGAAATTAATGACTTATTTACAAGCGGGCTGCCAGACAAGTCACCCATACACCCGGACTTTTCTTAAGCCTGACTTGATCATTAGCTGACAACGAAAACCTATATTTCAGAAAACACCTAACCACCCTCCACCCTATGAAGCACTACCCCACCAAGCGGGTAGCACTTGCGTACGCACCCAACGCCGGGCATAAAAAATCCCCGAACCAGTCGGGGATTTTTTATGTGCGATCAATCAGCCCAAGGGCGGATCAATCTTCGCGGTAGCGACGCAGCTTCAACTGCTTACCGGCAACGCGAGTGTCTTTCAGCTTGGTCAGCAGCTTTTCCAGACCGTCTTCCGGCAGCTCCACCAGGGAGAAGCTGTCACGGACCTGGATGCGACCAATGGCTTCACGTGCCAGGCCACCCTCGTTGAGGATAGCGCCCAGCAGGTTCTTGGCAGCGATACCGTCACGCGCACCCAGCGCGGTACGGCAACGAGCACGACCTTCAGCCAATGGAACCGGAGCACGACGCTCACGATCACCACGATCTGGACGGTCGCCAGTACGCTCTGGACGATCACCGCGTGGCGCGTTGTTCGGTACCAGCGGGCGCTCTTTCTCGATGGCCGCCAGGGTCAGGGCCTGACCATTGGTTGCCTTGCGCAGCAGGGCTGCAGCCAGGGCACGTGGGGTGCAGCCGATATCGGCGGTCAGGCGGTCCAGCAGGTCGCCGTGGGTCGATTCAGCGTCAGCCACCAGTGGCGACAGGCTGTTGGTCAGTTTCTTGATGCGGGCATCGAGAACAGCCTGGGCATCCGGCAGGCGGACTTCGGCAACTTTCTGACCGGTTACACGCTCGATCACTTGCAGCATGCGGCGCTCACGTGGAGTCACCAGCAACAGTGCGCGACCTTCGCGACCCGCACGGCCGGTACGGCCGATACGGTGAACGTAGGACTCTGGATCGTAAGGCATGTCAACGTTGAACACGTGGGTGATACGTGGAACGTCGAGACCACGAGCGGCTACATCGGTCGCTACAACGATGTCCAGACGGCCATCCTTGAGGGAGTCGATCACGCGCTCACGTTGGTTCTGGGCGATGTCACCGTTCAGCGCAGCGGCTTTGTAGCCTTTGGCTTCCAGGGCACTGGCCAGGTCCAGGGTCGCTTGCTTGGTGCGCACGAACATGATCAGGGCGTCGAAGTCTTCGACTTCCAGCAGGCTCAATACAGCCGAGGTCTTCTGGTCAGCGTGAACCAACAGGTGAGCCTGTTCGATCGCGGTAACGGTCTGAGTCTTGGTCTGAATCTTCACGTGTTGCGGATCGCGCAGGTGGCGTTCGGCAATGGCACGGATCGACTGTGGCAGAGTGGCCGAGAACAGTACGGTCTGACGGGTCGGTGGCAGCGCCTTGAAGATGACTTCCAGGTCATCCATGAAGCCCAGCTTCAACATTTCGTCAGCTTCGTCGAGAACCAGGTGGTTCACGGTCGACAGTACTTTTTCGTCGCGACGCAGGTGGTCGCACAGGCGGCCTGGGGTCGCCACAACGATCTGAGCGCCATTACGGATGGCTTTCAGTTGCGGGCCCATCGGCGCGCCGCCGTAAACGGCAACAACGGTAACGCCTGGCATTTGCTTGGCGTAGGTTTCAAAAGCGGTTGCTACTTGCAGCGCCAACTCTCGGGTTGGCGCCAGGATCAGGGCTTGCGGCTCGCGCTTGGCAGGATCGATGCAGTGCAGGATAGGCAGGGCGAACGCGGCGGTTTTACCGGTACCGGTTTGCGCCTGGCCAATCATGTCCTGGCCGGCCATGATGATCGGGATCGATTGCTGCTGAATCGCCGAAGGTTCTTCGTAGCCGGTCGCAATGACGGCAGCAAGAATGTTCGGGTTAAGATTAAAAGCGGCGAAGCCGCCGGTTTCCTGGGTCATGGGTCTGCCTCTAAGTGCATCCGCAAAGACCCATGCTCCAAAGCTGCGCATGCCGTGTTGAGACTCAAGAGTCGCCCTGGCTGCTTTGTCGGCGGGGATTTGCGAAAACGAATGAATGAAAAAGATTCGTCAAGGGAGAGTCCGCTGTGCGGACATGCAGCCGAAGCTGACTTCGGGGAATTGCGCTACCTAAACGCGGCCCGGTTAAAGGCCGGCGCGCACTATACCGGAAATACCTGAAAAAGGGAGCTTTTTTTATCGCAAAGCACCGATAAACCGCGCTGCGTCACAGTCTTTGCAGATAAGCCGGCCAGGGTCTATTTTTCAAAGGCCCGGCCCTGTTGGTGATAACGCTTAAACGATTCACCCCATGTTCGAGACCTTTGGTCCGAAATCCTTCCCTGCGCCCGAGGGCACACCCGATGAATCAAGCCAGCAGCAGCCGCGTCAGCCGTGAACTCCAGGGCCATGTCCTGCTGTTGGGCCTGGACCGGGTGGCCAAGCGCAATGCCTTTGACCTGAATTTGCTTAACGAGCTGAGCCTGGCGTATGGCGAATTTGATCGAAACGACGCAGCACGGGTCGCTGTCGTCTTTGCCCACGGCGACCACTTCACCGCCGGGCTGGACCTGGCCAATGTCAGCGCGGTGATGGCCGGCGGCTGGCAACCGCCGCTGGGGGGCTGCGATCCGTGGGGCGTGTTCGCCGGTCCGCGGGTAAGCAAACCGGTGATCGTCGCCGCCCAAGGCTACTGCCTGACCATCGGTATCGAATTGATGCTGGCGGCGGATATCAACCTCTGTGCGAGCAACACGCGCTTTGCGCAGATGGAAGTACAGCGTGGGATCTTTCCGTTTGGCGGTGCGACATTGCGCCTCCATCAGATCGCCGGATGGGGCAACGCCATGCGCTGGCTGCTCACTGGCGATGAGTTCGACGCCCATGAAGCCCTGCGCCTGGGTCTGGTGCAGGAAGTGATGGCCAGCGAAGACTTGCTGCCCCGCGCCATTGAACTGGCCAACCGCATTGCCCGCCAGGCGCCACTGGGCGTGCAGGCTACCCTGATGTCGGCACGGCTGGCGCGCATGGAGGGTGAGACGGTGGCCGCCGCCGCATTGCCGCCAATGGTCGACAAGCTGTTCAACAGTGCAGACGCCAAGGAAGGTGTACGGGCGATGATCGAGAAGCGGCCTGGGGTGTTCAAAGGCATTTGAGTGGGCAATACCGGCGCCATCGGGGGCAAGCCCCCTCCCACAGGGGAATGCAGTCCAATGTGGGAGCGGGCTTGCCCCCGATGGCGTCGATACAGGCGACTAAGTAGCCGGCCGAATCGCCTTGATCAACGGCTGCAACGAATAGCCCAGTCGGGGGGCAAGGGCTTGCGCGCGTGCCGACAGCGCATCGAGATCCAGGACCTGATCCAACTCCGAAGGCACCAGCAAAATCACATTGCCCTCCTTCACCGGCAGCTCCCAGTAATGCCGGTGATACAGCCCACGCAACAAAGCCGCGCCCAGTGGCTTACCGTCGTCAGTCGCCCACTGGTTGATCACCAGCCAACCACCGGGGTTGAGCTTTTTCTGGCAGTTTTCCAGGAAGGTCCAGGCCAGGTGGCCGACGCCTGGGCCCACATCGGTATAAAGGTCGACGAAAATCAGGTCGGCCGATTCGGCAGTCTCCAGCAATTCCAGGGCGTCGCCGATGCGGATATACAGGCGCGGATCATCGTCCAACCCCAAGTACTCGATGGCCAGACGTGGCACATCCGGGCGCAGCTCGATGGCTTCGACGTCTTCCAGGGGCAAGAACTTCAGGCACGCCTGGGTCAACGTGCCAGCGCCGAGACCGAGGAACAACGCGCTTTCCGGCTGTTCATGGCACAACGCGCCGATCAGCATCGCACGGGTGTAGTCGTACTCCAGCCAGCTCGGATCGGCGGTGAACACGCAGCTCTGCTCGATGGCGTCGCCGAATTCGAGAAACCGGTAATCGGCCACTTCGAGCACACGGATCATGCCGAAGTCATCATGGACCTCGGCCAGCAGGCGCTCGACACGCTCCTCTGTCATCACTACTCCTAACGGGTTTGCTCTACGCCAAAGGCGCGATTGTCGGCCAACCGGCAGCAGCAGGTCACGCACTAATTGCTGATAACATTGGCGCCCCACCGTCAATCAGCCAATCGAGTTCATGATGAGCCAACCCTGGAGCCCCGACAGCTGGCGCGCCCTGCCGATCCAGCAACAACCCCAGTACCCGGACGCTGCACACCTGTTGCGGGTGGAGCAGAGCCTGGCCAGCTACCCGCCGCTGGTGTTTGCCGGGGAAGCCCGTGAGTTGCGCCGCCAGTTTGCCGAAGTGACTCAGGGTCGCGCCTTCCTGCTGCAAGGCGGTGACTGCGCCGAAAGCTTCGTTGAGTTTTCCGCTGCAAAAATCCGCGACACCTTCAAGGTGTTGTTGCAGATGGCGATTGTGATGACCTTCGCCGCCGGCTGCCCGGTGGTGAAAGTCGGGCGCATGGCCGGCCAGTTCGCCAAGCCGCGCTCATCCAACGACGAGACCATCGACGGCATCACCCTGCCCGCCTACCGTGGCGATATCGTCAACGGCATCGGCTTTGACGAAAAAAGCCGCGTACCGGACCCGGACCGCCTGTTGCAGTCGTACCACCAGTCCACCGCCACCCTCAACCTGCTGCGCGCCTTCGCCCAGGGTGGTTTCGCCGACCTGCACCAGGTGCATCAGTGGAACCTGGACTTCATCGCCAACTCCGCTCTGGCCGAGAAGTACAGCCAACTGGCGGACCGCATCGACGAAACCCTGGCCTTCATGCGTGCCTGCGGTATGGACAGCTCGCCGCAACTGCGCGAAACCAGCTTCTTCACCGCCCACGAGGCGCTGCTGCTGAACTACGAACAAGCCTTCGTACGCCGTGACAGCCTGACCAACGACTACTACGACTGTTCGGCCCATATGCTGTGGATCGGCGACCGCACCCGTCAGTTGGATGGCGCCCACGTCGAATTCCTGCGCGGCGTAAACAACCCGATCGGGGTCAAGGTCGGCCCGAGCATGAACCCCGACGACCTGATCCGTCTGATCGACATCCTCAACCCGGACAACGATCCAGGCCGCTTGAACCTGATCGCCCGCATGGGCGCGGGCAAGGTCGGCGACCACCTGCCCAACCTGATCCGCGCCGTACAGCGCGAAGGCAAGCAGGTGCTGTGGAGCTCGGACCCGATGCATGGCAACACCATCAAGGCCAGCAGCGGCTACAAGACCCGCGACTTTGCGCAGATCCTCGGCGAAGTGAAAGAGTTCTTCCAGGTGCACCAGGCCGAGGGCAGCTATGCCGGCGGAATTCATATCGAGATGACGGGGCAGAACGTCACCGAGTGCATCGGCGGCGCGCGGCCGATTACCGAGGATGGCTTGTCGGACCGCTATCACACCCATTGCGACCCACGGATGAATGCCGATCAGTCGCTGGAGTTGGCGTTTTTGATTGCCGAGACCTTGAAACAGGTCAAGCGCTGAGACCTGGGTGGTCTGGGCGGACGCTATCGGGGGCAAGCCCCCTCCCACATTTGGAGCGGTGAACGCAGTCAAATTGTGGGAGGGGGCTTGCCCCCGATGGGGCCCTAGAGCCCAGCAAGCCGCAGCCGAGCGGCACTTGGCCGTTGGCAATTGATCTGCACCTGCCCAAGCCCCAGCCATTGCGCCATTTGCCACAGGTGCTGCGCCAGCGCCAGCATCCCTTCCTCATCCAGCCCCGGCTCTTCCTCGTGCACCGCATGCACCGCCAAACGCCCATTGGCGCGTTCGGCCCGCAGGTCGACGCGTGCGGCGATCCGCTCGTTGTGCAAAAACGGCAGTACGTAATAGCCATACACCCGTTTGTCTTGCGGGGTGTAGATCTCCAGGCGGTAACGGAAATCGAACAGGCGCTCAGTGCGGGCGCGCTCCCAGATCAACGAGTCAAAGGGCGACAGCAAGGCGCTGGCCGCTACTTTGCGCGGCACTTTTGGCTCCGGCAGGCAGTATGCCGACTGCTTCCAGCCCTGAACCCGGCAGGTCAGCAATTGGCCGTTCTCCACCAACTCAGCCAGACGGGCGCGACTGTCGGCAGGGTCGAGGCGAAAGTAATCACGCAAATCTTTTTCAGTGCTGACCCCCAGGGCAGTGGCACTGTGCAGCAACAACCCACGCTGGGCCTCGGCTTCCGCCAACGGGGTTTGCTGAAGAATGTCATCGGGCATGACGCGCTCGGGCAAGTCGTAGAGGCGCTCGAAACCGCGTCGACCGGCAACGGTGACCAGCCCGGCAGCGAACAACCATTCCAGCGCGTGCTTTTCATTGCTCCAGTCCCACCAGGGGCCGGCGCGCTCTTCACGGGTGGACAGGCTGCCGGCGCCGAGTGCGCCCTGTTGTTCAACGGTCTTGAGCACACGCTGAATGATGGCCTGCTGCTCGCGCCCAAAACGCGCCATCTGCGCATAAATACCCTGGCCCTGCCGCGCCCGCGCCATGCGCCACCGCATCAACGGGTATAACGCCATGGGCAATAGCGAGGCTTCATGCCCCCAGTATTCGAACAGCGAACGCCGCCGACCCCGGCTCCAGGCAGCCTCCTCAAGCAGTAAAGGGGAATAGTGACCCAGACGGGAAAACAGCGGCAGGTAATGGGAACGCACCACGGCGTTGACCGAATCAATCTGCAACACGCCCAGGCGTTCGATCAATCGGTTGAGGTGCGCGGCCTTGATCTGCGCAGGCGGCTGGCGCCCGGAAAAACCCTGGGCCGCCAGCGCCATGCGTCGAGCTTGCTTGAGTGAAAAGGACAGGTCGGCGAGCATGGAAATCTCCTTGAGGGCTCGCGACCTACCCTACTGCATCCCGGGTCATTTTCGCAGCGGGTCTTCCCAGAAATGCCGATGGGTTTCCTGCTCCACATCGGCGCGGCTGAGGCCGATGTCCTTGAGCGCATCATCGCTCATGCTCGCCAGCATCTGGCGTTCGTGGCGCAATGTCTGCCAGCGGGCAACCCTTTGAAACAAACCGGCAAAAGGCCGCTTCACCATCAACACATAACCTTTCTGACCTTTCATCTTCTCGCCCTCCCTTGGGGATGACGTCAGTGTGTGCGGGGCACTATGATCAATCCAACGAATGTTTCTTATGCAATACATCTCGGAGATTGATCGATTGTCCGACTACCCAAGCATCGACACTGAAGTGCTGCGCACCTTCGTCGCCATCGCTGACCAAGGCGGTTTCACCCGTGCCGGCGAACTGATCAACCGCACCCAGTCGGCGGTGAGCATGCAGATGAAGCGTCTGGAAGAAGACGTGTTGCAGCGCAAGCTGTTCGAGCGCGATGGCCGGCAGGTCCGACTGACACCTGAGGGCCAGGTGCTGCTGGGTTATGCGCGGCGCATCCTGAAACTGCACAGCGAGGTGTTCAACACCCTGCGCGAGCCGCATATGGTGGGGCTGGTGCGGATCGGCACGCCGGACGACTACGTGATGCGCTTCCTGCCGGGGATCCTCAAGCAATTTTCCAAGGCGTACCCGCTGATTCAGATCGAGTTGCATTGCGAGTCGTCAACGGTGCTGATGCAGCGGCGGGACCTGGCACTGACCGTGATCAGCCGCGAGCCCGGCAAAGAAATCGGCGAACTGTTGCGCACTGAGCGAATGGTCTGGGCCGCAGCGCCGTGCTTCTGCGTGGAGGAACACGATGCCGTGCCCCTGGCGGTTTCCGGCGACGACTGCCTGTATACGCAGTGGACCCGTGCCGCACTGGATGCCTCCGGCCGGGACTATCGCCTGGCGTACCACAGCACCAACGTCGCGGCGATCCAGGCGGTGGTGAGTGCCGGCCTCGCCGCGATGATCTGCATGGAAAGCCTGGTGACTGACGACTTGCGTGTGCTCGGCAGCGACGAGGGGTTCCCACCGCTGCCGTCGATGAATCTGCACTTGCTGCGCAACCCGCACATCACCTCGCCGATCACCGAATGCCTGGCCGAGTACATTCTGGAAGGCTTCAGACTTTAAATGTCAGCATCACCGCGCACACCACCAGGAAGCCGCAGAACAGGCCACGCAACAGACGCTCGGGCAATGCGTGAGCAACTTTCACGCCCCAACTGATACTGAGCAGGCCACCGACCGCCAGGGGTATGCCGATCATCCAATCCACTTCGTGGTGCCAGGCGTAGGTGACCAGGGTCACGCCGGTGCTGGGCAGGGCCAAGGCCAGGGACAAGCCTTGGGCGACCACTTGGGTGGTGCCGAACACACTGGTCAGTACCGGCGTGGCCACCACGGCCCCACCTACACCAAATAAGCCGCCCATGGCGCCGGACGCGGCGCCCAGCACGCCCAGCCAGGGCCAGGAGTAACGCATCTGCGCGGTCGGCGGTGCGTTGCGGGTGAACATGCGCAACAGGTTGTAGGCCGACAACGCCACCAGAAAAGCAATAAAGCCAATCCGCATCGCCCCCGCATCCAGGCCCACTGCCCAGATCGAGCCCAGCCAGGCAAAGCTGAAACCCATGATGCCCAGCGGCAGCGCGTGACGCAGTTCAATCCGGTTGCGCTGGTGATAACGCCACAGGGCGAGCATCACATTTGGCACCACCATCACCAGCGCGGTGCCCTGGGCGATCTGCTGATCCAGGCCAAACAATACGCCGAGCACCGGGATCGCAATCAGCCCGCCGCCGATGCCAAACAGCCCGCCTACCGTGCCCAGGGCCGCGCCCAATACCAGGTACATCGCTAAATCCCACACCGCTCGTTACTCCACATTCCAAGGCCTTGCATGCTACGCAGTCGGCCCTGGCGCGGAAACGCACAGCAACGCACAATGGCTGTGCCAATCTTGCATAAGCAATGAGCCATGAACCCCAATACCCTTACCGACCAGTTGAGTCTGTTTCTCGATGTACTGGAAACCGGCAGCTTTTCCGCCGCCGCACGCCGTCACCCGCTGACGCCCTCAGCGGTGGCGCGGCGCATCGACAGCCTGGAAAGCTCCGTGGGCAGCCGCTTGTTCCAGCGCAGTACCCACGCGGTAGTACCGACGCCGGCGGGTCTGGCGTTTGCAGAACGGGCGCGGCGGATTGTCAGCGAGTTGCAACTGGCCCGGGCTGAAGCGGTGTCCCTGAGCCACGCGCCGGAGGGTTTGATCCGCGTGGATGCGCCCGCAGCGTTTGGTCGACGGCACCTGGCGCCAGTGATTGCGGATTTCCTGAAGGTGTACCCCGGCCTGGATGTGCACCTGCATCTGATCGATAGTTTTGTGGATATGCAGGGCGCGCATCTTGGCAAGGTCGATCTGGTGCTGCGGGCCGGGCATATCGTCGATACCCGTCTGATCGCCACGCCCCTGGCCAGCATCGTGCGTATCGCCTGCGCCAGCCCGGCCTACCTCAAAAGCCGTGGCACACCGATCCATCCCCGGGAGTTGAGTGATCATGATGGCCTGGACTGGGACGGCCTGGCACCGATGTTCGCGTGGCGCTTCGAACTGGACGGGCGCCGTGCGACCTACCGCCCACAGCGCATCCGCATGAGCGCCAACAACGCCGAAGCGTTGCTCTCAGGCGCCTTGGCCGGCCTGGGTATCGCCCACCTACCCACTTGGCTGGCCAGCGAATACCTGGTGCGTGGCGAATTGCTGCCGCTGTTTTGCGAAGATGGTCTACCCAGCCCGGAAACCTCCGGGATCTATGCCCTGCGCCTGGAACAACAGGCCAACGCACGCAGCCGCTTGCTGCTGGAATACCTCAAATCCCGTTTCAGCCCTGTCCCGCCATGGGATCTGGCACTGCAGAGCGGCCTGGTCTGACCGCCTGGAGAGAATTGTCTGGCGCATTAAAGATTTGCTCGCTAGATTCCAGCCCATACACGTATTTAAGGCACCGCCATGAGCAAAAATCCTGATCCGTGCGAATCCCTGATGCTGAACAACCAGCTGTGTTTCGCGCTGCACTCCACTTCATTGCTGATGACGAAGGTCTACAAGCCCCTGCTGCAAGCGCTCGGCCTGACGTATCCGCAGTACTTGGCCATGATGGTGTTGTGGGAAGAGGACGGTTTGACTGTCGGCGAAATCAGCAGCCGCCTGCTCACGGACCCTGGCTCCCTGACGCCACTGCTCAAACGCCTGGAAGCCGAAGGCCTGCTCAGCCGCACCCGCAACCGCGAGGATGAACGCGTGGTGGTGGTGGAACTGACCACCGCCGGCCGTGCCTTGCAGGACAAGGCCATGGGTATTCCACAGTGCATCCTTGGGGCCAGCGGGTTGGAGTTGGAGCAATTGCGCAAGCTGCAAGCGGATCTGATTGTGTTGCGCAGCAACCTGCAAAGCGCCGTTTAACACGCCCAATAGCAATAAAAATGTGGGAAGGCGGTGCGACGATTCGATTTGTCCCTCCCACATGGATATTTGGCGGTTCACGAAAAATATTTCCAAATTTATCTTGCGCGCTAAACATTAGCGCTATACATTCGCCTCACCAACTACTTAGCGCGCAAACATTTAGCGCTAAATACCCAAGAGGACGACACCATGCAAACGCTCTATACCGCAGTAGCCACCGCCACCGGCGGCCGTGATGGTCGCGCTGTTTCCAGCGATAACATCCTCGACGTCAAACTCTCCACGCCAAAACAACTGGGCGGCGCCGGTGGCCAGGCGACCAACCCGGAACAACTGTTCGCTGCCGGCTACTCGGCCTGCTTCATCGGCGCCCTGAAATTCGTCGCCAGCCAGACCCAACGCAAAATCCCGGATGACGCCTCGATCACTGCCCACGTCGGCATCGGCCAGATCCCCGGCGGTTTCGGCCTGGACATCGACCTGCATATCAGCCTGCCAGGCCTGGCGCAGGATGACGCGCAAAGTCTGGTCGACGCAGCTCACCAAGTCTGCCCGTACTCCAACGCCACCCGTGGCAACGTCGACGTGCGCCTGCATGTAACCGTCTAACCCACGCTGCTGCTCAAGGAGAAGAACATGAACACATTTGGTAAAGCGCTCACCGGCACCCTGCTCGCCTTGTCCATCAGCCACGCTTTCGCCGCCAATGGCGACGTTGAGCACAACACCCAGGCTTTCCTGGATGTATTGAACGCCGGCACCGGCAAGCCGATGGAACAATTGACGCCCAAGGAAGCGCGTGCGGTGCTGACCGGCGCCCAAGCCGGGGTGAAGCTGACGCTGCCCAAGGCCGACGTGAGCCAAAAGACCATCCAGGTCGATGGCAAGCCGCTGGACCTGACCATCGTGCGTCCGGCCGGGGTCAAAGGCACATTGCCGGTGTTCATGTTCTTCCACGGCGGCGGTTGGGTGCTGGGGGATTATCCGACCCACGAACGCCTGGTGCGTGATCTGGTCGTGGGCTCCGGGGCGGTGGCGGTGTTCGTCAACTACACGCCGTCACCCGAGGCGCATTACCCAGTGGCGATCAACCAGGCGTACGGCGCAACGAAATGGGTGGCCGAACACGGTAAAGAGATCAATGTCGACGGCAAGCGCCTGGCGGTCGCGGGCAACAGCGTCGGCGGTAATATGGCGGCCGTGGTCAGCCTGATGGCCAAGGATAAGGGCACGCCGGCGATCAAATTCCAGCTGCTGTTATGGCCGGTGACTGACGCCAATTTCGAGACCGCGTCCTACAACCAGTACGCCGAAGGGCACTTCCTCACCAAAAATATGATGAAGTGGTTCTGGGACAACTACACCACCGACGCCAACCAGCGTGCCGAGATCTACGCCTCGCCGCTGCGGGCCACTACCGCGCAACTCTCGGGCCTGCCGCCCGCACTGGTGCAGACCGCCAGTGCCGATGTACTACGTGATGAGGGTGAGGCCTATGCCCGCAAACTGGATGAGGCGGGTGTGCCGGTGACCGCCGTACGTTACAACGGCATGATCCACGACTACGGTTTGCTCAACGTGGTCAGCCAGGTGCCGGCGGTGCGTTCGGCACTGCTGCAGGCATCGGAGGAGCTGAAGCAACACTTGAAGTAAAAAAACAGCGCCCATAAAAAAACCCGACTTATGGTCGGGCTTTTTATTTCGTACGGCAGGGCCAGAATTACTTCTTGGCGCGACCTTTGTACGAACCGCCTTCGCGGGTGTCGATCTCGATCAGGTCGTCGATTTCGATGAAGTCAGCTACCTGCAGCTCGGTACCGTTAGCCAGCTTGGCTGGCTTCATTACCTTGCCCGAAGTGTCGCCGCGAGCGGAGCCTTCGGTGTAGGCAACTTTACGCACGATAGTGGTCGGCAGCTCTACGGAAACCAGGCGCTCTTCGAAGAAGATCGCTTCGCAGATGTCTTCCATGCCTTCTTCCACGAACGGCAGAACGGCTTCGATATCTTCAGCGTTCAATTCGTACATGGTGTAGTCGGTGGTGTCCATGAACGTGTAGGTGTCGCCGCTGATGAAGGACAGGGTCGCTTCTTTACGGTCGAGGATTACGTCGTCCAGTTTGTCATCGGCGCTGTAGACGATCTCGGTCTTGTAACCGGTCAGCAGGTTCTTCAGCTTGGTCTTCATGATTGCGCTGTTACGACCAGACTTGGTGAACTCAGCTTTCTGAACCAGCCAAGGGTCGTTTTCGAGACGGATCACTGTACCGGGTTTCAGTTCTTTACCAGTTTTCATTGCATATATCCGAAATTTGGATGGGATTTACAAAAATCAAGGTGGCGTATCATATCCAACTTTCATAAAACTGTACCAGCGCCGTCGCAAGATCGGCCTGCAAGGCCTGCTCCAGACACCACGTTTCGGCGTTCTGGCTGACCTCTGGCCAGTGTTCCAGCAGCATTTTCCAAGGCTGTGCCATGTCGCCCTCGGTGTTCCAGGCCTGCCAAAGCGCGACCAGCGCCACCTTTGCAGCCGGTGACAAGGCGCCGGTGTACAGCTCCAGGAAGGCATCGAGCTTGTCGAGGTGGATGTCTTCGTCCTGGCGATAGATGTGCCACAGCAGCGGGCGCCCGGCCCACTGGGCGCGCACGAACGAGTCTTCACCGCGCACTGCGTTGAAATCGCAGCACCACAGCAGGTGGTCATATTGCTCCTGACGCACGAACGGCAGTATCTGCACGGTCAGTGCATCACGCTGATGAACATCCCCGGCGGCGAGCCCTTCAACTCCAAGCCAGCGCTCTACATCACCGAGGATGCGCCCTTCCGGCACCAATAGATGAGTGGCGCGCCGTCCGTCGACAATACGTCCAGCCAACTGGCCAGCCCGGCATTTTCATACGCAAACAGTGAGAACAGACGCGCACCATCAGTTGGAAACACCCCCAGCGATTGCAGGAATTGTCGCTGCGCAGCGATATCCCGCTGAAAAGCCCTACGTTGTTCCAGCAACCCGGCCTCACGCAACAGACCACCCGTACCAGGCCGGAAGCCAGGGAAAAAGAAGTATTTTTGTACCCCCTTGAACTTCACCGACGGCAGGCGATGACAGCCCACCACCCAATCCTCGGCGCTGAGATAATCCAGGTTCATCCACAACGGCGTGCGCTCACACTCGGCCATGGCTTCCATATAGTCAGGCGGTAACTGGCAAGCGAAAGCGGCAATCACCGCATCAGCGGCAGGGGTTGGCGACCAGTCGGCTGGCCAGTGGCGCACATCAACACCCTCTTGCCACTGTTGCTCGCGCTGCACATCCACCTCGGGGCACATGCGTTCGAAGGCCCGCAGGTCATCGACCCACAAACGCACCTCGCAGCCGTGCTCCACCACCAATTGCCGGGCCAGGCGCCACGTCACGCCGATGTCGCCGAAGTTATCGACAACGCTGCAAAAAATATCCCAGCGGGCTTTCATTCCGGGCTCCAACGCTCAAAGGCTCGATTGTCCGCATAAATGCGCCGATGCAGAAGGCTTGATCGCGATTATTCTGCATGGAGGCTGTGCGACAATCGCCGCCATTATCCCCGTAGCAAGGAGTTCCACATGCCCTCTAGCGCGCCTTTGTCGCTGCTCAAGCTGTGCATCGCTATCGCCTTGGGCGTATGGCTGGGGTTTATCGCCATTGCGCTGACCACTTGGCTGGCCTCGCGCTACCTGTTTGCGCAAAGCCTCGCGCCGGTGGCCGAGGCGGTCCAGCAATTGGGTAAACCGGCCGTTGTCGCGCCGGAGCCGCCCAACCGCATGTTCGAGCAGTACCAACAAAACCTGCAAAAACAGGAACAGCAACACAGCCTGGACCAAGCGCGTACCAACGCCCGTAACCTGTCCAACCCCAAATGCCAGTTCTGGCTGCAACAAGACCAGAATGCGCCCAACGAAAAGAGCCGGGCCAATGTCCTGCAATTCTGCGAATGATCAAGCACAGCCATGAATAAGCACGCCGTCCTCCAGTTGATCCTGGAAAAGCTCACCGTCGACCTCGATATAGCCCAACGCGCCGCGCAGACCGCCTACGAAACCGCGACTCATGAAGAAAATATCGCAGAGAACAAATACGACACCTTGGGGTTGGAGGCTTCTTATCTAGCGGCCGGGCAAGCCAAACGGGTCGAGGAAATCAAGCAGTCGCTGACGCTGTGCCAGAACCTGCCCCTGCGCGCCTACGATGATCAGCGAGGGATAGAAGTCGGTGCACTATTGGGTCTGGAGGACGAGAACGGTCGCCAGCAATGGCTGTTCCTGGCGCCTGATGCTGCGGGCTTGAAGGTGGATGTGGTCGGGCAACCGGTGACCGTCATCACCCCGCGCTCGCCCTTGGGCAAAAGCCTGCTGGGCAAGTTCGAAGGGGATGAGGTGGAGATTCTGGTGGCAGGCGCTCGGCAACTGTTTACGGTTACCGAGGCCCGATAAGCCACTCAGTGAACAGGCAGTTCAACGCCGTCGAACAGCTCTTCCAGCTCCTGCTTGTTGTGGCACTGGATCGCCTTGGCCATGACTTCGCGGGTCAGGTGCGGCGCAAACTTCTCGATAAAGTCGCACATGAAGCCCCGCAGGAACGTGCCACGGCGGAAGCCGATCTTGGTCACGCTGGATTCGAACAGCTCGCTGGCGTCGAGAACCACCAGGTCTTTGTCGAGGTTGGTGTCGACCGCCATCTTGGCGACGATACCCACGCCCAGGCCCAGGCGCACGTAAGTCTTGATCACGTCGGCGTCGGCGGCGGTGAACACGACTTTCGGCGTGAGGCCGCGATGGCTGAAGGCTTCGTCCAGCTTGGAACGGCCGGTGAAACCGAACACGTAGGTCACGATCGGGTATTCGGCCAGGGCTTCGAGGGTCAGCTTCGGCAACTTGGCCAACGGGTGACCCTGAGGCACCACCACGCAACGGTTCCAGCGATAGCACGGCATCATCACCAAATCACCGAACAGCTCCAGGGCTTCAGTGGCGATGGCAAAATCGACGGTGCCGTCAGCGGCCATCTCGGCGATCTGCATCGGCGAACCCTGGTGCATGTGCAGGGCCACGTCCGGATATTGCTTGATGAAATCGCGAATCACCGGAGGCAATGCATAACGCGCCTGGGTGTGGGTGGTGGCGATTGACAGGGTGCCTTTCTTCTCGTTGGAGAACTCCTGGGCAATCTGCTTGATGCTTTCGACTTTACGCAGGATCTCGCCGGCGGTGGTGATGATGCGCTCACCGGCCGGGGTGACGCGGGTCAGGTGCTTGCCGCTGCGTGCGAACACTTCAACGCCCAACTCGTCTTCGAGCAGGCGGATCTGCTTGCTGATACCGGGTTGCGAGGTGTACAGGCTTTGAGCAGTAGCGGAAACGTTGAGGTCGTGGTGCGCCACTTCCCAGATGTAGCGCAGTTGTTGAAGCTTCATATGTGTCCCTCAAAGCAGATAGACGCCACGGGTATCAGCGACGGTATATAACTATATTAAAGGTTAGACAGATAAATCTAGAACTTTTTATCGTTTCCTACCGATCACATGTCATCACTGCGTCGACGTTGTAACGACGGCACCAGGTAAACCGGCACGCTGGACAACTGCAGCACCCGTGCCGCGGTACGTCCCAGAGGCGTGGTCTCCCCCGTTGCATGGCTGTGACTGCCGACTATCAGCAGATCAACGGACAGTTTGCGCAGTTGGTCCAGAATCACCTCGCACGGATCTCCCTGGATCACCCGTACCGAACGGATCAACTTCAAGTCCTGCTCACCCTCCCCCAACTCCTCGCGGAAACTGTCGAGCACCCGCTGCTCGATAGTCGCCATCACCGTGTTCAGCCCCTGGCTCTGCCACTCGCTCAACGCGGCTTCATCAAGGTAGCTTTGCAACACCGATTCGGCGAACAGCCCGATCGGCTCGACCACGTGAATCACATACAGGTCAGCCTTGAACGTTCGCGCCAGCGCCAGCGCATGTTGCATCACATACGGCGCGTAAAGACCGAGGTCCGTGGCGTACAGCATCGAACGAATCATAAAACCTCCTGGACTGCCAGGCTGGAGGAGATTGAATGAGCTTAGCAGCGCGCCTAACTCTCGGCCTGAATCCTCAATTCATTACTGATGCCATGGGGCACGTGCCCAGTGGCCACCACTTCCCTGGCTTTCTCGCAATGACCGGCCTGGTCATCGAAAAACACATCAGCGGCAAACGCCTCCAGAAACGCGGACTTCTCCAGGCCGCCAAGGAACAACGACTCGTCCAGGCGAATATCCCACTCACGCAACGTGCGAATCACCCGCTCGTGAGACGGCGCCGAGCGGGCGGTGACCAGGGCCGTGCGGATCGGGCAGGCCTCGTCAGGGAACTCTCGCTGCAATAGGTTCAGCGCCGCCAGGAACCCCTTGAAGGGACCGCCTGGCAACGGCTGGCGTGCAGATTCGCGTTCGCTGGCCTGGAACGCCGCCAACCCGTCGGCCTGGTACACGCGCTCCGACTCGTCGGAAAACAACACTGCGTCACCATCGAAAGCGATGTGCAGTTCCTCGCTGGAGGCACGACGCGGCCCGCCTGACAGAATCGTCGCTGCTGCAAAGCCCGCATCCAGGGCACTGCGCACATCTTCAGCATGGGTCGAAAGAAACAGATGGCAACCAAATGCAGCCAAATAAGGATAGGGACTACGCCCTCCTACGAAAGCAGCGCGGGAAATATCCAGGCCGTAGTGCTGAATCGAGTTGAATACACGCAGGCCTGTATCGGCACTGTTGCGCGATACCAGCACCACTTCGACCCGGGCGCGCCCCAGGCTGGCATTGAGGCTCAGCAGCTTCTTGACCAGTGGGAAGGCGTCGCCGGGTTCGAGGATTTCTTCCTCGTGTTCGATCTGGTATTTGCGATAGGCCTCTACCCCTTGGGCAAGATAGACCTTGTGGCTGTCGCTCAGGTCGAACAAGGCCCGCGACGAAATCGCCAACACCAGTTTGTCGCCCAATCCCTTCGCCATGCGTTTACCCCCGACTCAGCGGTTATGCCGATCAATAAAGCTCAAGGCCTGGTACAGCGCCTGCATTCGCGGCAACTCGCAACCGGCGGCCTTGGCAGCGGCCAGCGGGCGGGCGTAGATCGCCGCCAGTTCCAGCGCACGTTTGTGCACGTGGTCGTGATACATGCTCGGCAGGTAGTCGTCCATGGATTCAGTCATGGTGAACATCTGCCCAGCGTAACTGGCGGGAATCTCATGGCCGCAGGCGTGCGCGCCCTGCACCACTTCGGCCATCAGCGCCTGGATCAGCTCGCGGCTGGATTCGTCCGCCATCATCGCCGTGGTGCCGCTGCCCAGCAAGACAGAGAGGCCGTTGAAGGGCACGTTCCAAACCAGCTTGTGCCAGCGCGCCAGATGCACATTGGCCATGGCCTGGGACTCGATGCCGGCCTGGTGAAACAAGGCGGCACCGGCCTCGACGATGGTCTTTTGAAGGTCTTCGTCGTTGGCCGCCGAACCGCTGTGATAGCCCAGGTTGACGCGCCCCAGCGCCTGATGCTCGACAATACCGGGGCCCGAGCGGTGCACACCGATATAGCACAGCCCACCCAGCAAATGCAGTGACGGCGGCAGGTGTTCGCGCAGGCTGTCCTCGACGTCCAGGCCGTTCTGCAGCAACACCACCTTGGCATCCGGCGCGGCGACCTGGGCGAGCGTCGGCGCAAGCTCCACGTTCCCCGTGGACTTGGTGCCCACCAGCAGCCAGTCGCAGGGCGGCATATCGGCAGCGCTTGCATACGCCTGCACCGGCTGCAAGTGCAACTGGCCATGCACGTGGCTGTTGACACGCAGGCCATGCTGGCTGACCGCCGCGTACTCGCTGCGCAACAGGAAGTGCACATCGAATCCGGCCCGCGCCAGCATCACACCGTAGAAACCACCAATGGCGCCGGTGCCGATAATACCGATGCGTGGCGATTGAGCTGTCATGGCAAGTCCTCAGGAATACGGGTAAGCGCTTGTTTTACAGCGCTGGCAAGGTCAGAACGTGTAAGACGTGTCTGTAATTGCCCGAGGAACTGACCCTCGCACACCACGAACAACGCGGGCAAATGAAAGATCTGGTAGCGTTCGACCGCGCCGCCGTTATGCCCGGCATCCACCCAGCACACGCGGTCCACCGGCAACTGCCAACCGGGCAACTGCTGGCGCGCCCAACGGCAACTGGAGCATCCTACGCTGGTGAACACCACGAGCGAAACTCCTGGCAATCCCAGCAATTGCTGGTCAATATCCAGGTCGGTCAATTCCAGTTCCTTCACTATACTGCTGCCACCGCCGTCTACAGGACGGTGCTCGGAGTCCGTGTACATGGGTCGTTTTTTACCTCACCCTGATGATGTTGCTGTCGAGTTAATCCAACGCCCCTCTCCCGCCATACCGCGCCAACGCCTGCTCACCAACGGCCTGGGTGGCATTGCCTGCAACTGGCCGCGCGCCTGGCGCCAGGGCACGGCGGTTGACTTGCGCATCCCTTCCCTGGGCGCCACCGCCCGATACCCCGGCTACATAGCATGGTGTCGCAAGGTGGAAAACGGCTACCGCGTCGGTATCTCATTTACCGATGAACATGCATTGTTTGGCGCGCGCATGGGCGAGCAAGCATGCCGGATAGAGCGCTACTGCCGCCAGCACGAAGATGCCGAACCGACGCCCGAGCAGATCGAAGCCCTGGCCCGGGAGTGGGTGTCGCGCCATGCAGGCGAGTTCTCCCATGAGGCGTTTGTGCAGCCAGCACTGGATTAAAGCGGGCTTTGCCCATTGTCGCGGGCCCGTGTTACGCGCTAAGGTTCCTCCCCCCTGCATCCAAATCATGCTGTGCTCCGCCGCACGGGGATGGCTGGCGGCCGGCACCCGTGACCCTGACGAGTAACACGATGGCTGATTTACCGATCAATGACCTAAACGTCGAATCCAACGAGACGCTGATCACGCCCGATCAGCTCAAGCGCGAAATCCCCCTGAGCGACGCTGCCCTGCAGACCGTCACCAAGGGTCGCGAAGTCATCCGTGAGATTCTCGACGGCACCGACCACCGCCTTTTTGTGGTGATCGGCCCATGCTCGATCCACGACCTCAAGGCCGCCCACGAATACGCTGAGCGCCTCAAAGTGCTGGCGGCAGAAGTGTCCGACACCTTGTACCTGGTCATGCGCGTCTATTTCGAGAAGCCGCGTACCACCGTCGGCTGGAAAGGCTTGATCAACGACCCGTACCTGGACGACTCGTTCAAGATCCAGGATGGCTTGCACATCGGTCGCCAGTTGCTGCTGGACCTGGCTGAAATGGGCCTGCCCACCGCTACCGAAGCACTGGACCCGATCTCCCCGCAGTACCTGCAGGACCTGATCAGTTGGTCGGCCATCGGCGCACGTACTACCGAGTCCCAGACCCACCGCGAAATGGCGTCCGGCCTGTCCTCGGCCGTGGGCTTCAAGAACGGCACCGACGGTGGCCTGACCGTGGCGATCAACGCACTGCAATCGGTCTCCAGCCCTCACCGGTTCCTGGGCATCAACCAGGAAGGCGGCGTTTCCATCGTGACCACCAAGGGCAATGCCTACGGTCACGTGGTGCTGCGCGGCGGCAACGGCAAGCCCAACTATGATTCGGTCAGCGTTGCGTTGTGCGAGCAAGCGCTGAACAAAGCCAAGATCAAGCCGAACATCATGGTCGATTGCAGCCACGCCAACTCCAACAAGGATCCGGCGCTGCAGCCGTTGGTGATGGAAAACGTTGCCAACCAGATCCTCGAAGGCAACCAGTCGATCATCGGTCTGATGGTCGAGAGCCATTTGAACTGGGGTTGCCAGGCCATTCCAAAAGACCTGGCCGACTTGCAGTACGGCGTGTCGATCACCGATGCCTGCATCGACTGGGCCGCCACCGAAAACACCCTGCGCAGCATGCACGCCAAGCTCAAGGACGTATTGCCGACACGCAAACGCACCTGAACCTGAATTGCGCACACAAAAACGCCGGGCTAAACCCGGCGTTTTTTATTGCTTGCTGATCGCTCAGAGCTTGGCGGCATGGCGCTGATGGCGCTCCATGTAGCGTTCGACATAGGAGCAGGACGGGATCACCGTGTAGCCAGCGTCTTCAGCGAACTTCAGGGCCTCTTCGGTCAGCGCCGCCGCAATGCCACGGCCCCGCAGTGCGTTGGGCACGAAGGTCCGATAGATATCCAGGGTCTGCTTCCCGAGGTCCATATAGGTCAGATAGGCACGATGACCGTCCACATTGGTCTCGAACTGATGACCAGCCTGGTCATGGTGGATGGACAACGCCTCGCTCATCACTACTCCTCGCGGGTCTTGAATTCTGACCCCTACCTTACCGATGTTTTTCCGGCGAAGGAACATCTACGCCACCCCGTGCCGGTTTCGACAACGAGAAAACCTTGAGCGCTCACAACCAGCACGTAGGGAATAGTAGGCACCAATCCTGCAATTGCTCAAGGCGCACTCGTCATCCCCTGCCGCTGGTGGATATAGAAAGGGCCTCGACCAAACACTGATCGAAAGCCTGAACATTGCCGGCAGTTGAACCTTGAGACGAACAGGCGCTCTTAAAGTCACCTCTACATGCGCAAAAGATGCCAGGCCCAGCAACGCCGAACGCAAGGTAAGTGTCGGCGCAGATATATAAATTTTCATCTGTTTACAAGGCTTAACACATGCAGGCCGGCCCTTTCAGCCTGGATCCAATCTTCACCCGAATGAAAAAAACTGGACGGTTTTTATACAAACCTCCAAAAGATTAGCCAAAATAGATTCGGCGCGAGAATTTTTTTTGCTTCTTGCGCTACGTCAGTTTACTTACTACAAGTAATGGGTAGTATGTACGCCGGCTATTTGCTCACTCTGAGAAAGTAGCCATTTAATAGAAAGTCCTTGAAGGGGAACACGATGAACAACGTTCTGAAATTCTCTGCTCTGGCTCTGGCCGCAGTTCTGGCTACCGGTTGCAGCAGCGTCTCCAAAGAAACCGAAGCTCGTCTGACTGCAACTGAAGACGCAGCAGCTCGCTCCCAGGCCCGTGCAGACGAAGCCTACCGTAAAGCTGATGAAGCTCTGGCTGCTGCTCAAAAAGCACAACAGACTGCTGACGAAGCTAACGAGCGCGCTCTGCGCATGCTTGAAAAAGCTAGCCGCAAGTAATAATCCCTCGGGGTTGTTATCAAGCCGATCCATTTATGGGTCGGCTTTTTTATTGCCTGAATGTGGGAGGGGCT